>DASVYG010000214.1:0-9060 GCA_036392315.1 Gemmatimonadaceae bacterium
GCGCGTGCTGCACGAGCACGTCGAGTGGCTGTCCGATGCGCCGCACCGTGAACATCACCACGAGCATCCCGATCACGAGGGCCAGACCGATGATCGAGAGCAGCCAGCGCGACCGGCTATCCATCTCCGCCGCCAGCCCGATCTTCGCCGTGGCCACGCGATCCGCTTTGAGTCTGCCGAGTCGATCGATGCTGTTCAGCATGTCATCGACCGGCGCGCGCGCTTGAGCGGCGGCCTTGCGCGCGTCGTCCATTCGACCGAGGTCGGCGAGTCGGTGGGCCACCGCATAATCGACTTCCATGGCCGAGAGCTTGTTGTCGATCGATGCGACCGTAGCGACTTCGGCGGCGGTCTGACCCGGCCGGTCGTTCATCTCGCGCTGAACCGCGTGCGCTGCCCATCCAAATTTTCTAAAGGCCTCCTGCGCGGCCGTATCACGGGTCTCGAGGTAGTGCGCGCCCGACTCGATCGTCTTCGTGGCGTTGGCCGAGAGCGCGCTTGCGAGTCGCGCCTCCGCTTGCACTTCGGCGAGCGACTCGTTGATCGTCACCGCCATCTGGGTGAACGATCGGCGAGCGACCGCGCCGGCCACGACAAGCAGCGCGACGAGGATCCCAAAGCCTATCCAAAGCCGGCCTCGGATCGTATTGAGACCGACATGATCGACGGTGATCACTGCGTGCCCTCCACCTGGAGCGCGCCCTGATGCACACGCGTGAGCACCATGCCCTTTCCGATCGGATCGCCGTCGGGTCTGAATCGGATCACGCCGGTGACGCCGTGGAACGCATTGTCCTCGGTGAGTCCGGCGAGGAAGTCGCGAATCTTCTTGCGATCAGGTCCAACATTCACTACTGCCCAAGCCAGCATCTTCGTCACGTCGTAGGCCAGCGCGGCGTGTCCCTCGGGAAGTGTGTGGTAGCGTTTCTGAAACGCGTCGACGAACGCGCGGACTTCGGGCCTCGGGTCCTGGGCGCTGAACGGTGCGGTCACGTACACGCCTTCGGCTTTCGGATCGGGCGCCAGCGCTTGCCAGCCGTCGCTGCCCACGATGGCCGCCGAGAGTTGTTGACGTCGCGCTTCCCTGAGGAAGGCGAGGCCGGAGCGGTCGGTCCCGGCAACGACCACGAGATCCGCGTGCTCGTGCTTGAACCAACTCACGTACGGCTCGAAGTCCTGTTCGGCGGTGTCGTCGATCGGATCGATTCCAATGATGTCGCCGGTGAACGCCTTGCGGAAATTCTCGGCCAAGCCGCGCCCGTATGCGTTGTTCTCGTACAACACGGCGACGCGCTTCTGTCCGAGCTTGGTCACGAACTTGGCGAGGCTGATCGCGTTCGCCGAATCGCTCGGAATGACGCGGAACGTCCACGGCGAAATTCCGGTGAGCATGGGCGACGTCGCGGTCGTCGCGACGGCGACGAGGTGCTTGTCGTACAGGTGGGCGGCGGCGACCATCGCGCCGGAGTTGACGTGACCGATGACCGCGACGACGCGCTGCGTTGTGTCGAACTCTTGCGCGATCGCCGCGGCGCGGCTGCCGCGAGCGGAATCGTCGGCGAACAGAATCTCGAGGCGGCGTTTGCCGGACCAATCGGGGCTGGCGTTGATCTCGTCGGTGGCCAGGTCGATCCCTTGCTTCGTGACGACGCCGTTGAGCTGGTCCAGAGGGCCGGCCGCGCCCAGCGTCACGGTAGTCGTGCCGCTGTGAGAGCAGGCCGCAATTACGGCAAGCACGGCGAACGTGGCGCGACGAAGCTGTTTAGAGGGGACCGGAAACATCGATCACGAGGGTTCGGAATGGTCGCTCAGGCTGCGTTGCCGGGCACAGCGAGGACGACACACGAGCCAGGCATGTAACAGCGAGAGGCGGTGGCATCTTACCTGCCCCCACGCGTTTACCAGCATTCAGGAGCACCATGAAGGTTCTCGTTACCGGAGGGACGGGCGTTATCGGCGAGGCGGCCGTGCGAGCGCTGCTTCGCCGGGGTCACAGGGTGTGTGTCCTCAGCCGGCACGCCGGCCGCGATCAAACGTGGTGGCCGGACGGGGTGGAAGGTTGGGCCGGCGACGTCTCGGAGGAGAAGTCAATTCGCGGCGCTGCCGATGGTTGCGACGCCGTCCTGCACATTGCGGGGATATCCACGGAGCGGCCGCCGCGCCGAACGTTCCAGGCCGTGAACATCGACGGCACGCGATACGTCGTCATGGAAGCCGAGCGCGCCGGCGTTCGGAGGATTGTCTACGTCTCGTCGCTCGGAGCAGAGCGCGGCCAGTCGGCATACCACAAGTCCAAACACGTCGCAGAGGACGTGGTGCGCGCGTTCAGTCGTGACTGGGTCATCCTCCGCGCCGGCGCAGTCTACGGGCCGGGTGATCCACATCTCTCCGTGCTGCTGCAGATGATCCGAACGCTTCCGGTGATTCCGGTGATCGGCGATGGCAACCAACCGTTCCAACCCATCTGGCACGAGGACCTTGCCGAGGCGCTGGCGGTCGCGCTGGAGAGCGACGCGGCTCGTTGTCGAGCGCTCGACATCGCTGGTCCGGAATTGACGTCGCAAAACGACCTCGTCACCCGGTTCCGCGCGATCACGCAGCGTGCGCCCGTGCAAGCGCCCCTGCCTGAATTCGCTGCGTCGCTCGGACTCAAGGCCCTCGACGCGCTCGGCGTCGATGTTCCGTTCAGCGAAGCGCAGCTCGACATGCTCGTCGAGCGGAACGTGATTCCACCTGGCCGCCCCAACGCGTTGACCGACGTATTCGGAATCGTGCCCACGCGCCTCGACGACGGGTTGCGCAGACTCGCCAACGAGCAGCCGACTCAATTGCCGTCCGAGGGCGTTGGTGCGCTAACGCGCAAACGGTTCTGGGTCGACGTCCGCGGCGGACGGTTCGACGCCGACGCGCTGTTCGATCACGTGCGCGAACGCCTCGCCGAGCTGCTGCCGCCGACCGTCCAGCTCAAGCCCGACGAGAACGGATCGACGCGCATCGAAGAGGGTGCGACGCTTACGCTCGAGATTCCGATACGCGGCCACGTCCAAGTTCGCGTCGCCGAGGCTGCGGAGCGGCGCATCACGCTGCTGACGGTCGCGGGTCATCCGGTCGCCGGCGCCGTTCGCTTTCTCGTCGAGACCCGCGGCGACGCGGTGCGCTTCGAGATTCAGGTCTATGATCGTCCCGCGTCGATTATCGACCAGCTGCTCATGCGCACGGTCGGCGAATCGCTGCAACGCGCTGCGTGGATCGGGCTGGCGACCAACGTCGCGCGCGCGGCGCGCGGTCAGGCGAGCCAAGTGCAGACGTCGGAAGAAGAGCTCGACGAGCACGAGATGGAGCTCGTCAACCGATGGGCGACGGAGCTCAGCGTTCAGCTGTCGCGAAACTCGACGTTGAGCGGCCGCGACTGACAGTGCTCGCCGCAGCCGAGCCGATAGCGGTTGCGCGCGAACCATTTGTAGATCCGATCGGCGGCGACGCGGACCAACGGGATTTTGAAGATCCACGATGCGAGCTTGCCCTTCGGCAGTACATTCAGCAGTTGCTCGATCGCCGCGGCCCCTTGCCACGTCTGTCCGCCGGGACCGATGAGCTGCAGCGCTTCGGCATACGCCCTCGCTGGAATCCACGGGAATCTCGCTGCGACGCCCGGGGTCTGCGACGCGACGACCTCGATCTGAGCGGCGCGATCCCATTTGCGGAGCACATTCGCCAATCGCGTGCACACTTTGCACGTGCCGTCGTAGACGCACGTGTACGGCCGGCCGAGTCCCTGCGTCGCGTCTTGGCCGCGAATGGTGAACTGTACGACGGGGAAAGTCGTCATCGCGCAACGGGCTCGGCGCCGTCCGCCTGCGCGTCGGACGTGACGAGCGCTGGACTGGTCGCGGCGCCGATCTCGATCGTCGGCGGGTGTCGGAACGTCGCGTGGATCGTGCATAGCTCGGCCACGCGCTTTGCTGCCTGGAGTCGCTTGGCCGGGAGCGACGGCCAATTGAATCGCACGTCGTAGCGATCGACACGATGCGGGTCGTCGGCGAAGGTCCACGCGACGTCGATGGTCAGATCGTCGGCGTCGAGCTTGGCGTACTCGGCCCATGCGTACATCACCGAGAACGTGCAATACGCCAAGCCGCTCGCGACCATATGAAACGGCGAGTAGCTCTGCTCGGCGGAGAGCGCTTCGATTGTCATGGGGCCCGGAATCGGCTCCAGGCGTATCGAGTCATCGGATAGCAGTGTGATCTTCACGGCAATGAGGGCGTAGCGGTCGAGGTCGAATGCAACCTCTGTGTCGCAATGTCTACGCCTCGCCTCGGATCATTCGAAGATTTCGCGACCGGGCCCGACGAAACACGAACTGCAAGGCTACCGCTTGACCGCCATCGGCTGTTGCTGTGTGAGGCAGTGCAACGTCCCGAGTCCCCAGACGAGATCGACCGCGTGGATGCCGACCACTTCGCGATCCGGGAAAAGCTCGGCCAGGATGTTCAGTGCGATGCGGTCGTTCCGGTCGTTGAACGTGGGAACGATGACGACACCGTTGGCGACGTAGAAGTTGGCGTAGCTCGCCGGAAGTCGTTCGCCGTTCATCTCGACGGCGCGCGGGAAGGGAAGTTTGACGATCCGAAACGCCTCGCGCTCCCCGCCGGCAAGTTGGAGCCGCTCGAAATTGTCGATCGAGCGCCGATGATTCTCGGTGTCGGCCGGATCGGGCTCGTACGCCAGGACAACAACGCCCGGCGCCACGAATCGCGCGACGTCGTCGACATGACCGTGCGTGTCGTCACCGACGCAGCCCTCGCCAAGCCAAATTGTCTGACGAATCCCGAGCGTGTCGCGAAAGACGCGCTCGTAGCCGTCGCGGGTAAGCCCCGGATTTCGCTCCTGAACCGGCGAGAGCAGACACTCTTCCGTGACCAGCAGTGTTCCCTCGCCGTCGGTGTCGATCGCACCGCCCTCCAGCACCACGCGCTCGCCGGTGTCGGGTCGTTTGGGCTCGCTTCGACGGAGGCCCGTAATCCGCTCGAGCGCAACGCCCACGCGGGCGTCACAGTCGAAGTTCGAATACTTCGCCCAGGCGTTGAAGCGCCAATTCACCAGCGACACCGAGCCGTCATCGGCGATCACGCCGGTCGGGCCGGAATCCCGCAGCCACACGCGATCGGTCGGCACGATGTGCAGGCGAAAATTCTCTCGCACGCTGTGCGCGCTGAGCGTGCGGAGCGCCGCGTCGCGCACGTCCTCGTTCTGACAAAGAATTTCGACGCGCTCGTAACGATGCAGGGCCCGTACGATCTCGGCGTACACCCACGGAATGGGCTCGAGCTTGCCGGGCCAGTCGGGCTCATGGTGCGGCCACGCGATCCACGTGGCGGCGTGGGGCTCGAATTCAGCCGGAACGCGAGGCGTCATCGACGGGCGGGTGCTCCTACGCCCCCAAGTAGCGACTGAGAATCGGCGCATAGGCATCGGTCCGGCGGTCGCGCAGGAACGGCCAATTTCGGCGCGTCTCCTCGATCAATCGCGGATCACACTGGGCGATGAGGATCTCCGGATCCGTTCCGGCTTCGGCGAGAATGCGTCCGAACGGATCGGCGATGAACGAATTGCCGAAGAAGTCGATGCCGTCGGTGCCCGGCTCGTCTTCGTGACCGACGCGATTCGGCGAAGCGACGAACACGCCGTTCGCGATCGCGTGCGAGCGCTGCATCGTTCGCCACGCCTCGACCTGCGCCTGGCCGAACTCGGATTTCTCCGCTGGATGCCAGCCGATCGCCGTTGGATAGAACAGGATGTCGGCGCCGAGGAGCGCTGTGATCCGCGCTGCCTCGGGGTACCACTGATCCCAGCAGATCAATACGCCGATGGTCGCGTAGCGCGTCTTCCACACGCGGAATCCGCCGGCCTGCCTCGCCACCGCGCCAGTCGCATCGATCCGATCGTCGGTCGTCGCGTCGCCGGGCGTGAAATAATACTTCTCGTAATAGAGCGGATCGTCGGGGATGTGCATCTTGCGATACACGCCGAGCAGCGAACCGTCCGCGTCGATGATCGCCGCCGAGTTGCGGTAGACGCCGCGTGCTTGCCGCTCGAACAGCGGAACGATCAGGACGATGCCGAGCTCCTTCGCCAGCGCTTGCATGCGGTCGGTCGTCGGCCCCGGGATCGGCTCGGCGATGTCGAAGCGCTCGCATTTCTGCGCTTTGCAGAAGTAGGGCGCGTTGAAGAGCTCCTTGAGGCAGACGATCTGCGCCCCGCGCGCGGCCGCTTCGCGAACGCGCTCGACCGTCGCGGTGAGCGTAGCCGCGGTGTCGTCGCTCGCTGAGTCCTGGATGATCCCGACGATAAATGGCGCGGACATGCGGGGAAAGTTAGTCGAGCGACAAACCCTGGTGATTTACAGCATGCCGATGACGACGTCGTTCACGTTCGTGCCCGTTTCGCGGCGAGGAATCAGCGCGTTGGCGGCCTGCAGCGCGCCGTGCGACTCGTGGGTTGCCAGTGCCTGCGCAGGGTCGCGGCCCTTGGTCACGATGTCGATCCACGTCGCTGCGTCGACGATGGCGCCGGCCGCGTCCGTCGCGCCGTCGCGCCCGTCGGTGCCGGCGGCGAGCAGCGTGATGCCGGCGCCCTCTTCTCCCGCCTCGTGAAGCACGCGCGCCGCCGCGAGCGCGAGTTCCTGACAACGTCCGCCGCCCGCCGGCCTTCCGGCGTGGCCGGCGGCGAGCGTCACGGTGGTTTCGCCGCCCCACACTGCGCAGTGTCCGCGGATGCCGCGCGCGCGCATCGCGAGCAGATCGCGCGCGATGGTTTCGCCGGCGCGCGCCGCTTCGCCTGACAGTCGTGTGGCGGAGACGTCCGCCGCGACGCCGCGCTCGCGCGCCTTCGCCGCGGCGCCCTCGACCGCGAGTTGCGTGTTGCCGATCACGCGCGCGGTGACATGTGCGAACGCCGGGTGCGCGACCGTTGGAGTCTCCGGCGTCGTCCCGCGCGAAACGCCGGCGAGATAGTCGCGATGCGTCTGCGGAATCCTCGACCAGAGATTCGCGCGTTGCAGGATGGAGGTCACGTCCTTGACCGTCGTTGTGTCCGGAACGCACGGCCCGGAGCCGATGACGCTCAAGTCGTCGTTCGCCACGTCGGAGATGGCGAGGCAATGTGTTGTCGCCGGCGCGAGCGCGAGGGCGAGCCGACCGGCGGCCCACCTGGAGAAGCGTTTGCGCACCGCGTTCATGGCCGCGATGTCGAGACCGGAGCCGAGCAGCAATCCGTACAAGTCGATCAGATCGCGCTCATTCATCCCGCGGAGCGGCGCGCCGATCAGACTCGAGGTGCCGCCCGAGAGCAGCACGATCGCCACGTCGTTGCCGCGTCGTCCCGCCGTGACCTCGCCGATCTTTGCCGCGGCCGCGAACGAATTGCGCCCCGGAATGGGATGATCGCCGCGCATCGTCAGCAGCGTGGGGTACGGCGGGGTTCCGCCGTCGGGGCTCACGAGCATGCCGCCCACGATCGAATGCAGCGATTTGAGCAGTGTCGCGACGGTCGCCGCGGCCATCGCCTGCGCCGCCTTGCCGAAGGCGAACACCCAGACGCGCGCCGAGCGATCGATCGTCAGGTTCTCGATCGCGCGGGTCGTCGCCGCGTCTGGAGCAGCGGCGGCGACGGCGGCATCATACAATTCTAATAACAGCCCAGCAGTGCCGGTGCGACCCGGCGCCGATGCGGCGTTGGCGCTAATGCGACGACCCCGCGGGTTTGAGCGTGGCCGCGACGTCCTTTCCGAGCTCGGTGTACGCGTCACCAGACAACACGTTGAACTTCATGATGCGCGCGCTGATTTTGCCGTCCGGACCGACGACGAACACGTTCCGCGTGTCAAACCTGCTGTCTGCGGAACCATAGAGCTTGGCGACCGTCTGATCGGGATCACTCGCGAACAGATTGGGGAAGCCCGAGTCATGCGCCCAGTCGGCTTGGGTCGTGTCGGCGTCGACGCTGATGCCGATGACGACGACCTTCTTTCCGCTGTTGAAGAGCGTGGCGTACTGATCACGGTACGCCTCCATTTGAATCGTTCAGCCCTTGGTCCGCGCCTTGGGAAAGAACGCGAGCACCACCGTCTGTCCACGGTAGTCGGAGAGCTTGACCGGATCCTTGAGGGTGCCGAAGCGCGTGGCGCCGGCCAGCGAAAAATCGGGCGCCATCTGGCCGACATCCGGCGCGAATGCAGCCGATCCGGGTTGCGGCTGCTGGGCGAAGAGGCTCGATGCGGCGCCGAGCGCCAACAACGCGAGCAATCGAACGGGGCGCGCGGTTACTGCCGTACTCATGCGGTGTGCCTCAGTTTGAGTATTCCGGCAAGATGGGGGGTCGGTGTCGCGCATGCAATCCTCGCGGCGTGCTCGATACGGTCTCGTTCTGAGGACACCCACCGTTCATTGAAGTGGACGCATGGCCGCGGGAAGCCGAAAAAATGGCGGTTAAGCCCCGGAACGGCACGTGCCTATTACCAATGGCGAATCGTACGGCGACCTTTGACGGAGATTGCGATGCGTACAATGAGATGGGCAGTTCTCGTTCCGGCGGCGGTCTTGGCTGTGGCGTGTGGACGGAACAGCACCCCTGCGCTCGACGACGCTCTCAAGAGCGATCTGGCGTTGGCGTCGCAAACTCAGCCATACAATCCGCAGCAGTTCATGTCGCCGACCGAGGCCGGACTGGCCGCGCAGCCTCAGAACCTGCAAGCCGTTGCACGACAACCGGTGTACAGCGCTCCTGTCCGCCGCGCGTCGACCACCCGTCGCTCGAGCGGAAGCTCGCGCGCCAGCGGTGGTGGTGGCGGCTATTACCCCGCACCGGAGCCGCCGACACGTGTCGAAAAGCACGGTGGACGTGACGCCGCCATCGGCGCCGCGGCCGGCGCGGTCCTCGGCTCGGTCTCGAGCCGCGACAAGATCAAGGGCGCCGTCATCGGCGCTGCCGCGGGTGGAATTCTCGGTGCGGTGATCGGCAACAACGTCGACATTCAGCGAAAGACGGGCTGGTAACTCG
>DASVYG010000215.1:0-8875 GCA_036392315.1 Gemmatimonadaceae bacterium
GAGCTCTTTGCGAGCGGCGGCCAACAAGCCGACGTGAAAGAGCAGCGATCCGAGCGCACTGTGGATGTCGGCGGAATTGGGTTTCAGGGCGAGCGCGTGTCGATAGTCGCGCATCGCCTGCTCGAGCTGCCAGCCGCTTTCGCGCGTATAGGCCAGATCGCCACGAGCGAAGTAAGCGTCGCCCAGCGACGGGTCGAGCGCGAGCGCCTTCGCGATCTCCGCCTCAGCGCGCTGCCGCAGGTCACTATTCGGCTCGAAATTGAACAGCCTCCCGATATAGGTTTGCGCGAGGGCGGTGTGGGCTTCCGCAAAGGAAGGATCGAGCGCGATCGCGCGCTGAAGCATGTCCGTCGCCGTATCGAGCGTGGCGCGAAGCGCCGACGTGTTCACGCGATCATGTCGCATGAGTTGCGCGCGAACATAGAGCGCGTACGCCTCGATGTTGTCCGTCGGATGCTTGGCGACGCGTTGTGAGTCTGCGGGCATGAGCCGTATGCTGAGCTTCTGCGCCACCGCGGTCGAGATCTCGCGCTGAATCGTGAAGATGTTGGCGAGGCTGGCTTCGCGATCGTACGTCTCGTGCCAGCGTTGTTCATTCGTCGCGGCGTCGACCAGCCGCACCGTGACATGCAGTTGACTGCCGATCTTTTGGCAGCTGCTCTCAACGATGCTCCCGACGTTCAACTCGCGTCCGATTTCGGATGCGGTCTTCCTGGTATCGGTGTAGGACAGTACAGAGCTCCTCGCGATCACGCGGACTCCGCCAATCGTCGAGAGTGTCGAGATCAACTCCTCGGTCATGCCGTCGGCGACATAGCGATCGTCCGGACTGGTGCTCAGGTTCGCCATCGGCAGCACAGCTACGCGATTCGCCGTGACGCCGGTCGCGCCCGGGCTCGAATGTGCGCCTCGGTACCAAAGCCAACCGGCGGCCCCGACCACGATCGCGGCCACGATCGCGGCCGACGCGAGCGTACGTCGCGGTGAAACGGGGGAACGGTGGGACGGTGGGACGGCGTGCGCGGCCGACGTCCCGCCGCCGTCGAGATTTGTGTCGAGGGCATCGCGCATTTCGCGCGCGGTTGCAAATCGATCGGCCGGCGATTTCTGCAGCGCACGGTCCAGAAGACGATCGACGGATTCGGAGACGCCCGGCCTGGCCAGACGAACGGACGGCACGGGGCTCGTCGCGTGCTGCGCCATGATTCGTTGCGCGTTGTTGCCGGTGAACGGCGGATCGCCGGCCAGCATCTCGTACAGCACGCAGCCGAGCGCATAGATGTCCGCGCGGCCGTCGAGGTCGCGCGCCGCCACCACCTGCTCGGGCGCCATGTACGACGGCGTCCCGAGGGACACTCCCGTGGCGGTGACCGAATCCTTCGACGCCGCCGAGAGCGCGCGAGCGATTCCGAAGTCGCAGACAACGGCGTGGCCGGCCACCAGCAACACGTTCTCCGGCTTGATGTCTCGGTGGACGATGCCCGCGCGATGCGCCGCGTCGAGCGCGTCGGCGATCTCACGCGCGATTCGTAGAGCGTCGCGCACCGGGAGCTGACCCTCGCGCGCGAGTCGCGCACGCAGCGACTCGCCCGCCGCGAACGGCGTGACGTAATAGAGCAAGTCACCAGCCTGACCCGAATCCAGGACCGGTATGATGTTCGGATGGGTCAGCTGCGCCGTCACGCGGATCTCGCGGAGGAAGCGTTCGCCGCCGAGCATGGAGCTGAGCTGGGGATCGAGCACTTTGATCGCGACGTCGCGATCATGTCGCAGATCGCGCGCGCGGTACACGCGCGCCATTCCGCCGCGACCGATCTCCTCTTGGACCGCGTAACGGTCGCTCAGTGCCTCGGTGAGCGAGGCAAGGAAGGGCTCGGGAGACGCCGACATGCGCGCGAATCTGCCGCGAGATTGGTTTGGCAGCTAGTCCGACGGGAGGGACCGCGTTTCAAAGGAGCGCGAGTCGGGCTGGCGATCAATGGAGCGGCCGGCAAGTTTGAGGAACAGCCGTTCAGCGTCGACGATGTCGTCGTGGCTCCACGACCACTGGCGCATCTCTTTTCGGAGCAAGTCATAAAGATGATCACGTACGAAGCGGTCATCCTCTGGAGCTGGGCTGCGTTTCTGCTCGTGTGGGTTTTGTCGGCGTTCGGTGTGAAGCGAGACGTTCGCGGCCCGGGCTTTTCATCGGTGTGGTGGAACTTCTGGCCGATCCGCCTCGCGATCACCATGCTCGTGGTTTTCTATGGAATGCGTCTCGGGCGTCGCGTCGGCTCGACACCGGGCTTCTTCTCCGATCGCGCCGCCTTGTTTGCACCACGTCCGGCGCTTGGCTGGATGGCCGCCGGGCTGACCGCCATCGGCATTGGCTTGGCGATCTGGGCGCGTGTCTGCCTCGGGCGCAACTGGAGCCCGCATCCGGCCGTGAAGGAACATCACGAGCTAGTGACGACGGGCCCGTACGCTTACGTGCGACACCCGATCTATACAGGCGTTCTGCTCGCGGCCTTCGGGACGGCGCTCTCAGGGACCGTCTTCGGCATTGGGGTGTTCATCGTCGCCAGCATCATCTTCCTCGCGCGCATCAGGAAGGAGGAGACGATCATGCTCGAGCTCTTTCCAAACGAGTATCCCGCCTACCAGGCACGAACGAAACGGCTGCTGCCTTTTGTTTGGTAGCGAGGTGTGGTGATGATGCCCGAAGGAATGTCGGGCGCGTTTGTCCTCGACCTCCCCGAGTTCTTTGTCGATGCGTTGGGCTGAGTCCAAGAATTTGCTCTGGGGTTAGCGTAGCTCAGAAAGGTCGGTGATTGCCCAGTGGGCGAGATCGCGACGTCGAGAGCGAGACCAGCGTCGAGATGGGAGGCCCGAGTCGGCAGACGGGAGCCTGCCCACGCGACTATCGCTTTGGACAGCGTGATGTTTGGATCTTGCGTTCTCCAATCTGGCATCTCGAGACTCACCGCTCGATCCTGGTCTCGCTGTCGACGTCGCGATCCTCCTAGAGCCCAAAGCAAGCGCGGGCTACGCGACCTCGATCGCTTTCCACTTTCCTTGGTTGAAGCGGACCACGCTCAAGAGACACCGCGTTACGTGGCCCGCGAAAATCGCCAGCCAGATCGTGAGCGGCTCGAGCGTCCCGATGCGTGACATAACGAAGCACGCGCCCAGCGGAATCACGAGCTGCGAGAGAATCGAGATGTAGAGAGGGCTCCTGGTGTCGCCCGTGCCCTGCAAGCCGCCAGTGTACGTGAGCGCGACCGAGATGAATAGTCCGCTCACGCTGAGGACGCGTAGCAACTCCACGCCGATGCCGACGACGATCGGATCGCGCATGCCGAAGATCGCGAGCAGCTGGCTGGGCAAGAACCAGAAGCAGAGGCCGATGAAGCTCGCGCCTGCGATACCGAATCGTGCGGCGACGTGCACACCTTGCACCGACCGATCGGGCCTGCCGGCGCCAAGGTTCTGTCCCGCGATGACCGCCGCCGCGCCGAGCAATCCTTGCGACGTCCACGTCACGAGCGAAAAGAGCTCGGTGTACGACACGGCATACGCGCCCTGCGCCGCCGCGCTCTGCGCGAGCGAGCCGATGAACGCGAGCAGCGCCACGCCACCGATGTTCATGGCGATCCCCTGAATGCCGGTCGGGAGACCGAAGCGGAACAGCGCTCGAATGATCTTCCAGTCCGGCCCCCAGCCGCCGTCATGCTTGAACGAGACGACCCAACCGCCGCGCGTAAGCTTCCATAATGAGTAGATCCCGACGACGCCGGACGCGATGGATGTTCCCATGGCGGCGCCGCGCGTGCCGAACGCGGGAATCGGCCCGAGTCCGCGGATCAACATGACGTTGAGCGCAATGTTCAACGCCGTCATGGAAACGCCGAGTATCATCGGTGTCCGGGCGTCGCCGGCCGAGCGCAGCGCGCCGCCGACCATGAAGAAGATCAGCATTCCGCCGCTGAACACGAACATGATGCGGAGGAACGGCAGCGCTTCATGCTGCACGGCCGGTGCGGCGTTCACGAGCGACAGCAGGCGCGGCGCGAAGACATACCCGAGCGGGGCGAGCACGCCGAACGACAACACGATCACGGCGAGGAAGGCTTGATACACGGTGCGATCCGCCCTGTCGCCCTCTCCCGCGCCGACGTACCGCGATACGAGAACGCTCATGCCCATGAACATCGACGACACGAAGACGATGACGACGAGGAAGATCTGCCAGCTCACGCCGATCGCCGCGTTCGCGGTGAAGCCGACCAGATTGCCGACGAGGGCGTGATCGATCATGCCCTGGAGCCCGCCAATGACATTGGTGAGCACGGTCGGCCACGCGAGCTTCCAGACGGCGCCTGCCAGTGGACCGTCGACGAGCGAGCGGTCGAAGCGCCGCTCCGGCTCAGACGCCGTAGCCGCAGTCGACGGCTGACGGGCGGCGGACGCTGTCACGGCCGTCGCGCGCCTTCCATCGTTCCGCCGCCCTGCTCGAGCCGCATTTTGGTGATCGCGCCGTTCTCGCTGATGAACGTGACGCGCAGCGACGGATCGAACGTCGCGCCGAATTGCAGGTTGCCCAGGTACACGAGCGGGAACTTGCCCTGCCCCGGCCCCTCGGCCTGCGTCATGAGTTGGCCATTCTCGACCATGATGTGAATGACGAACTTTCCGCCACCGGGTGTAATGAGATCATAGATCCCCGGCAGGCGATCGCGATCGGCGTCGGGGAGTGGCACGGCGACGAGTGGCTTGGGCGCAGCGACGAGCGGCATTCCGAACACGGCGCGTGCAATGTTGAGCGCCAGTGGATCCGGCCCGCGATCCGAGTTGCTGAATACGACGACGTTCACGCTGTCGTCGGGGAAGAAGATGCTCGACGTCGTGAAGCCATTCACGCCGCCGCCATGCCCGATCGATCGGTGCGTGCCGAGCATCCCCGGCACCAGGCCGAATCCATAGTTGAGGCGCTTCCCGTTGTTCAGCGTGTCCGCCGTCGTCATGAGCGCGAACGATTTCGCGTTGACGACACGCCCGCCGGCCAGCGCGCGCTGCCAGATCACGAGGTCGCGTACGGTCGAACAGAGTGCGCCGGCCGAGAATGGGTGCGTCATGCTGAGAAAGGCCGCCGGCTTCACGGTTCCGCCCGCCGACGAATATCCGTCGGCAAACGACGGGTCCGTCGGACGCGACGGACAGTAGCTCGTCTGCCGAAGCCCGAGCGGCGCGAAGAGATCGTGTTGCAGATACTTCGCGTACGGCTCGCCCGTCACCTTCTCGATGATCATGCCGAGCAGCACGTAGCCGGTATTGTCGTAGCGCCACGCGGTGCCCGGCGCGAAGTCGAACGTATCCTTGTCGACGAAGGCGACGATTTGTCGCGGCGTGAGGTCCTCGCCCCAGGTCTTCTGCCACTCCGGCTCCGACGTGTAGCTGTGGATACCCGAGGTGTGATTCAGCAGTTGGCGAATCGTGACCGTGTGACCGTGCAGCGGCACGTCCGGGAGGTACTTCGACATGGGATCGTCGAGGGACAACTTGCCGCGCTCGATGAGCTGCATAATCGCGGCGGACGTGAACTGCTTGGTGATCGATCCGATGCGATAGACGGTCGACGCCGTGGCCGCGCGATGCGAGTCGATACTCGCGTCGCCGTAGCCTTTCATCACGAGCGTATCCGTGCCGCGAAGTACGGCGACGGACACGGCCGGCGTATGCGTGTCGGCGATAAACGCGCCGGCAAGCGAGTCGATACGGGCGGTGAGCGTCGCGCGGGACGATTGTTGCGCGGGCACCGAACCCGCACCCAGAGCCAGAACCAGCGACGAGCCTGCCAGAGTACGTATTGTCATGATCCCCTCGAGCGCGGGACGACCGCGAGCGGTTGTTCGAGAGTGAAATATAGCGACGAGCTCACTTCCGCTTCATCAACTCCATGACGCCGACGTCGCTCTCATACGCGGCGAGCGTGAAGTAGAGCCGCCTCTCATCCGCCGCGAAGTCCTCGCGGTTGAAGTGATGCGTCGCATCGCCCGCTACGGCGTCGCGCACGCGCCCACTCGGCATCGCGATCGCGACGATCTTCGTCGTGCGAATCTGGCTCGGCTTGCCGAGCGGAACGAAGTCCGCTGGACCGATCGTGGCGAACATCGTGTGGGGATCGCGCCACGCGAGTCCCTCCGCGGGACCGCCCATCGCCGTCACCGATGCGACGAGCGTGCGTGCTCCGCCATCGGCCGGCATGACGTAGACGTCGCCGTTGAACGTGTAGGCGAGGAGCGCGCCGTCGGGCGACCACACCGCCTCGCCGACACCGGTCGTGTCGCCAGGCGGCTGAACGGTCTTCGGCGCGGACCACGACCCGTCGGCCTGCTTGACCACGTACTGCGTGACGAATGCTCGGCGTCCGGGAACCGGCATGGCGGCGAACGCGATGCGCTTGCCATCAGGTGACCAGGCGCGATTGACGTCCTGCGTGGCCCCGTTCGTCACCTGCGTCTCGCCGCTGCCGTCGGCGTTCATCGTATAAATGTGGCGCACACCGCTGCGTTGCGAGTGGAACGCAATGAGCTTGTCGTCGGGCGACCACACCGGCTTGAACTCGTTGCTGGGCATCGATGTGAGTTGGATCGGATCTCCGCCGTCGAGCCGCATCTTATAGATGTCGAAGTTGCCGCTGCGATCGGAATCGTAGGCAATCCACTTTCCATCGTGAGAGACGGACACCCCCTCGACATGCTGATTCTCTCGCGTGATCTGCGTCGCGTCGGCGAGACTCGCACTTCCCGATGGGTTGATCGGAATGGAGTAGACGTTGGAGAAGTTGTGCACGATGTCGTACGCCAGACGCGTGCCGTCGGCCGACAACGAAATTCTAAATGGCGACAGGCCGGTCGTGAGACGGACGGGCGCGCCCGCGGCCCTGCCCTCGCGATCGATCGGCTGTTGATACACATCGCGGATTCCGCCCTCGGTCGACACGAACAACAGCGATGTGCCGTCTGGCGCGAACACGGGACTCAAGCTGATTCGCGTCGAGTCGGTGACGCGAATCGGGTTACTTCCGTCGCGACGAGCGATCCACACGACATTCACGGAGACATTCCCCATGATCGGCCGCAGCCCCTCGGCGTACGCGATGAGGCGGCCATTGGGCGACCACGCCGGCGAATGCGCATACGAGCTCTTGATGACCTGCCGCTCGGCGCCGCCATCCACGTCGCGGATCCACAGCCCATCGGTGCGCTCGAACACGATCTCCTTTCCGTTTGGCGACCAGGCGTGCGTCGACGCATGATCGATCATTCGCCTGGGAGTTCCGCCGAAGGCGGGCACGACGTAGACGGCACCATTCGCCACGAACGAGATGCGCGATCCGTCGGGCGACCACGCCGGGTCGGAATGCGCTCCCTCGATATCGCCGCTCACGAGGTTCGGCCGGCCACCGTCCACCTGCCGCACATAGATGCGAATGGCCGGCGGCATTCCGGCGGAGTACGCGACGAGCTTTCCGTCGGGCGAGATCGCGGGATCGCTCTCGAGCTCCGGTGTGTCGGCGATGGTCGTGGTCGGACCCACTTGAAATGCGGAATATGAGGATTGTCTCATGCGCAGCGCGATCGCGCCGAGTGCGAGCACGATGGCCACAACCAAACCGATGGCGACGTTGCGCCACCGCCGATGCGCGGGCGTCGCGCCGGAAAGTCGCGCGGACGTCGGGCTCACGGGACCACTCGGCGCGGCGACGGAATCCAAGGCGGCGATGAGCTCGTGCGCGGATTGCGGACGATCGCCCGGCCGCTTCTCGAGACACTTCATGACGAGCGCGGTGAGCGTCGGCGGCACGGTGGGGCGACGCTTGGCCAGTGGCTCCGGCATTTCCGTCACGTGCGCGGCCAGCAGTTGCTGCGTCGGGCGGCCGGCGAACGGGCTCGATCCCGCGAGCAGCTCGTAGGCGATGCACCCGAACGAATAGATGTCGGCGCGCTGGTCGACGTGCGGATCCGCGGTCGCTTGTTCCGGCGCCATGTACGCGGGCGTGCCGAGGGCGACGCCAAGCGTGGTGATCGCGTCACCGTGCCCGTCGACCGACGCCGCGTTCATCGCTTTGGCGATGCCGAAGTCGGTGACGACGGCGACGCCGCCGGAAAGGATGACATTCTCGGGCTTGATGTCTCGGTGCACCACACCTTCGTCGTGCGCGTAGGCGAGCGCCGAGGCGATGTCGCGCAAGACGTGGACGGCTTCGTTGACCGAGAGCTCGCCCCGTTGCGACAGCCGCGCGCGCAACGACTCGCCGCGGACGTACGGCATGGTGTAGAACGGGAGACCGTCGGTCTCGCCCGCGGAGAGGAGCGGGACGATGTGCGGATGTTGGAGGCGCGCGGCGAGTTGGATCTCGCGCTTGAAGCGGTCGGCAGAGACGGCGGCGGCGGCTTCTGGCGGGAGGACCTTGACTACGATCTGGCGGCCGAGCGTGGTCTCCGTCGCGAGGAAGACGTGGGACATGCCGCCGCCACCCAGCTCGCGGTCGAGGGTGACCTGGGCGCCGAGGGTGCGTTGGAGCTGGTCGCGGAGGTCGGTGGGTAGCAGCGCGGGGTCCGGGTCTGGAGAAGGAGAGGACGCGGTCGGGCGAAGATACGGCGCGGCGTCGAGCGCTGCCATGGCCGTCCCGCAAGCATCTCGTCGAGCAGGCGAACGCTAATCCCGAGGGATATTCTGGATGGCGCGAGGCCGGATCTTTGCGTCGAAGAAGTATTCCTCGTGCAGCAACCAACCCATCAGTTGGAGGGCAATCATGGTCGCCATCTCACCGAGACTCAGCCCGTGCTTGTGGTTCGACGATCAGGCCGAAGAGGCCGCTCATTTCTATGTC
>DASVYG010000216.1:0-9770 GCA_036392315.1 Gemmatimonadaceae bacterium
GTGCCAGTACTCGCCGGCGAGCGCACCTGGGGCGATCACGGTCGGCGCCATGAGACAGACGGATCTGATGGCGGGCTTCTCCAATTATGGTCCGTGCGTGGACCTGTTCGCGCCCGGCTTCAGCATCACGTCGGACTGGTATACGGGCGACAACATCGTATGGCAGCTAGACGGCACATCTTCCGCCGCCGCACATGCGTCGGGCGCCGCCGCGATCTATCTGGCGCTGCATCCAACGGCCACACCCGCCGACGTGTCGAACGGGCTGGTTGGTTCGGCTACCAGCGGTGTGCTCACCGGCTTGGGAACGGGATCGCCGAACCTCTTGCTGTACACCGGCGACAGCTCGTCGTCGTCCCCGCCCCCGCCGCCGCCGACGTCAAATGCCGCGCCCGTGGCCAAGTTCACCGCGAGCTGCAGTAGGGCGAAATGCACGTTCGACGGGTCCGCGTCGACCGACGACGTTGGCATCGTCAGCTATTCCTGGAACTTCGGTGATGGCTCGTCGATGACTAGCACAGGCCCGAAAGCCAGCCACACGTATACCGCGAAGGGCACCTACAACGAAACAGTGACTCTCACGGTGACCGACGGTGGTGGTCTGACGGGTTCGACCCAGAAGACCTTGACCATCAAGAACGGCAGGTAAAACGGAGTACGCGGCGGCAAAGCCGTCGAGCCAAGCATGACAATGGGAGTGCTGCCGGTTCGCAGCACTCCCATTGTCGTTTCGCTCGAGGTGTCGAGGCGTAATCGCCCCGACACGTGCTCTTGACGTTCGATGGCGAGCAACAGATGCTTTCGTGCTTTCTGCGCGCGATTCTTGTGGCATCGCGCCATTCCCTGCCCACGCACCAACGTTTCTCGCCGTGATGGAGCCCGCCTTGGTGCCGACTTCTCGTTACTTGTTTTGTTGTCATCGGCACGCATGAAAGGCCGAAAGCCTCGTCGGGCGGGACGGAAAGCGGTTCCCGCAGACGTGAAGCCATCACCGGCAGAGAGATCGCGGCAGAGGTCAAACGAGAGCACTCAACGCGACCGACTCATGCGCCTCCTGCCGGTCGGAGTTGGGCTGACGGCCGCCGGCGTCTACCTGGCAACCGCCGCCAGGGACATCGTTGTCGGCGACAGCGGGGAATTTCTGACCGCAGCCGCGACGCTCGGCGTGGCTCATCCGCCGGGCTACCCGTTGCTCGTTCTCCTCGGGCATGTGTTCAGTTGGCTGCCGTTCGGGCCAATGCCCTTCCGCATCAATTTGCTCGCGGTCGTCTGCGGCGCTGCGACGGTGGGCCTCATCTTCTCCATCGCGCGGAGGCTTGGCGTCGGCTCGTTGCCGGCGGCTATCGCCGCGCTCGCCCTCGCCTTCAACCCGTTGTTCTGGGAATGGTCGCTGGCCGTCGAAGCGTTTCCGCTGAACAACGTGCTCGTCGCAGCGCTCATCTATTGCCTCGTGCGTTGGGAGGCGGAGCCCACCCGGACCGTCTTCTTGGTGGCAGCCGCGCTGTGCGGAGGATTGGGTGCCGCGAACCATCTCACGATCATCTTCCTGATCCCGTTCGTGATCATTGTGGCGTGGCGGCGCCGTACATCGATCACCGCTGGGACAGTTCTGCTGTGCCTCGCCGCGATCATGATCGGGCTGCTGCCGTACTTGTACATCCCGTGGGCAGCATCGCGAAATCCGTTTGTGAATTGGGGCAGCGTGTCATCGGCCCACGATCTTCTCCGACACTTCCTGCGCTCCGATTACGGTACTGGCCGGCTCGTCGCGGCCGGACCGGCCGGCTCGCCGCTCGATCGACTCAGAGGGCTCGGCACATCGTTCACAATTCTCGAAATGATACTGCTCGTCCTTGGAGCGATGGAGGCGTCCCGCATCCGGTGGTACTTCTGGGGATCTCTACTCAGCTTCGCCGTCGCCGGGCCGGCCTTCGTTGCATACGCCAACATGGATGCCAGCAATCCGCCAATTCTGTGGGCGCTCGGTCGCTTCTTCCTGCTACCGCACGTGATCGCGGCGCCGTTTGCTGGTTTCGGCGTTGCCAGCATCCAGGAGGTCATCGCGTCGCAACTCCCGCGGGTGAATCGCAGAATGGTAAATGCAGCGGTGGCCTCAGTGGCTGCAGCGCTGATCCTCGGGAGCGTGGGAATGCACTTTAGAGAAGTCGATCAGAGTCGGAATCACCTGGCGCACACGTTCGCACAGGATGCTCTGGCCACCGTCGCGCCCAACTCGGTACTGCTTGCTCGTGGCGACGAAGTCGTGTTCCCGGTCGGCTACGTGCAAGCCGTCGAGAAGACTCGGCCGGACGTCACTCTCGTGGCGATGGGACTTCAGGGCTTCGCTTGGTACATTCCCCAACTGCGCCGGCGTGACCCCGCGCTTCGGATTCCATTCGACCGGTACGATCCGCGCAATCCGGCAGCCACGCTGCGCGCGCTCGTCGAGGCGAATCCAACGAGAACGTTCGTCCTGATCGGCGCGCCCACGGACAACAGCCTCACGAACGTCTACTGGTTGTACCGGCGAGGAATCGTCGAGCAGGTTGAGCCGATGTCGACAGATATCGGCCTGGATGCCGCGGCCGAGGATAACGAGCGTCTGCTGCATTCGTATCGGCTGCCCGAGCCCGCGACCGTTCGTCGGAACACATTCGAGATCTCGCTACTCGACAAGTACGAACGGGCGCCCGCGTCGATCGGCGATCAGTTCGGGCTGGCGCACCTGGATCGGCAGGCGGAAGTCTGGTATCGTCGCGCGCTCGAAATCGATCCGCTGGACGACAATATTCGAGAGAAATTGGCAAAGCTGAACACCAAGGCCCCTCGTTGATCCGACGTGGCGCTGGCGACGGACCGAGTTCTCGATTCTCAGCGACGCGCCTGTCCGTTTCGGAGTTTCTCGAGCTCGCGCTGCGCGTCCGCGTAATTCGGATCTAGCTGCAATGCGAGTTGGAGATGCGTCATCGCCGCCGCAGTATCGCCCTTCCCCGCCAGCAGTACCGCCGCGTTGTAGTGCGACGGAGCCTGAGACGGTTTCGCGCGCAGTGCGTTCAAAAAGGCCTGAATCGCGCCGTCGATGTCACCTCGGTTCGCCAGGGCGACCCCCAGGTCATTGTACGCCTCCGCGAAATCGGGACGGAGACGCAGCGCCGCACGGAACTCGGTGATCGCGGAATCCGTCTTCCCTCGCGCATATACGGCGAGACCGAGATTGGTGTGAGCAACGTAGCTCTCGTCCGCTACTCGAAGTGCGTGCTCCCACAGCTCGGTGTTGGTACGCCAATACCCAACCTGCACACTCGCAACCAGGCTGGAGATCAGAACGGCTGAGACGCCGCTGATCTGAAGGACGCGCGAGTTTGCGATGAGCGCGCGCGCTCCCCAAGCAATCATGATGAAGAGACCGATCAGCGGGACGTAGGTGAAGCGATCGGCCCGCGCTTGATCGCCCGCCTGAATGAAGCCGATCACCGGAACGAGGCCGCCCAAGTACCACAGCCAACCGACGGCGAAATACGGGTGCTGTCGCGCGTTGCGAACGACGAGAACCGTCACCGCAATCAAACCGAGCACGCTCGCGGTAACCAGCAGCGGCGACAGCGCAAGCGGATACGGATAGAACAACGCCAGCCGGCTAGGCCAGACCATCGCGACGATGTACATCACGTAGGAAACCATCGCATTCTCCAGACGGAATGCGACGGGGATTTGACTCGTGCTGGCGACTGCGCCGGTCAGTTGCTGCGTCAAGTACGTGGCGATCGCCGCGAGAAGGGCGAGCACGAGGAATGGAAGCTTCTCTCGCGCGAGGCGATACACCGTCGATCGTTCCGCGGGCGCCAGCGGCCAGCCGGTGATCGTGAGTCGCTCGAGTGGCCAGACGTCCAACAGGAGGAGCATGAACGGCAGCGTGACCAACATCGCCTTGGACATCAAACCGAGTGTAAAGAACGCGAGCGAAAGCACGTATCGGCCACGGGACGGCTGGCGCACGTAGTCGACGTATGTCCAGATTGTCAGCAAGAGGAAGAGCGTGCTCAGGACGTCCTTCCGCTCGGTCAACCAGACGACCGACTCCACGTGAAGCGGATGGACGGCGAACAACGCGGCCACGAAGGCACTTCGCCCCATCGCGCCCGTGGTGCGGTTCAACAACGCGAATAGTAGAATCGTGTCTGCCGTGTGCAACAGCACGTTGGTGACGTGGTGTCCGCCGGCGTTCAGCCCGTACAACTGCACGTCGAACGCATGCGACAGCCAGATCAGGGGCAGCCAATAGGACGCGTGTATCGACGTGAAAGCCCATTTCACGGTGGCCCACGTCACCCCATTCGCGACGAAGGGATTCTCGCTGACATACTGCGGGTCATCCAAATCCACGAACCCGTAGTGGCGTACCGGAGCGTAGACGAGCAGAATGAGGGCGGCCAACGCCACGGCGATCCACGCGCCGCGCGTTCCAAGACGAAAGGACGCCGGCGTCGCCGTCACCGTCTTGGCGGAGCCTGTGTTGGCGCTCTCCCGTCCGACTTGTTGGCTGCTCCGTTTCCTACGTCGTTGGTCTTTCTTCATCGCCTAGCGGAAATGATGCGTGACGAGCACGACTGGGACTCACAGCACGGTCGAGGCGGAACCAAGGTAACCGTAGGTCGGCCAGAGGAGGAGGAGCGTCGGAGATGAGCGCCCGAGGAAAGAAGAAGCACGGCAAGCCACGTCGCGACTCATCAAACGCGCGGACCGCCGAGGCTCCGGCGCGGACTGCTCAACGCGACCTGTCCAAAGGCGCGCCTACCATCACCGATTCTGACGAGAGGCGGCGTGCACTCTGGATCTCGATCGCGCTCATCGTTTTGAACGTCCTCGTGTACGCGTCGGTCTGGCGTCACGACTTCGTCAGCTTCGACGATCCGCAGTACGTCACCGAGAACGTCCACGTGACCGCGGGATTGACGTGGGCCGGCGTGCGATGGGCACTCACTACGGGGGAGGCCGGCAACTGGCATCCACTCACGTGGATCTCCCACATGCTCGACGTGCAGCTGTTCGGCGTTCAGGCTGGACCGCATCACGTGACGAATCTGGTCCTGCATATCGCCAATTCGCTGCTGCTGTTTGGCGTCTTGTGGCGGATGACGGGCGCGTTAGGCCGAAGCGCGTTCGTCGGGGCGCTATTTGCCGTTCATCCTATTCATGTGGAATCGGTGGCGTGGATCTCGGAGCGTAAGGACGTCCTCAGCACCTTCTTCTGGTTTCTGGGCCTCTGGGCCTACGTGGGTTATGTGCGCAGCGGAAAGTGGACGCGGTACGTGCTCGTGCTCCTTTGCCTTGCGCTGGGGTTGATGGCGAAGCCGATGCTCGTGACCTTCCCGTTCGCGCTCCTGTTGCTCGACTACTGGCCTTTGCGGCGGCCCATCTCCGGGCGATTGGTCGCGGAGAAGATCCCGCTCTTCGCGCTCGTCGCCGCATCCAGCGTCATCACCTTCCTTGCGCAGAGTCGAGGCGGAGCCGTCAGCGCGCTCGCCGCGCTGCCGCTGACTTCGCGGGTTGCCAACGCCGTCGTCGCCTATGTCGGCTACATCCAGAAAATGCTGTGGCCGGCGCGATTAGCAGTCTTATATCCGTACTCGAGAGATTTCGGCTGGCGCCTCGCGCTCGCAGCGTTCGTGCTGATCGCAGTCACGGCACTCGCCGCCATCGCGTCACGACGGTACCGATACGTGTTGGTGGGCTGGCTCTGGTACCTCGGCACGCTGGTCCCGGTGATTGGCCTGGTGCAGGTCGGCATCCAATCGATGGCCGACCGCTACACGTACGTGCCATCTGTCGGACTGTTCGTCATCGTCGCGTGGGGTGTGCCGGACCTTCTCCGTGCGCTTCCGCATAAGCGCGTCGCAATTCTCGCCGCGGCAACAGCCGTGATCGTCGCGTGCACGATCACTGCACTCACCCAGGTACAGTATTGGCGAGACAGTCTCACTCTGTGGGAGCACGCCGCGAGCGTTTCGCCCGGCGACGCGCACGTCGAAACCGCGCTCGGAAGCGTGCTCTCGGAGAAAGGCAAAGTGGCGGAGGCCGTGGCGCTCTTCGCCGACGCGTTGCAGCGGGAGCCACAGTTCGCCGAGGCGCACAACAAGCTGGGTGTCGCGCTCGCGGATCAAGGACGGCTCGCCGACGCTATTCCTCATTATGAGGCAGCGTTGCAGTCAAAGCCATCGCTGGCCGAGGCGCACTATAACCTCGGTAACGCACTGGCCGCGCAGAGAAAATTGGACGCTGCGATCGCGCAGTATCACGAGGCGTTGCGCCTCCGCCCGGACGACGCCGCGACGCACAACGGGCTGGGATCAGCTCTCGACGACGCCGGCCGACTCGACGATGCGATCGCTGAATACCAGCAGGCGATTCGCCTGAACCCAAAGTTCGCTGACGCCCACAACAACCTCGGCGCTGCTCGAGCGAAACAAGGAAGAACCGACGACGCGATTCTCGAGTTTCTCGAGGCGCTGAAGTTCAATCCCAAGCAAGCCGACGCGCACTACAACGTCGCGGTGATGCTGAACGCAAAGGGGCGGACGGCCGAGGCCATCCAGCATCTGCAGGAAGCGTTGAGGTTGAAGCCAAACCACCAGGGCGCACGCCAGGCGCTGCAGATGATCACCGGGCGCAAACCGTCATGACGGTGATCCCACCGCGCATGGAACTGCGCTCTTGCGTCGAAAAGTGTAGACCAAGAATTTCGAGCGCGGCACGTATCCGGCCGCGTCTGCGTCCCACCGAAATACGCTCTCGCTGGAGGAAAAGATTTCCGCGACGCCGGCTAGATCGTAGCATTTGTGTGCGTATCGATCCGCCCACGTGAAGATGTATTCCCCAGGATTGCGCGCGAGCCAGGACGTCGGAATCCCGATGTAGACAAGGTACGCTGGGTGCGCCGATTCGACCTCATGGATCATTTCAGCTTGCATGCGCGGCGCGAGTGGCTGCTGCTCGACGACCGAGTATGTATAGA
Organism: Gemmatimonadaceae bacterium; assembly: GCA_036392315.1. Taxonomy (GTDB): domain Bacteria; phylum Gemmatimonadota; class Gemmatimonadetes; order Gemmatimonadales; family Gemmatimonadaceae; genus JAQBQB01. The sequence continues at coordinate 7,013 of DASVYG010000216.1, forward strand.
TGTATCCGGTAGCCGACTTTCGGTTTGCATAGAAGTAGATCTCCGGTTCCGACCCGAGAACCGCGATCTGATCGGCGGCGGTCGTCCTCTCTCGAATGTACCGCGCGATCTCCGGCGCATCGGCGAATGGATTCGCGCCGTAGATCAGTTTGCTCACATCACGCGCGGGCACGAAGAAGAGATAGTCCTGCTCCCTGACCGCATACGCCGCCACGATTATCCCGAACAGCATCGCACCGGTCACATGAGCTCCGGCCGCTGGCATCACGCACTCCAATAGACGCGCGATCGATGCGACCGCGACTCCCACGAGGAGAGCAACGGCGGGAAGGAGAAGGACGAAATAATGATTGCGGAAGTAGAAGCCGGGGCTAATGGCGAGAAGCGAAGCGATGACTAGCCCGCTCAAGAACACGCGCGCCTCGATGGTCCAGCGTACCAACCACAGAAGCACGAGGCCGCACGCGCCGAGGACCCACAGCGGCAGGTCGGGACGCGTCACATTGCCGAGCCCGAGGACGAACATGGACCACGCCGCGGAAAGCGGAGTCTCGGATACGTACTGCCTGGCATACTGAAACGTCCAGAACCAGAATCTTCCGAGTACTCCCTGAGCAGCCAACACTGCGCACAGCACACCGAAGGGAATGGCGCTTCCCAGCGCCACCAGCATTCCCCGCACCGCCATAACCGACAGTCGACGCGCGTCGGATCGCGACTCGATCCACCAGACGAGACCGAGCGCCAACGGCAGAAAAAAGATCGCCTGTTGCTTCATGAGCACGGCGGTGCCGAGCAGCGCTCCAGCGCCGACCAACTGCACCGTGCTTCTTGATTCGGCGCTGCGCAGCAGCAACAGAAGTCCGGCGAGCGCCGGCAAGAGCACGAAGTGCGTCGCATGGGCAAACGCGCCCAGAGTTCCACGATCCAGGGACAGTATGGCGAACGCCGCCGCGGCGATCGCCCCGCCGAACGCGCCGAGCAGTCTGCGGCCGAGCAAGAAGATGACGAAGGTCGTTGCGGCGTCGACGACGAGCAGGCCGATATGGATTCCGCGCGCCGTCTCACCGAACAACGCGAGAATCAGGCTGTAGGCGTAGTAGGTCCCCGGAAATTTCATGTTGTACGCCAGCTGGTACGGCGCTATTCCTCGGAGGATGAGCTGCCCAGCGTATGCGTACTCACCTTCGTCTCGCTCGAGCGGCACGTCGGCGAGACGCAGCCGGACGAGCGCTGCAAACAGCATCGCAGCGAACACCAAGAGGAGCGGTCCATGCCGCACGATCCAGGCTGCCGGTCTGTTGTCGCCCGGCGTACCTAAAAGATGCGCGCGTTCGCGGCGCCGGCTCTTCGCGACGTCTCGTGAAGCGGTTCTTCGCGCTGCTCGACTTCCGCGAGTAGGTGTTTGTTTGGCCACGTCACTCTCCCCAAGCCGGCTCCGTGCGCCATCGTCTATGTCGATAAAGCGCCCGTGACGGCGCCGAGTTGGACTGGCGCGGGGACGTGATCAGAACGTCGGCACCCGTTCGGCTCTCGTTGCCACGACCGGGAAGAGTGGTGATCGCGCCGCCTTCCACTTGCAGAGACGGAAAAGGATGGCGGTCCCGAGGCATCCGAACCCGTACTTCACGCTTCGGCGAAAATTGATGGAGGAAGCATCCGTTGCGTATCTGGTCGGACACGAGACTTCACCGATCTCGAATCCCATCCAGATCGTTTGAGCGAGCATCTGGTTATCGAACACAAAATCATCGGAGTTCGCGTCGAGCGGCAATCGAAGCAGCAGCTCCCGCGAGAACGCACGGTATCCGGTGTGAAACTCCGACAGCTTGCTACCCATCAGGATGTTGTCAGCCGCCGTGAGCGCCCGGTTCGCGACATAGCGCCACCTCGGCATCCGGCCCTTGATCGCACCGCCACCGAGAATGCGTGATCCCAGCACACACTGATAAAGCCCGCTCGCTACGAGGCCGGCCATGGCCGGAATCAGCTTCGGCGTGTACTGGTAATCGGGATGCACCATGATGACGATATCGGCGCCATGTTCGACCGCGAGACGATAGCAGGTCTTCTGGTTGCCGCCGTATCCGACGTTTTTCGGGTGCTCGTGGACGATCACCTTGGGCAGCTTGCGCGCTCGCTCGACGGTCGCGTCGTGGCTGCGGTCGTCCACGACGATGACGAGATCGACGATCTCCTGCGCCATCACTTCCTGCCAAGTCTTCTCAATGGTGGTTTCCGCATTGTACGCGGGCATCACCACCACAACGGTCTTTCCGGCAATCATGGGTTTCGGCCTTGGCTCTATCTACGTGGGTTGCCTCTTCGCGTACACGCGGAGCACTTCCCCTTGCCCAGTGGTCAGACCATACAACATGAGTCCGAGAATCGCCGGCGCAAGATACAGCACCGCCGCCATGGCGTTGATGGTCCACAGCGGCCGCTTAAGTAACATGCGGGACGGCGACTTCAGGATGCTCATGATGCCGTCAAAATCATATCGTCGCCCGAACAGACGCCCCAAGAGCGCACTCCAGAGGTATACGTAGGAGAACTTGGCGGAGAAGTATTCCGTTCGTACCGGATCGAATCCCAGTTCCCGAAGCGTCGCGACGATGGTTGCCGGTGGTTGGTGATTGACGTGGTGCTTCTCGTCGCTCCCAAGCCACGATCTGTAGCACAGGCGAGCTCCAATGGAGCGAATGTTCGGTGCTTCGATGATGATGAACCCACCGGGCCTGACCAACTTTGGCCATTG
>DASVYG010000217.1:0-71382 GCA_036392315.1 Gemmatimonadaceae bacterium
GTGGAGCGGCTATCGCGCAACGGATAAAAGGTACGCTGGGGATAACAGGCTTATCGCGCCCGAGAGTTCACATCGACGGCGCGGTTTGGCACCTCGATGTCGGCTTATCACATCCTGGGGCTGGAGAAGGTCCCAAGGGTCCGGCTGTTCGCCGGTTAAAGTGGTACATGAGCTGGGTTCAGAACGTCGTGAGACAGTTCGGTCTGTATCCGTCGTGGGCGTTGGATGGTTGAGGGGAGCGGACTCTAGTACGAGAGGACCGAGTCGGACGACCCGCTCGTGTCCCGGTTGTCCTGCCAAGGGCACCGCCGGGTAGCGATGGTCGGCTGTGATAACCGCTGAAAGCATCTAAGTGGGAAGCACGCCCCAAGATGAACCATCCCGAGGCCTTGAGCCTCCTGAAGGGCCGGGGGAGACCACCCCGTCGATAGGCCGCCCGTGGACTTGGGGCAACCCATTCCAAGCGCAGCGGTCCTAATCGCCCGTGAGGCTTGACTACTCCCAATTGGTTTTCCAAATGGGCATACCAAGCAACACTGCAAGCAGAGCAACACGATCTTTATACGGGATTCCTAAATCGCGATCTACCATACGTCCGCTGTCAGACAACTGGCTTTTTGAGCTTTCGCTGGCGACCAGAGCGTAGGGGCCACACTCGTTCCCATTCCGAACACGATCGTTAAGCCCTACAGCGCCGATGGTACTCCGCTCGAGAGAGCGCGGGAGAGTAGGCCGTCGCCGGCACCTCTTTGCGAAGCCCCCAGTCGAATGGCTGGGGGCTTCGTGCTATGCACCATCCCCGTCACCACCATCTCCAAATAGCTTTCCCCGATGCCCCATGCCGGAATCCTCACCGTCGTTGGAAAACCGAACGCCGGAAAATCCACCCTCCTCAACCGCATCATCGGCGAGAAGCTGAGCATCGTCAGCCCCAAGCCCCAGTCCACCCGCAACCGCATTGTCGGCATCCACACCGCGGGCGACACCCAGCTCATCGTGCTCGACACGCCGGGCCTCCTCAACCCGCGCTACGCCCTCCAGGAAGCCATGCGCGCGACCGCGCTGGCAGCGCTCGCCGAAGCCGACGTCGTGCTGCATTTGGTCGACGGAACCGAAGGGCCGCCACGACCGCTCGCCGAAGTCGCTCACGTCGATGGCACCATTCGCGCCCCGATCGTCGTCGCGATCAACAAGATCGATTTGCTCGCGGAAGGACAGCGACTCGGACTGCGCGAGCAATTTCCCGACGCGCTCTTCATTTCGGCGGCGACCGGAGAAGGGATCGACACGCTGCTCGATCGGGTTGGAACCATGCTGCCCGAAGCCCCGTTTCTGTATCCCGATGACGAAATCAGCGCTCAGACGGTTCGCTTCTTTGCAAGCGAGCTCATTCGAGAAACCGCGCTCGAGCAACTCGAGGACGAGATTCCATACAGCGTCGCGTGCGAGATCGAGGAGTTTCGCGAGTCCCAGTTACCTGTCTACATTCGTGCAGTCCTTCATGTCGAGCGCGACAGTCAAAAGCGAATCCTCATCGGCGCCGGTGGAGGACGCATTCGCGGAATCGGCCGCGTGGCGCGTCAAAAGGTGGAAGCACTCATCGGGTCACCGGTGTACCTCGATCTCTGGGTAAAGGTGCTGCCCAACTGGCGAAAGAACACCAACGCGTTGCGTCGCTTCGGCTACACACACCTCCAGGATCGTTCGTCATGACCGTGCCGCCCCAGCTCTTGGCCATCCTCGTTTGCCCGAAATGCAAAGGCGAGCTCGAGTATCGCGAGGCCGAATCGTCGCTCGTCTGTCATGCCTGCCGCCTGCGGTACGCCATTCGAGATGGCATCCCCATCATGCTCATTGATGAGGCGACGCCACTTTAGCGCGCGGGCGCTGACCGCCGCGTGCCTGATCGCACTCGGCGTCACGCGTGCCGCGATCGCGCAATCGAATACCGGCGAGGGCGCACCCGAATTCCTGTTCCCGACCGGCGCGCGCTCGTCGGGTATGGGACAGACCGCCGTCGCGTCCGCGATCGGCTCCGAGGCACTCTGGTGGAACCCAGCGCTCGTCGCGCGCTCGCCCCGAGAGTTTGGGCTTCACGCGGTGAAATTCTTCACACTCGACACTGACGCGAGCGGTGCGGTACTGATCCCCGTTCAGCGTGTCGGCACCTTCGCGTTGGGAATCCGATACCTCAACGAGGCGACGCAGCCGGCATCGGACTCGACTGGCCAACAGACGGGAACGTTCACGACGACCGTCATGATCATTGGCGGCACGTTCGCGTCTCCGATCACCAATCGACTGGCACTCGGCCTCACTTATAAGCTGTTACGCGTCGGCTTCAACTGCACGGGCTCGTGCAACGAGGTCGCCATTACTCCTCAGACGATCGCACTCGATCTGGGGGCGGAGTATCTGTTGGCCAAAGACTCGTCCATCGCGCTCGGGTTTGCGTTCTCCAATGCAGGCCCCAAACTGCAGGTTCATGACGCGTCCCAGGCCGATGACTTGCCAGTGCGCGCGACGTTCGGCATTTCCGCCGCTCCCCGCCTCGATCAACTTCCTAAAGAGGCGCGCGTGCGTGCCGCTGCCGATATCGTCACTCGGGTGTCGGGTGGCTATTCGGCGGGATACCGGTTCGGTGTCGAGCTCTCCTGGATGGAACGGTATCAGGCGCGAGGTGGCTACGTGGTCAACGGCGCCATGGCGTCATCCGGACCGACATTCGGATTGGGGTTCTCCACGGGGAAATTGCAGATCGACCTGGCGAGAGTGCTGCTGAACAGCGTGTCTGCGTCCGATGCCCCGACCTACCTCTCGTTGCGATATTTGTTCTGATGCGCGCGCGCTGTCTGCTCGGGGCCATGTTGCCGGCGATTGCGGCTGTTGCGGGGGCACAGCGCGTAGAGCCGGCCGGTGTCACTGCGCCGCATGCCCTGACAGCTTCTGACTCACTGGCCCACTTGTCCAATGTCACGCCGACGCCCGGGCCGCGCGTCTCCGAGCGAACGCTCGTGTACGCGCCGATCGCATCGGCGGTCGTGCCGGGGAGTGGTCAGTTCATGCTTGGACATGACCGCTTCGTCGCCTACGCGGCCGTCGAGGTGCTCATGTGGTGGAAGTATTTCAAAGATTCGCGCGAGCAAAATAGGCAGGAGGCGCTGTTCAAAGAGCTGGCCCGTAGTGCGGCGCGGTCTCACTTCTCGACCACCCTGCCCGATGGCGGTTGGACGTACTACGAGCAGATGCGCGACTGGAAAGAGAGCGGCAGGTACAGCCAGACGGACAACGGCCCAGTGGTGCCCGAGACGGATGACTCCACTTACAATGGATCGCGTTGGCAACTCGCGCAGGCCACGCACATCAACGACCCGGCCGGCGCGCTCGCAGAGTACGAGCAACTGGCGGTCAAGCCCGATTTTCGGTGGTCGTGGCGCAACGCGGGGCTGCAATGGGACATCTTCAAGCGCACGACTGAGAACCGAAACGACGCATACCACGCCGGCGTGACCGATTTGGCCATTGTCGCGGCCAACCACGTGCTGAGCATGGTCGACGCGTTCGTCGCGTTTCGTTTAGAGGTCCAGCCCATGCCGAACGGTCGCACGGGTCTGGGCGCGAGACTTCGGTGGTGAGCCAGGTCACGAACGCCGAAACAACGCAAGTGTATTCGCTGTCGTGATTTGACTTCGATTCCGACCGCCGGTATCTTGCCGCCTTACCGCAGACCTTCGCCGAGGACGGCCCATACAACGCGCGATTCTGTATTCCCCGGATGATCTCGCACCGCCGGACGTCGTGGATCGGTGGTTGAGGTCCCTCGGCGCGCCGGTCATGCGAATTCAGGATCCCGAGATGCTGATGGCGGTTGCACTCCGCAGCCGGCCTCGCGTCGTGGTGTTCGACAGTCGGTCGCGCAGCGACGAAGTCCGCGAAGCGTTGCGGCGGCTCAAGAGCGACTCCTACACCGGCGTTGTTCCGTCGGTGGTCGTCGCCACCGACGACCATCAGTCATTCGAATCGGGGTTTTACTCCGGCGGCGACGAGGTCATTCGCGGCGATCGCGATGGCGTCGAGACGATCATTCGTCTCGACGCCATGCTCCGCAGATCCGACCGCGATCTCTTCGTGCATCCGTCCACGCGCTTACCGGGTGCCGTGGAGATCGAAGCGGAGATGACGCGGCGGCTGGAGCTCGGTCTGCGTTTCGCCGCGTGCTATGCCGATCTCGATCACTTCAAAGAGTTCAACGATCGGTACTCGTACTACCAGGGCGATCGCGTCATTCGCATTCTCGCGAAGATTCTCCACGATGTGGTGAAAGGGTTCTGTCGCGAGGAGGGATTCGTCGGGCACATTGGCGGGGATGACTTCATCTTCATCATTCCGACGCCGGCCGTGAACGAGAGCTGCGGCGAGATCGTGTCGGTGTTCGACACGCTGATTCCGTATCAGTACTCCGACCAAGATCGACGGGCCGGATATTTTTTCGGCAAGGATCGCCGCGGGCAGCTGCACCGTGTACCATTGATGACGGTGTCGATCGGCGTCGTGACGAACGAGCGTCGGCACTTTACGCACGCGGCGCAGGTGAGCGCGCTCGCGACTGAAATGAAGAGCTACGCGAAGACGCTGCCCGGTTCCGTCTTCTCGATCGATCGGCGCACCGATGCGTCGCCGGTTGACGAGTCCAAACAGGGAGCGGCTCCGCGGGGTTCGGCCAGAGCGATGGAGGGGAAGTGAACGTTTCCTGTCCGGAGTGTCGGTCGGTTTTTCGAGTCGACCCAACGAAGATTCCTGAGTTGGGCCTTCGCGCGCGATGCTCGGTGTGCGGCGGAGTGATTACGATCGGCGCCGGCAGCTCGATCGACGAAGAGTTCGCGCCGGCATCGCAACCGGCGGCCGTTCCGGTTTCAGCCGCCGCTCCAACTGAGCCGGCACGAGCGCCGGCGATGGCGACCTCGGCCCCGCCGCCGCGTTCGTCGAGCGCCCCCGCGGCGCCGGCACGGCCGGTCTCGCCCACGGCGACGCCGCCCGGACGGCCGGCCATCTTTCCGCCTCGTCCGCCGAGTGGGACTCCGGCGGCGAGCTCGCTGCCGCCATCCGCTGTGGGCGGTGTGCGACCGCCGGGTTTCGGGCCGCGACCGATGATGCCCGGAGTCCCTCCGGCGCGCCCCACTCCGGCCATGCCCAGCGCGCCGGCGCGTCCGAGCGGTCCGTCGCGTCCATTCGCTGGGCCGACGGCGGCACCCGTCGCAACGCCCCCGGCGTCTCGCGCGCCGTCCGCGACGCCCACGCGAACGCCGATCAATCCGTTCTTGGCGAACGATCCCAATGCCAAGGCGCGCCGCCTGTCGCGCGCGCTCGTCTCCGACCTCGTGACATACTTCCCACAGCGGCGCGACGAAGGTCTGCGCGAGGGAACGCTCAAGGACCTGTTCCGCGACGAGATCAAGAAGAGCTATGAGGAATACGTCGATCAGGTTGGAAAGGAATTCGCCGACTCGACGACACACTTTCAGGACGCGTTGAACGAGATTCTCGCCGGCGGCCAGCGATTGTTCTGATCCGTCGCCGTCTCGTGGCCTACACGCTGTCGCATGAGCGGACTATCTTTCAGCGACAGCACAGTGCACAGTGGTTCACATTCGAGCCGTCTGCCGCGAACGCGGGACGGCTCGTGTCATACCGGAGCGACACATGGCAGAGAGCGAGCGCGCGCGACAGCTCAGGCAATATGCCGAGCGACTCGCCGAGCTGCGGAGGTATCTTTGACCTGGATGCCAAGCGCGATACGCTGAGGCAGCTCGAGGAGCGCATGTCAGCTCCCGGGTTCTGGAACGATCAACAGAACGCCCAAGGCGTCGTGCAGCAGGTCAAGACGCTCAAAGTCTGGCTCGACCCATTCGACGCGATCAGCGGTCGCGTGCAGAGCGCGCGCGAGTTGGAAGAAATGCTCGCCGTCGAGCCGGACGACGAGTTGTCGGCCGAGGTCGATCGCGAAACATCGGCGCTTGGCGAGGAGCTCGAGGCCTTTCGTCTTCGTTCGCTCTTGTCGGGTCCCGACGATTTTCGCGACGCACAGTTGGAGATCAGCGCTGGTGCCGGTGGCACAGAGGCGCAGGACTGGGCGGCGATGCTCATGCGCATGTACACGCGCTGGGCCGAGCGAAAGGGCTACACGGTCGACATCCTCGACTTGAGCGAAGGTGAAGAAGCCGGCATCAAGGGCGCGGTGCTCGAGATCAAAGGCATGTATGCGTATGGCTTTCTCAAGGCGGAAGCGGGCGTGCATCGTCTCGTCCGCATCTCGCCGTTCGACGCGCAGGCGCGCCGTCACACGAGCTTCGCGTCGGCCTTCGTCTATCCCGTCGTGGACAACGAGATCAACATCGAAGTCCGCGACGAGGACATCAGAATGGATGTCTTTCGCGCGTCGGGCGCCGGCGGGCAGCACGTCAACAAGACGAGTTCCGCGGTGCGTCTGACGCATATCCCCACGGGGATCGTCACATCGTCGCAGGCCGAGCGTTCGCAGCACAAGAACAAAGCGACGGCCATGAAGATGTTGAAGAACCGGCTCTACCAGCTCGAGGCGGAAAAGCAGGCAAAGAAAAAGGCGGAGCTCGACGCGACCAAGGCGGACGTGAGCTTCGGCAGTCAGATCCGCAGCTACGTCTTTCAACCCTACACGATGGTCAACGACCACCGCACGGAGCTCAAGATCCCCGACGTCCAGCGTGTGATGGATGGCGGCATCGATCCGTTCATCGAGGCGTATCTGAGGCAACTCGGGACGCCGCCGGGGAGCGCCGCCGCGTGACCGATGATCTGAACTTCGTACAGCGTGCGCGGCGCGAGAAGCTCGACGCGCTCGTCGAGCGAGGCGTTCCGCCGTTCGCGTACGCGTTTCACCGGACGCATGCCGCCAGCGAGGCCGTCGCGCTGCATCCGGACGGGGCGCACGAAGAGGGTGAGGCGGTGCGCGTCGCCGGGCGTATCGTCGCGTGGCGCGCCCACGGCAAGACGACGTTTGCGCACATCGCCGACGACAGCGGACGCATTCAGGTCTACTTCAAGAAGGATCAGCTGGGCGACGATCGCTATGCGATGCTCGATCTGTTCGACATCGGCGACGTGATCGGCGTCGCGGGCCCGCTCTTCCGCACGCGAACCGGCGAAGTGACGGTGCGAGTCGTCGATGTCGAATTGCTCGCCAAGTCGCTCCGGCCGCTGCCGTTCGGAAAGGAAGAAGTCGTCGACGGTGTCACGGTTCGCCACTCGGGGTTCGCCGATCCGGAGCAGCGATATCGCCAGCGATACGCCGACCTTGCGGTTCATCCGGAAGTGCGCGCGCTTTTCCGCGCACGAACGAAGATGATCGGACAGATGCGGCGCGCGCTCGACGAGCTGGACTACATCGAAGTCGAGACGCCGGTGCTACAACCGCTCTACGGCGGCGCGACGGCGCGTCCTTTCACGACGCATCATAACGCGCTCGACATGCCGCTTTACCTGCGCATCGCCGACGAGCTGTACCTCAAGCGGCTGATCGTCGGCGGGTTCGATCGCGTCTACGAAATCGGGCACGACTTCCGGAATGAAGGCATCGATCGGACGCACAATCCGGAATTCACGATGCTGGAGTTTTACGAAGCATACGCCGACTACACCGGGATGATGTCGCGTGTCGAGTCGCTCGTCGTCTGCGCGGCTGCTGCGGTTCGCTCGTCGTGGTCGCCGCCGGAGGTCAAGGGCGCGGTCGAGCATGGCAGCGACGGCGTGCCGCAGATCACACCGCCGTTTCCGCGCATCGAGTGGGCTCCGGCGCTCAATCGCGCGCTCGGCGCCGACGCGATGTCGCTCGACGAGGAGTCGCTGCGAAACGCCGCGCGCCGAGTCGGCGTACAGAAGGTGGAGTCGTTGAGTCGGCCCAAGGTGCTGGACGAACTGTTTCAAGCGCTCGTGGAGTCGACGCTGCGCGACCCAACGTTCGTCGTGGATTATCCCGTGGAGCTGTCGCCCCTGGCCAAGCCCAAGCGTGGCAACCCGGCGCTCACCGAGCGCTTCGAGCTGTTCGCGCGCGGTCGCGAGCTCGCCAATGCGTTCAGTGAACTGAACGATCCGCTCGACCAACGGCGCCGGTTCGAAGCGCAGGCGCGCCTCCGCGCCGCCGGCGACGAAGAGGCGTCGGGCGTCGACGAGGATTACTTGCGGGCGATGGAGTACGGCATGCCGCCCATGGGCGGCGTCGGCATCGGCATCGATCGCCTGTTCATGTATCTGACAAACACGCCGAACATCCGCGACGTGATTCTCTTTCCCACGCTTCGACCAGAATGAGCCGCCTCGAGCTGTCCATCGCGTGGCGCTACCTGCGCAGCCGACGCGGATCCAAGCTGCTCTCGCTGATCAGCGTCATCGCGATCCTCGGCGTCACCGTCGCAGTGAGCGCCCTCATCGTCATCATCGGTGTGATGAACGGGCTGCAGAACGACCTTCGCGAAAAGATTCTGATCGGCAGCCCCGACATTCGTGTTCTCACGTACGGCGAGGACATGGTGATGACGGACTGGCAGAAAGTACTGAATCAGGTGTTGCGACAACCGGGCGTGGTTGCCGCCGGTCCGTTCGTGCACACCCAAGCGGTGATTCGCGCCGCGCGCCACAAGTACTTCGAGGCCGGGTTCGTCGAGGGAATTCCGCCCGATGGACCCGGCGTGCCGCAGGTCACGAGCATTCGAAAGCGGGCCAAGGCCGGCGACTTCTCGTTCGCGACGCTCGATGGCAAGCATCGCGGGGCCGTCCTCGGAACGAAGCTGGCCGAGCGGCTGAACGTGACGCCGGGCGTCGACACGATTCAGCTCGTGACGATGTCGAACGAAATCGATCCGGTTACGGGATATCCGAAGCCCAATCAGCAATCGTTCGAGGTGACGGGCATTTTCGATACCGGGATGTACGAGTACGACAACAGCTACGTGTTCGTCTCGCTCGAGTCGGCGCAGCGGCTGGCGCAGCTCGGTCAGGCGGTCACGGGGCTCGAGGTGAAGACGCCCGATCGCTGGTCCGCGCCGGACATCGGCCAGCGATTGCAGGATACGTTGGGAATGCCGTATCGCATTCAAGACTGGCACCAGCAAAACAGCTCGCTGTTCAACGCGCTGCAACTCGAGAAGCTGGGTATGTCGGTGATCTTGCTGCTGATCGTTCTCGTCGCCGCGTTCAACATCATCAGCACGCTGATCATGGTGGTGACGGACAAGACCAAGGAGATCGGAATTCTACGTGCGATGGGAATGCCGGCGAAGTCCATTCGTCGCGTGTTCTTCGCCCAGGGTCTCGTGATCGGCATCGTGGGGACCGGGACGGGATTGGTCATCGGACTCATCGCGTCGGTCCTGATCGGTGAGAAGAAGCTCATCCCGCTGGACCCATCCATATATTTCATTGACCACCTGCCAGTCTCGATGCAGCCGCTCGACATCACGTGGATCGTGCTGGCGAGTCTGGCGGTGGCGGCGCTTGCCACGATCTATCCGGCGCGGCAAGCGGCGCGGTTATATCCGGTCGAGGCGATTCGTCACGAATGATTGTGCTGGAGGCGGTTGACCTGTCGAAGGTGTATCACGGTGGGGACGGTGGAACGATCACTGTGCTCAACGGGGTCAACTTGCAGGTGTCTCGGGGCGACATGGTCGCCGTGGTCGGGGCGAGCGGTGCCGGAAAGAGCACGCTGCTTCACCTCTTGGGCGCGCTCGACAAGCCGACCCAGGGCGCGGTTCGAATCGCCGGGGAGTCCCTGACCGGGCGAAGCGACGACGAGCTGTCGAAGCTGCGGAACGCATCGGTCGGCTTCGTCTTCCAGTTCCATCACCTACTGCGCGAGTTCACGGCGCTCGAGAACGTGATGATGCCGCTGCGAATCGCCGGATGGGACGAAGACCGCGCTCGGCCGCGCGCCGCGGAATTGCTCGACCGAGTCGGGCTCGGCGGCCGGACGCAGCACAAGCCAGCGGAGCTTTCGGGCGGCGAGCAGCAACGAACCGCGGTCGCGCGGGCGCTGGCCATCGATCCAGTGGTCCTGTTGGCCGATGAGCCGTCGGGGAATCTGGATCACGCGAACAGCGAACGGCTGCATGATCTGCTTGTCGGCTTGGCGCGCGACCTCGAGATTGCGATGGTGATCGCGACGCACAACCGATCGTTGGCGTCGCGCGCCGATCGTACCTTGCTGTTGGAAGATGGGCGTCTCACCGACACAGACGTCCGCGAGGTCGTACCCTAATGTTGTGCGATAGCTGTCACGAGCGGGACGCCGTCGTCCACCTCACGACGATTCAGGACAACGCCGTCCATCAACTGCACCTCTGCGAGCGATGCGCGGCCGAGCGGGGGGTCGAAACGACCGTCGCGACGCCCAAGCATCCGCTCGGCGAGTTTCTCCATGACGCGCACCAGCAGCTCGCCATGCCGAACGGCGAGGGGTTGCGGTGCAGCTTCTGCCAAACGTCCATGGCGGATTTTCGCGCGACGGGCCGCTGGGGCTGCGCGCGCTGCTATACGAACTTCGAGGCGGGCATCCGAGAGCTGCTGCGCCGCGTGCATGGCAATCATCGGCATGTGGGGCGGACGTATCATCCGCCGATGTCGGAGAGTCTCGAGCGCTCCGCGGTGCTTGGCGAGTTGAAGGATCGGTTGCGCCGCGCGATCGAGAGCGAACAATTCGAGCTCGCGGCGGATTTGCGCGACAGAATCAGGGTGATGGAATGACGGTCGATCTTTCGCTGCTGCCGGATGGAGGCGTCGGTTGGCTCGACGCGTCGGGCACGCATTCGGACATTGTGTTGTCGACGCGGATTCGCCTGGCGCGAAATCTCGACGGCTACGCCTTCGCGGCGCGGGCGCGCGACGGCGAGCGCCTACGCGTCTTGGCCCAGGTGCGCGAGGCCGTGTCGTCCGTGCCGATGCTGCGCGAGGCGGTGATGTACCGGCTCGACGAGCTGCCTCCTACGTCGCGCGCGCTGCTGCACGAGCGACATCTGGTGAGCAAGGAGCTGGCGGGGTTGGACGTCCAGCATCCTCTGCGGAGCGGCGCGGCGGTGTTCCTGGCCGATGGGCTGGGGCTCATGGTCAACGAGGAGGACCATCTCAGGCTCCAGTCGTTGCGGTCTGGCTTCGCGCTACAGGAGGCCTACGCGTCCATCGACAAGCTGGATCGGGACTTAGGGACGCGCATTCCCTATTCGTACCACACCGAGTTTGGATTCCTGACGGCGTGTCCGACGAACGTCGGGACGGGAATGCGCGGCTCCGTGTTGATCCACCTTCCGGGACTCGTCCTTACAAAAGAGATCGGGAAGGTGCTCACGAGCCTTCAGCAGATGGGCCTCACGTATCGCGGTTTGTATGGAGAGGGGAGCGAGGTCGTTGGGAATTTCTTCCAGATCTCGAACCAAACCACGTTGGGCCGATCGGAGGAGGAGCTCCTCGATCAACTGTTGCGTGTTGTCGGCCACGTCGTCGAACGAGAAGCAGAGGCACGTCGTGTATTGCTGCGTGATGCGGGTTATATTATAGAGGACAAGCTTTGGCGCGCTTACGGTACGCTTCGTTACGCTCGCAGCCTCACGTTCGACGAGGCGATGAATTACCTCAGCGGGGTACGGCTCGCCGTCGGGCTGAAACTGATCTCCAGCCTCAGTGTATATACCCTCAACAAGCTCCTGATTTTTTCGCAGGCCGCTCACCTGGCGTTCTCAGAAGGCCGGGCACTCACGGAAGGCGAAACCAACCTGGCGCGCGCACGGTATGTGCGTAAGGCGCTGGAAGAGGAAGCGGGCTCGGTCGGTTGATCGCACGGATCACCCGGATGTGAGGGAACTATGAACGGCTATAACTTCACCGAGCGGGTGAGGAAAGTGCTTGCGATGGCTCGTGAGGAGGCGGCACGCCTCCATCACGAGTACGTCGGGACCGAGCATATCCTGCTCGGCTTGATCCGTGAGGGTGAGGGCGTCGCGGCGACGGTGCTCCAGAACCTCAGCGTCGAGCTGGATGACATCCAGCAAAAAATCGAAGAGACGGTGAAGAAGGGTAAAGCCGGTCAAACGACCGGACCCGATCTTCCCTATACTTCGCGCGCCAAGAAAGTGCTCGAGCTTGCCATGAGCGAGGCGCGCGAGCTCAACCATAGTTATGTCGGGACTGAGCACCTCCTGCTCGGACTCCTGCGCGAAGAGAAAGGAATCGCGGCACAAGTGCTCACCGACGCGGGCGTGAACCTCGACGCGGCTCGCGCCGAGACGCTCCGCATTCTGGGGACCGACCCGCCGCAGGGTGGCGCGCAGGCGCAGGCCGGCAGCGCTCCGGTGCAGAACGTTCCCAAGGGCGAGAAAAAGTCCAAGACTCCGGCGCTCGACCACTTCTGCCGCGATCTTACGCAGCTCGCCGCCGAAGGTCAGCTCGACCCGACCATCGGTCGTGCCAAAGAGATCCAGCGTGTCATGGAAGTGCTGACGCGCCGCAAGAAGAACAACCCCGTTCTCATCGGCGAGCCCGGCGTGGGCAAGACGGCAATCGTCGAGGGACTGGCGCAGCTCATCGCCAACAGCGAGTGCCCCGAGTCGCTGCGCGACCATCGCGTCCTGTCGCTCGACATGGCCGCGGTCATCGCCGGTACCAAGTATCGCGGTCAGTTCGAGGAGCGCCTCAAGGCGGTCATGAACGAGATCGCGCAGAACAAGCAAATCATCCTGTTCATCGACGAGCTGCACACGCTGGTCGGTGCCGGTGCGGCCGAAGGCGCGATCGACGCGTCCAACATGCTCAAGCCGGCGCTCGCGCGCGGCGAGCTGCAGTGCGTCGGCGCCTCCACGCTCAACGAGTACCGCAAGTACATCGAGAAGGATGGCGCGCTCGAGCGCCGCTTCCAGACGGTGATCGTCGATCCGCCCTCGGTCGAGGAAACGGTCGAGATCCTGAAGGGGCTGCGCAAGAAGTACGAGGATCATCACCGCGTGACGATCCCCGATACGACGCTCGTGCTCGCAGCCAAGCTCTCGGAACGCTACATCACCGACCGGTTCCTACCCGACAAGGCGATCGACGTGATCGACGAAGCGGGTGCCCGGGCGAGGCTCGCCGCGCAGGCGCCGCCGCCGGAAGTGGCCGCGCTCAAGGGTGATCTCGAGAAGGTGAACGGAGAGAAGGAAGCCGCGGTTCGCGATCAGAACTTCGAGCGCGCGGCGTCGCTCCGTGACAAAGAGCGTGAGATCCAGGGCAACATCAAGCAGAAACAGTCCGAGTGGGAGGCGCGGCGCCAGTCGCACCGTCCGTCGCTCGGCGAAGAAGAGATCGCGTTCATCGTCAGCCGTTGGACGGGAATTCCCGTGACGCGCCTTCAGGAAGCGGAGACTGCACGTCTTCTGCGGATGGAAGACGAGCTGCACGAGACGGTCATCGGTCAAGACGAAGCGATCAAGGCAATCTCAAAGGCGATTCGGCGTAGTCGCGCGGGGCTCAAAGATCCCCGCCGGCCAATCGGCTCGTTCGTGTTCTCCGGGCCTACGGGCGTCGGTAAGACCGAGCTGGCGCGCAGTCTCGCCAAATTCCTGTTCGCCGACGAGTCGGCGCTGATCCGGGTCGACATGAGCGAGTACATGGAGAAGTTCTCCGTGTCGCGTCTCATCGGCGCCCCGCCGGGATACGTCGGTTATGAAGATTCCGGCACGCTGACCAAGGCGGTTCGCCGCAAGCCGTACAGCGTCATTCTGCTCGACGAGATCGAGAAGGCGCATCCGGATGTGTTCAACATCCTGCTGCAGGTGCTCGACGAAGGTCACCTGACGGACAACTACGGCCGTGTGATCGACTTCAAGAACACCGTCGTCATCATGACGTCGAACGTCGGGGCGCGCGACCTGTCCAAGACCAAATCGCTGGGCTTCACCAGCGGCGACGAGGCGCAGAACTGGGAGCGGCGCGCCGACAAGGTGCGCGACGAGCTCAAGAACGTGTTCAACCCGGAGTTCCTCAACCGGCTCGACGATACCATCGTCTTCCACCCGCTCAACCGCGAGCACATCACGCGCATCGTGAGCGTGCTGCTCAAGGACGTGCGGAAACGTCTGGCTGAAGAAGAGCTGACGCTCAAGTTGACGGATCCGGGTACGGACTTCCTCGTCAAGCACGGTTACGACGAGCAATATGGCGCGCGTCCGCTCAAGCGAGCGATTCAGAAGTTCATCGAGGATCCGCTCTCCGAGAAGATTCTCATGGGCGACTTCTCGCGCGGCGACGAGATCGAGGTCGACGTGTCTCCCGACGGCGAGAAGCTCGACTTCCGCGTTCTGACAAGCACGACCAAAGCGTAACATTCGGGGCAGAGGAGCGGCCGGGCTGGTCCTTTTGGACCTGACCGGCCGCTCTTCGTGTATATTTGCGGACTATGCGATTGATGCGTCTCGTTCTTGCCCTCGTGGGGGCCTCGGCGGTTACTTCGGTTGTGCGCGCCCAGGATACGGGCACCGGCGCGTGCGCCACGCCCGACAGCATCGCCTTCCGTGGCCAGAGCCGCATTCCCGACGCGGAGTTGCGATCCTATATCAGCATCACCCCCAAGACGACGATCAGCGGCCGAACGCTGACCAAGGCGATCAAGGATCTCTACGCCACCAACCAGTTCGACGACGTTGCGCAAAGCTGCGAGATCGTCAACGGCAAGTCCGTGCTCGTGTTCCGCGTGAAGGACCGCCGCATCCTGACCGACATCAAGGTGACGGGCGCCGACAAGGTTTCGCCGAGTGCCGTGAAGGACCGGGTGGACCTCCTGATCAACAAACCGATCGACCCCGCGCAGGTAGTCAAAGACGTCACACGGATCGACTCGCTCTATCAAAGCGAAGGCTACTACCTCGCGAAGGTAACCGTCGACACGATCGCGGCAGGCGAAACGACCACCTTGGTGTTTCATGTAGAGGAAGGTCGGCGCCTCGCGATCTCGGGAGTCGAGATCCGCGGGAACCGCGCGCTCGCCGCGTCGACGATCGTCGGCGCCATTTCGACGAAGCCGGAAGGCTTCTTCTGGTGGAAGAACGGCGAATTCGACCAAGACAAGTACGCCGAGGATTTGGCGAAGACCATCCCCGATCTCTACGCCTCTCACGGCTACATCGACATGCAGGTGGTCAAGGACACCTTGATCGTCGATCGCGAAAAGGGGAAGGCGCTGGTCCGCATTACAGTGAATGAGGGTCCGCAGTACAAGATCGGCACGTTCGAGGTGAATGGCGCCAAGCGGTTCTCGAACGAAGACATTGCCCGGTATTACCCATTCGGCGAAAAGGCCAAGACCGTGAAGCAGGCCGTGGCCGGCCTGGTCGGACGCGGCGGCTCAGCCGACAAGAACGTCTTCGACGCATCCGCCTGGCAGGACGCCACCGGCAAGGTGCAGGAAGCGTACGAGAACGAAGGGTACATCTACGCGAGCATACGTCCCGTCGTGGAGCGGCGGCACGTCGGCCCGGACTCGACCCCGACCGTCGATCTCCGCTGGGACATCGACGAGCGGACGCCGGCCATCGTGAACCGCGTCGACATCCTCGGGAACGACGTCACGACCGAGACGTGCATCCGAAACCAGCTGTTCATCCTTCCCGGCGACGTCTTCAATCGCGAGCGGTTGATCCAGAGCTATCGCAACATCGCGAACCTCGGATTCTTCGAGCAGGACATGCCCCCGCCGGAGACGCGGCAAGCGAATGAGAACGGCGACATCGATCTCATCTTCCACGTCAAGGAAAAGCGCACCGGTAACGTCAATTTCGGCGCGTCGGTCGGACAGGGAACGGGGGTGGGCGGATTCATCGGATTCGACCAGCCAAACCTGTTCGGCGAGTGCAAGCGCGGATCGCTCCAGTGGCAGTTCGGACGATATATCCGGGACTTCAGCCTCAGCTACACCGATCCCCAGATCCGCCAGTCGAACGTCTCCGGGACCGTTTCTCTCTACAACCAGAAGTCGCGGTTCATCATCCGCGACATCGGACAATCCAGCACGAGCGGCGGACAGATTCAGCTCGGCTTCCCGGTCGGCGGGTCACGCTACACGCGGTTCTTCATGAGCTACGGAGGCGAGCGCGTCTCGTACGGCGGCGATGGCCTAGTCGCGTCGATCAACTGCAACGGATGCTTCCGTTCGACGCTGGGCTTTACGCTCGACCACGACACGAGGCTCGGCACTCCGTTCCCATACACCGGCGTGCACGAGGATGTCGCGCTTCAGGTCAACGGCGGGTTGCTTGGCGGAACGTCGGCGTTCCAGCGTCTGACCACCGAAATGCGCGGCTACTCGACGCTCGCGACGTTCGGCAAGGGACTGGGACCCGAGCCCATGGCTCTGGTGTTCGGCCTGAGCGCTCGAGCCGGCGCGCTGTTTGGCGACCCCGGTCCGTTCTTCGTATCGCAGGCGTTCTCGCTCGGCGGTGTGCAGTACGGGCAACCGCTTCGAGGGTACGAGGAGTTCTCGATTACGCCGAAGGGATATCTGCCGAACGCGGACCAGTTCCAGGCGCAACGAAGTTCATTCGGCAATGCGTATTACACCAGCACGGCCGAGCTGGGGCTGCGCGTCAATCAGCAGCTGTACATCGACGCCTTCTATGACGCCGGCAACCTGTGGGAGCGTCCTCGGGACTTCGACCCGACCAGACTATTCCGCGGTGCCGGATTCGGGGCGTCGCTCGTCACTCCGCTGGGCCCGTTGGGCGTCGACCTCGGATACGGTTTCGATCGCGTCGATGCGTTTGGCCACAAGGATCCCAAGTGGCAGGTTCACTTTAAGTTCGGTCAGATCTTCTAATTCGGAGTTTTCATGCGTTCCATGCTTCGCGCGACGGTGATCGCGCTCGTTCTGTCCAGCGTCGCCGGCGTTGCGCATGGGCAGACACTCAAGATCGCGTTCGTCAACAGCCAGGCGCTGATGCCTGCGGCACCGGGCTACGCCGCCGCCGAGTCGACTCTCTCCAAAGAGGGAGAGGGGTTCCGCACGACCCTTCAAAAGATGCAGGACTCGGTGAACGCCATGCTCACCAAATATCAGAAGGACGAGCCGACGCTCTCCGCCGCTGTGAAAGACAAGCAACAGAAGGCGATCCAAGCGCTCGAGACCGACCTTCAGGCGAAGCAACTGCAATTCCAACAGCAGTTCGCGCAGCGCCAGAACGAAGTCATGGCGCCTATCACCGACGCAGTGAAGAAGGTGCTCGACGACATCCGTGAAGAAGGCGGATATGCGATGATTCTCGATAACGCCCCAGGGGCATCGAACATCGTGTCGGCCGACAAGAATCTCGACATCACCGACCGCGTCATTTCGCGCCTTCGCGCCACTCCGGCACAGATCAAGGCGACCACGCCAGCCAAGCCAGGTGCGCCGGCGAGCCCGGCGGGCGTTACGCGCCCGAAGCCACCGAGCCAGTGATTTCTGGTTCGTCGCGGCAACACGACGGCGGTGAGGGCCACTTCGTCCTCACCGCCGCCGCTATTGCCGAGGCGGTGGGTGGACAGCTCGTGGGAGATCCGTTGGTCGCGGTCAGCGGCGTGGCGGCTCTCGACCGTGCGTCACGGCGCGACCTCAGCTTCCTGGGCGCCGCCAAGTACGCTCCACTGTTTGCGGCCTCGCAGGCCGGCGTCGTACTCATTCTGCCCGAGCTGGCGGAGGCGCCGGGATCGGCACCGGCTCGCGTGGTCGTCGACCGGCCGCAGGAAGCGCTGCTGACGCTCCTGCCGCGATTCCAGCGAAGCCGCGCGCCGGCGCCAGGAATCCACCCGACCGCGGTGATCGGGGCCGGGGTGCGACTTGGCTCCAACGTCTCGGTCGGTCCCTATGCGATCATCGGCGACGACGTGACGCTCGGAGACGATGTGATCATCGGTCCGCACTGCGTTGTCGGCGCGGGCGTGGAACTCGGCGAGCGGTGTCATGTTGTCGCCTCGGTGACCATTTACGCCGGTTCGCGCGTTGGAAAGCGGGTCATCCTTCACGCCGGCGTGCGCATCGGCTCCGACGGATTTGGCTACGTCCAGCGCGACGGCCAGCACCTGAAGATCCCCCACGTTGGCCGGTGCATTCTCGAGGACGATGTAGAGATCGGCGCGAACACCACCATCGATCGCGGCAGCATCGACGATACGGTGATCGGAGCCGGAACGAAGATCGACAATCTGGTCCAGATCGGCCACAACGTGCGCGTCGGCCGGAGCTGTCTGATCATGTCCCAGGCGGGCGTGGCCGGGTCGGTCCGCATCGAAGACGGATGTATGATCCTCGGCCAGGTCGGCATTTCCGGGCATCACACGATCGGAAAAGGGGCGCGACTCGCTGCGCAGGCGGGCGTTTTTGGCGATATTCCGGCCGGTGAAACGTGGTCTGGGTATCCGGCGCGACCTCACAAGGAGGCGCTCCGCGCACAGGCCGCGTTGTTCAAACTTCCCAGCCTCCTCCGACGCATCGAGCGCTTGCTCGACACGAAGACCGAATCAGAATGAGCCGTCGCACAATCGCGCGTCCGGTGTCGCTCGACGGAATCGGGTTGCACCTGGGCGCCGCGTGCCAACTATCATTCCGCCCCGCGAAGAGCGGAGCGGGCATCACGTTTTGTCGAACCGATCTGCCGAACGCCCCGAGGATCGGCGCGTTGGCCGAAACGGCGGTGCTCACCGAACGGCGGACGCAGCTCGGTGAGGACCCGGTGTCGGTCCACACCGTGGAGCACGTACTCGCCGCCGTTGCGGGATGCGGCATCGATGACGTCGAGATCGAGCTCAACGCAGCCGAGCCGCCGATCATGGATGGCAGCGCCGCGCCCTTCGTCGATGCGCTCTTGTCGGCGGGAATCGTCGAACAGTCAGGTGAGGCGACGTACCTGACCCTGCGCCGCGCGATCTCGCTCACGGATGGCGATTCGGTGTACGAGGCCACGCCGGCCCCCGAGTTCGAGCTCAATGTGTCGATTGATTTTCCGCACGCGGCGATCGGGCAGCAACAGGGTTGCTACCGCGTCACGCGTGACAGCTTCGTGCGAGATCTCGCATCGGCGCGGACGTTCGGCTTCGTGCATGAGGTGGACGCGTTGCGCGCCAAAGGGCTCATCCAGGGCGCCTCGCTCGACAACACGGTCGTGTTGGACGATGACGGGGTCCTGAATACGCTTCGGTGGCCCGACGAGTTCGTGCGGCACAAGGCATTGGATTGCGTCGGCGACTTCGCCCTGGCCGGCGCGCGCGTGCGCGCACGAATCACGGCGTCAAGACCGAGTCATCGTGGAACCGTTCGATTGGTGCGTGCCATGAAAGAAGCAATTGCGAAGGAGACGACCGTGCTCGAGATCGAAGACATCATGCGGGTGTTGCCGCACCGCTATCCGTTCCTGCTCGTCGATCGCATTCTCGAGATCGAAGACGGGAAGCGGATCGTGGGCGTGAAGAACGTCACGATCAACGAGCCGTTCTTCCAAGGGCATTTTCCCGGTCACCCCATCATGCCCGGCGTCTTGATCATCGAGGCGATGGCTCAGGTGGGCGGCGTCCTGTTGATGGGGACGATGACCAATCGCGAGGACAAGGTGGTGTATTTTACGTCGCTCAACAACGTGAAATGGCGCCGCCCCGTGAAGCCGGGCGATCAGATTCGCTTCGAGCTCGAGTTGCTACAAGTGCGCGGCATGATGTGCAAGATGGCGGGCGTCGCCAAGGTCGACGGACAGGTCGTGGCCGAGGCCGAGATGGGCGCCGTGGTGCGCGAGAAATGAGCGCGATCATTCACGCGACTGCGCTCGTCGACAAGAGCGCGGACATCGGCAACGACGTCGAGATCGGCGCGTTCGCGATCATCGGCGAGAACTGCATCATCGGCGACGGTTGCAAGATCGCGGCGCGAGTGACGTTGGAGCGAAACGTGACGCTCGGTCAGCGGATCTCCATCGGCATCGGCTCCGTGCTCGGCGGCGATCCGCAAGATCTCAAGTACAAGGGCGAGCCGACGCGCGTCGAGGTGGGCGACGGGACGACGATTCGCGAGTACAGCACGATCAACCGCGGAACGACGCAATCGTTCCGAACGAGTGTAGGGCAGAACTGCTTCATCATGTCGTACGTCCATCTGGCGCACGATTGCCACGTCGGCGACGGGGTGATCATCTCGAACAACACGCAGCTCGCCGGACACGTGACGATCGAAGAGAAAGCAATTCTGTCGGGACAGATCGGCGTCCACCAATTCGCCATGATCGGGCGCTACAGCTTCATCGGCGGCTGCTCTCGCGTGAACAAGGACGTCCCTCCCTACGTGAAGGCGGTTGGGAATCCGATCAAGCTGTACGGGTTGAACGTTGTCGGTCTCGAGCGCAACGGATTCCCCGAGGAGGTGCGGCGAGAGCTCAAACGCGCGTACCGAATGTTCTTCAAGTCGGAGCTCAATCTGTCGCAGG
This sequence comes from Gemmatimonadaceae bacterium, assembly GCA_036392315.1. Classification (GTDB taxonomy): domain Bacteria; phylum Gemmatimonadota; class Gemmatimonadetes; order Gemmatimonadales; family Gemmatimonadaceae; genus JAQBQB01. Next base: position 20,490 of record DASVYG010000217.1, read on the forward strand.
CGCGCGCGCGTGCCGAGGCGGAGTTGCATCCGTATCCCGAGATTCGAGAATTCTTGGCGTTCTTCGAGCGCAGCGATCGCGGGTCGGTCGTCTGATGGCCGTCCGCATCGGCGTCGTCGGCGCGGGAGCGCTGGGCTTCCACCACACTCGCATTCTGCGCGACGTCCCCGGCGCGCAGCTCATCGGATTCCATGACGCTAAGCCCGAACGCGCCGAGAAGGTGAGTGCGGAGCTCGGCGTTCGCGCCTTCGGGTCGCTCGACGCATTGCTCGACGACGTAGACGCGGTGAGCATCGCCGTGCCCACGCCGGCGCATTTTTCCGTGGCCGCCCCGGCCCTCCAGCGCGGCTTGCACGTGCTGATCGAGAAACCCATCGCGACAACGCTCGAAGAGGCGGACGCGCTGCTGGCGATGGCCGTGCGCACCGGCGCGATGGTGCAGACCGGTCACGTCGAGCGGTTCAATCGTGCGGTGCGCGCGGCGCTTCCGTACGTGGAAGGTCCGCGGTTCATCGAGAGCGACCGTCTTGCACCATTCAATCCGCGCGGCTCCGACGTCGCGGTGGTGCTCGACCTGATGATCCACGACATCGATCTCGTTCGCACGTTCGTCGGCGGTCGCGTCAGCTCGGTGTCGGCCGTCGGCGTGCCCGTGCTCACGCCGTTCGTCGACATCGCGAACGCGCGGATCTCGTTCGATGCCGGAGCCGTCGCGAACATTACGGCGAGCCGCGTGTCGCGCGACCGCATGCGAAAGCTGCGCATCTTTCAGCAGAGCGGCTATCTGTCGTTGGATCTCGCCGCCGGCACCGGCGAATTCTATCGCCTTCGCCGAGACGTCGATCTGCTCGCCCTGGTCCGGGACGCGCAAGGCGCGCAGGCGCTCGAATCGTTCGTCGAGCGCATTCAGCTCGAGGCGCCCGAGGGAGAGCCGCTTCGGCTCGAGCTGGCCGCGTTCGTTCAAGCGGTGAACGGCGACGCGCCGGTCTCGGTGACGGGCGAGGACGGTCGCGAGGCGCTCGCGGTCGCGCTCACGATCGTGCACGACATCGAGCGGACGTTTCCGAGTCTCTCCGGTCGGGTGCCGGTCTCCAGTCGTGCGTGACATTCTCTTCGTCGCCGGGGAAGTCTCCGGCGACCTTCACGCTGCGGGCGTCGCGCGCGAGCTCGTCGCGCGATGCGCTCCGTTTCGTCTCACCGGAATTGGCGGTGACGAGATGCGCGCCGCCGGCGTCGACCTCGTCGAGCACGTTGAACAACTCGCGGTCATGGGCTTCGTCGAGGTACTGCGCCACGTGCCGAGACACTGGGCGTTGCTGCACGAGCTCAAGCGCCGCATCCGGAGCGGGGACGTTGCGCTCGTCGTCCTCATCGACTATCCGACGTTCAACATGAAGGTTGCCGAAGCGGCGACCGCCGCCGGCGTTCCCGTACTGTATTACATCACGCCACAGGTGTGGGCGTGGGGCTCGGACCGTCTCGCCCGTCTCGCGCGAACCGTCACGAAGGCGGCGGTCATTCTCCCGTTCGAGGAAGCGCTACTGCGCCGCCACCACATCGACGCGACGTTCGTGGGACATCCGCTGCTCGATCGCGTGGCCGAGCTTCCGGACCGTGATGCAGCGCGCGCGACGCTCGGGCTGTCGCCAGACGATCGCGTGCTGGCGCTCTTTCCGGGCAGTCGCGAACAGGAAATCGACCGCCACCTCGATGCGTTCGTGGGAACCGCGCGAGAGTTGCAGCGCCGCGACCCGGCGGTCAGAGTCATCGTGAGCGTCGCTCCGCACGTCTCGGTGAGCGAGGCGCGCTGTCCGTTCCCGATGGCTCGCTCGGCGTCGTTCACGATTTTTCGTGCCGCCGACGCGGCGTTGTGCAAGAGCGGCACCACCACGCTCGAGGCGGCGGTCGCGGGATGTCCGCTCGTGGTGGCCTATCGAACCAGCCCGATCACCTACGCGGCGGCGAAGTGGCTGGTAAAGATTCCTAATATCGGTTTAGTCAATGTCGTGGCCGGGGAACGTCTCGTGCCGGAATTCGTGCAGGATGCCCTGCAGCCGTTCGCCGTCGCCGACGCGCTCGCTCCGCTCCTCGACAAGCAGAGCGACGAGCGACGGAAGATGATCGCCGGCTTGGCGGCGGTGCGAACCGCGCTCGGTACGCCTGGCGCGGCGGCGCGCGCGGCGACGATGGCCGTCGAGCTGGCCGAACGAGGCGGCGATGGCCGTTGACCCGCGCGCGGAGCGTCGCGTCGAATGGCTGTCTCGCCTCGGCGTGCTCGTCGTCCGCGCGCTCGGCTGGACCTGGCGGGTCCGGGTCTCCGACGATGAAGACGTTCGGCGCTTGCGGGCCGAGGGGAAGCCGATCGTCTTCATGCTCTGGCACGGACAACTGCTGCCGCTACTCTACCACCACCGTGATGAGCGCGTCGCGGTGCTGATCAGCGAGCACGCCGACGGGGAGATCATCGCGCGAATCGCCGAGCGGTTGGGGTATCAGACGGTGCGTGGGTCGACGTCGCGTGGAGCCGCGCGCGCGCTGCTCGGTCTTGCGCGCGTCATCGGGCAAGGGCACGACCTCGCGATTACTCCCGATGGGCCGCGGGGTCCGGCCAAGTCGCTGGCCCCGGGTGCCGTGATCGTGGCACACCGCACCGGCGCGCCGCTCGTCGCGGCGGCCGTGACGGCCAGTCGCGCCTGGCACCTCAAGAGCTGGGATCGTTTCATGATTCCAAAGCCGTTCGCCAAGCTTCACGTGGCGTACTCGGTCCCGATCGCGGTACCGCCGGGTCAGACGCGAAACACCGTCGTCGAAACGGACCGAATGCGTGAGGCGTTCGAGCTCGCGGAACGGCGAGCCAATGAGTGATCGCGGATTGGTCGAGCGCGTGTGGTATGGCAGCGACGCACTCGCCTCTGCGGTGCGCATGGTGCTCCTGCCCGCAGAGCGATTGTTCGGCACCATCGTCGGCGCGCGCGACATTCTGTACGACGCCGGTTGGCTTCCGGCGCGCGAGGCCGCGCTGCCCGCGGTGAGCGTCGGCAACCTGACCGTCGGCGGGACGGGCAAGACGCCGATCGCCGCCTGGATTGCGCGCGGACTCGAGACGCGAGGTGCCCGTCCCGCGATCGTGTTGCGCGGGTACGGCCACGACGAGCCGCTCGTTCATCAAACGCTCAATCCGTCCATCCCCGTGATCGTCAACGCGGACCGCGTCGCCGCCATCGCCGAGGCCGCGCGGCGTGGGGCCGACGTCGTCGTGCTGGACGACGCCTTCCAACATCGTCGCGTACAGCGGCTGGCCGATCTAGTGCTCATCAGCGCCGACCAATGGACGCCGGTCGTCCATCTGCTACCCGCGGGCCCGTGGCGCGAGCCGCTCCGCGCGGTGCGCCGAGCGACGCTGATCATCGTCACGCGAAAGGCCGCTAGCGATGCCGCGGTGGAGTCGGTGCACGAGCGCCTCGCGCGCGTCGCGCCGGCTGTCCCGCGCGTTTCGGTGCGTCTCGACCCTGGGGAATTGGTGTGCGCCGACGGCGCGGGCGAAACGATGTCGCTCAATGCCTTACGCGGGAAGACGGTCCACGCCGTGCTCTCGGTCGCCGACCCTGTATCATTCGTTCGCCAAATGGAAGCGCGCGGAATTCGCGTCGAGGCTTCCATATTTCCCGACCACTACGCGTTCACCGAGGCCGACGTGGTGCGCATCACGCGTGGTTTCGCATTGGACGACGTGGTCGTTTGTACGTTGAAGGACTCGGTCAAGCTCGCCCTGCACTGGCCTCGCCTTGCGCCTCCATTGTGGTATGTTTCTCAGCAGGTGATGGTGGAGCGTGGCGTCGGCGGTCTCGAGCGCGTACTCGATGATCTCGTGGTTTCACGTTCCTCACATTCTCCCACTGCCGGCTGACGCCGGCCGGTATTCCTCCACATGGCCACCGATCTCAGACTCCCTACCGATAGAATCGTCCGACCGGACAAAGATCATTTTCTCGATGAAGAGAATCCGTTTGAAGCAATGATGTCGCGGTTCGATCGTGCGGCGGAATTGCTCGATCTGGAGCCGGGCCTGTACAAGGTGTTGCGTCATCCGGAAAAGCAGATCACCGTGTCGATCCCGGTGATGATGGACAATGGCGAGGTCGAGGTCTTCATCGGACACCGCGTGCTGTACAACACGTCGCGCGGCCCCGCCAAGGGCGGCATCAGGTTCGACTTGAACGTCACGATCGAGGAAGTGAAGGCGCTTGCCGCGTGGATGACGTGGAAATGCGCCGTCGTGAACCTGCCGTTCGGCGGCTCGAAGGGCGGTGTGGTGTGTGACCCGCTCAAGATGAGCGCTGGTGAGTTGGAGCGACTGACGCGGCGATACACCGCGGGCATCATCGCCACGCTCGGACCAGACTCGGATGTCCCCGCACCCGACGTCAACACCAACGAGCGTGTGATGGCCTGGGTCATGGACACGTACTCCATGCGCATGGGCCACACCGTGACTGCGGTCGTCACCGGCAAACCGGTCGAGATGGGCGGATCCCTCGGTCGGCGCGAGGCGACGGGCCGCGGGTGCATGATCGTCGTCAAGGAAGCGCTCAAGCACCTCGGAATGGACGTCTCGGGAACGACCGTCGCCGTACAAGGCTTCGGCAACGTCGGGTCGGTTGCGGCGCAACTGCTTCAGCGCGAGGGCTGCAAGATCGTCGCGATCAGCGACCGCACCGGTGGCTACTACAACAAGAACGGCATCGACATCGACGCGGCGATCAAGCACGCGCGTAGCGTGCGATCGCTCGAGGGATTCATGGGGGGCGACCAGATCACCAACGACGAGATTCTCACCGCCGATGTCGACGTCTTGGTACCGGCGGCGCTCGAGAACGTCATCACGAGCAAGAACGCCGGAAAGATTCGCGCGAAGGTCATCTGCGAGGGCGCGAACGGCCCGACCACCGCGGGCGCCGATTCGATCCTCGACGAAAAGGGCATCTTCGTCATCCCCGACATTCTGGCCAACGCCGGCGGCGTGACCGTCTCGTATTTCGAGTGGGTGCAGGACCGTCAGGGGTACTTCTGGGCTGAAGACGACGTCAACGCGCGCCTGACCGACATCATGCGCCGGAGCTTCGCCGACGTCCTACAGCTGTCGAAGCAGCACAAGGTCAACATGCGGACCGCTGCGTACATGGTCTCGATCAGTCGTGTCGCGACGGTACACCGGTTGCGCGGGATCTATGCCTAGCGCGGGGCATGGCGCGGCGTGTCGCACGTCGTGTTGAATGCGGTTCGTCGTGGCGGTCGTCGGCAAGCCGCGCGACGTCAACTTGGCCGGAGCGATTCGCGAGTATGAGACCCGTGCGAGTCGCTACTGGCCGCTCGAGGTGCGCGAGGTCCGCGACGAGCCGGCTCGCTCCGGCTCTCCGGACCTCGCGCGCGAACGGGAAGGCGAGCGGTTGCTCGCCGCGATTCCGCCCAACGCCCAGGTCGTCGCATGCGAGCTGACGGGTCGCGCGATGTCGTCGGAGCAGTTCGCACAGTGGCTTCAATCGCAGCGCGAACGGGCGGTCGATGTCGGTATTCTCATCGGCGGCGCCTTTGGGTTGGGCGATGTCGTCCGGCGCCGAGCGAGCGCGTCGCTCGCTCTGGCGCCGTGGACCTTGCCGCACGAGCTCGCGAGGCTCGTGCTGGCGGAGCAGCTGTACCGCGCCGGCACCATCGTCCGCGGCGAGCCGTATCACAAGTGAACGCGGTGGGGGCGGGACGGTGAGCGAACCCGTCGTGCGAACGGAGCCCCTCGGCGGCTCGGCGTTGTCGCAGGCTGCGCGGACCGGCCAGCTGCCGCAGTGGTTCCGCCCGATTCCGCGGGGCGCCGGCGAGTGGGGAGAACATGTCCGCGCGGTCGCCGACGGCGCGAGTGCCACGTGGTTTACAGATCTCGAACAGGCGATCGCGCCCACCGGGGCCGCCGCGGCGCAACTCGAACGGGTCGTGAAGGGGCAGGGCGTCGTCGTCACGACGGGGCAGCAACCGGGACTCTTCGGTGGGCCGTTGATGACGTTGGTCAAGGCGATCACGGCGCGCGCCCTCGCCGACTCGCTCGAAGAGATGCTCGGGGTGCCGGTCGCACCGCTCTTCTGGGCGGCGACCGACGACGCCGACTTCCGCGAGGCTGCCGCCACCAGCGTGTCGCTCGAGGGGGGCGCGCGCGAGCTGCGTCTCGAGGCGCGTTCGCCGGCCGGCACACCCATGACGCGCATTCCGATCGATCACGATATCGATCATCACCTGGCGCTGTTTCGCGAGGCGTGCGGGTCGGGCGCGTACGAACGCTTTCTGGACGACACCCTGCATGCGTACCACGACGGGGCCACGCTCGGCGATGCCTATGTCGCGGTGCTGCGCCGCGTCTTGGAGCCGTTGGGAATGGGCGTGCTCGATGCGTCCCACGCGGCCGTCGCTCGCGCCGGCGCGCTGTTGATGCGGCGCGCCGCGAACAATGGCGACGCGCTGGCCGGTGTCGTGCGCCGCCGCAGTGATCAGATCAGCGAAGCCGGCTTCACACCGCAGGTGGAAGAAGTGTCGGGATTGTCGTTGGTGTTTCTGAATCGCGACGGGATCAAGCGCCGGTTGCCGCTACAAGAAGCCGCGGCCATCCGCGAGCTCCCCGCCGATCAGTTTCTTTCGGCGACAGTTCTACTGCGACCGGTGCTCGAGCGCGCGCTTTTGCCAACGGCCGCGTACGTCGGCGGGCCGGGCGAGATCGCATATTTCGCCCAAGTCTCCGCCGTGTCCGACGCGCTCGGCGTGCCCACGCCTCTCGTGGTGCCGCGCTGGTCCACGACGATCGTCGAGCCGCGGGTGCAACGCACGCTTACGCGATTCGATCTCTCGGTGGAGGCGTTCGCCGACCCGCACGCAGTCGAAGGACGCGTCGCGCGCGAACACCTTTCTCCGGATGCCGTGCGCGCGCTGGCCGAGTTGCGAGCAAGCGTCACGTCCGGCGTCGCGTCGCTCGACGCGGCGAATAGCGGCCTTCTCCCCGCCGAGGTGATCGAAGGTCTTCGCCGGTCGCTCGAGCATCGGATGGCACGCGTCGAACGACGCCTCGTGGCGGCGGTCAAGCGGCGAGAGACAGAGATCATGCAACAGTTGGCAACCGTTCGCGGCTCGCTGTATCCGCACGGCACGCGCCAAGAACGAAAGCTCGCGTTCATCCCGTTCCTGGCGCGCTACGGCCCGTCGCTCATCGACCAGATGCGTGCTGCGGCCGGTGTCCACGCGCGATCGCTCGTGTCGGGTGCCCCCGCGCTCGCCGAGCCGTCGCCCGCCGCCGCCCGCGTGTGACCGCTGTGCCGAGCGACGAACCAGGCGGCGACTCGGGACCGCCGCCGGCTCGCCGACCGCGCGCGGCCGCGGTCTTTGTGGCGCTCGGGATCTTTGCGTCGCGCGTGTTCGGGCTCGTCCGCCAGGTGTTCCAAGCGCAGTTTCTGGGTGCCGGCGTGGCCGCCGACGCCTTCAGTGCGGCATTCAAGATCCCGAATATCCTTCAGAACTTGTTTGGCGAAGGGGCGCTCTCGGCTTCTTTCATTCCAGTTTACTCACGGCTGTTGGCGCAAGCGAAGGAGGAAGAGGCTGGCCATGTTGCCGGCGCGGTTGGTGCGCTGCTGATGATTGTGGTCGCCGTCGTCGTGCTGGTCGGTGTCGCGGCGACGCCGGCGTTGATCCCGCTGATCGCGCCGGGGTTCGATCCGGAGAAGAAGCGCATCACGATTCAGCTGACGCGCATCTTGTTCCCGGGCGCGGGAATCTTTGTCATCTCGGCCTGGTGCCTGGGCATTCTCAACAGCCATCGCCGCTATCTGCTCTCGTACTCGGCGCCCGTGCTGTGGAACGTCGCCATGATCGGCGCGCTCCTCTGGTTCGGCAGGACGCAGCAGCCACTCGACCTCGCCACGACGCTCGCCTGGGCTTCGGTCGCCGGAGCGCTGCTTCAATTCTTGGTTCAAGTGCCGACGACGCTGCGCCTCGCGCGGCACCTGCGATTCTCGGTGGATACGACATCGGAGCACGTGCGAACGGTGTCGCGAAACTTCGGACCTGCGTTCGTCGGGCGCGGCGTCGTGCAGATCAGTGGCTACATCGACATCTGGCTCGCGAGCTTTCTGCCGACCGGCATGGTGGCGACCCTGGGCTATGCGCAAACCGTGTACGTGCTGCCGGTGAGCTTGTTCGGCATGGCCGTGTCGGCGGCGGAGTTGCCCGAGATGTCGCGCGCGATCGGCGATCACGATCAGGTGGCGACCTACCTTCGCGGGCGACTCGGCGCGGGACTTCGCAACATCGCGTTCTTCGTGGTTCCCTCGGCCGTTGCGTTCATCGCGTTTGGCGACGTGATCGCGGCGTTACTGTTTCAACGCGGACGCTTCACGGCCGCCGACTCCCACTACGCGTGGGGCATTCTCGCCGGATCGGCCGTCGGTCTGTTGGCGACCACGATGGGCCGCTTGTATTCCTCGACGTACTACGCGCTTCACGACACGCGGACGCCGCTCCGCTTCGCGATGCTTCGCGTCGTACTGACGACGGTGCTCGGCTATCTCTTCGCGCTGCCGCTGCCGCGTCTCCTCGGTATAGACGCGCATTGGGGCGCGGCAGGACTCACCGCGTCGGCGGGCATGGCCGGGTGGATCGAGTTCTTGTTGCTCCGATCGCGCATGAATCGCCGAATTGGCGTGACGGGCTTGCCGGGCCGCTATGTAGCGTCGCTCTGGGCGGCAGCGCTCGTCGGAGCAGCCGCCGGCTGGGGGATGCGCGTACTCGTAGCGCATCAAACCCCCTTCGTGACCCGCGTGCTCGTGCTTGCCACGTACGGCGCGATCTACCTCCTCGCGACGATTGCTCTCGGCCTTCCGGAGGCTGCCAGGGTCGTCGCGCGCTTGCGGCGCCGCTGAGCCGCCGCGCGCCGGGAGGATGCTCGGGGAGGCGGACATCGGCTGCGCGTCCGGGGTATTATTGAGCTATGGCAGTTCCCGAATCCGTCCTCGAAAAGATTCCGCATCTTCCCGAGTCGGCCGGCGTCTATCTGTGGCGCGACCGGGACGGTACGGTGCTGTACGTCGGAAAGGCCAAGCGGCTTCGCTCACGCGTGCGCAGTTACGTCACTGGCGATCACGACGAGAGCGTCAAGACGCGGGCGCTCATGCAGCAGGTGGGCGGCCTCGAGACGATCGTCGTGCCGAGCGAAGCGCACGCGCTGATTCTCGAAGCGAATCTCATCAAGGAATACAAACCGAAGTACAACATCGCGCTGCGCGACGACAAGTCGTATCCGTACATCAAGGTCACCGTCGGCGAGCCGTTCCCGCGAGTGTGGGTGACGCGACACGTCGTGGACGACGGCAGTCGGTACTTCGGTCCATACACCGACGTCGGCGCCATGCGGCGCGCACTCAACGTCGTGAAGCGAATCTTCACCGTTCGCTCGTGCAATTTCGACATGCCGCGCCAGATGCCCGAGCGGCCGTGCCTGGATTACTACATCAAGCGGTGCAAAGCGCCCTGTATCCTCGCGCAGACACAGGCCGAGTATCGCGCAATGATCGACGAGGTGCTGGTCTTCCTCGATGGGCGAACGAGGGAAGTGGCCCGCCGGATTCGCGAACGAATGGCTTTGGCCGTCGAGTCGCTGGACTTCGAGCGCGCCGCCGAGTTGCGCGATGCACTGCAGCATCTCGAGCGTATGGAGGAGCCGACAGTCGTCCTCTCCATCGAGGGTGGCGATCGTGACGTCGTCGGGTTCGCGCGCGACGGCGACGACGCGGTCGTGGCGCTCATGCGAATTCGTGGCGGCAAGCTCCTCGCCCGCGAGCATCAGTTTCTCGAGAATCTCGAGGAAGAGGCTGATCCCGCGATCCTTCAAGCGTATCTGGCGCGAAGCTACCTGCCGCTCGAGGATCGCGCGGGTGAGCTGCTGGTTCCGTTCGAGCCGGAAGACCGCGAGTTGGTCGAGGCGTCGCTCGAGCGCACCAAGATTCACGTTCCGCAGCGCGGTCCGCGGAGTGAGTTGGTCGATCTCGCGACTCAGAATGCGCGCCACCTGCTGGAAGAGCTGCGACTCACCGGAGACGAAACCGAGGAGCGCGCGGGCGATCCGATCTACGAGCTCCAGCGACAGCTCGGTCTCCAGAAGGTGCCGCGATCGCTCGTCTGCTTCGACATCTCGCATGCACAAGGCACGGATACCGTCGCGTCATGCGTTTGGTTTCAGAACGGCCGGCCATACCGCGCCGAGTATCGCAAGTTCAAGGTCAAGACCGTCGAGGGCATCGACGACTTCGCGTCCATGAACGAGGTCGTCAAGCGCTACTTTGCGCGACGCACCGAAGAGGAGAAGGCGCTGCCCGATCTCGTCGTCATCGACGGCGGCAAGGGACAATTGAACGCGGCGCACGCAGCCCTCGACGCGATCGGGTTGGGCGCCATGCCCATCATCAGTCTGGCCAAGCGCGAGGAGGAGATCTTCGTGCTCGGCCGACCTGAGCCGCTCCGGCTGCCGCGACGCTCTCCCGCGCTCCGCGTGTTGCAGCAAGCGCGTGACGAGGCGCATCGCTTCGCGATTACCTTTCAGCGCAAGCGGCGTTCGATGCGTACGATGACGTCGGAGCTCCTTCGCATTCCAGGGGTCGGGGAAGCGAAACGACGGCAGCTGCTCGAGGCCTTCGGAAGTCTGCAGGGCGTACGCGATGCGGCACCCGAAGCGATCGCCGCATTGCCCGGCTTCGGGCAGAAGACGGCCGAACGCGTGCTCGAATCGTTGCGCAAGAGTTCACCAACCGCTCCAGCCACCGTCGGCGCCGAGCAAACGCCGTCCGACACTTCTCCCTCATCCGATCCATCGTGAGCACCTGGCACCTCGAGTGTTCCGCCTGCGACGTCCGCGAGTCCGGCGACGCGCTGGCCACCGTCTGCCCGAAATGCGGGCAGCCATTTCTCGTTCGTTATGATTCTCTCATGCCGCCGCGGACCGCCATGACCGAGCGGTGGGACATGTGGCGATACGCGCCGGTCATGCCGCTCAAAGCGGGCGAAGCCCCGGTGTCGCTCGGCGAGGGACTGACGCCGATGCACGATTTGCCGAAGCTGGCGCGCGAGTTGGGTGTGGCGCGACTCTGGGTCAAAGATGAAGGCTTGAATCCCACGGCGTCGTTCAAAGCTCGAGGAATGAGCGCGGCCGTGACGCGCGCTCGTGGCTTGAAGGTGCCGGGCCTCGTCGTGCCGACCGCCGGCAATGCGGGCGCGGCGTTGACGGCATACGCCGCGGCCGCTGGCATTCCCGTCCGGGTGTACGCGCCGATGACGACGCCCAAGCCCATCCTCGACACGATCGTCACGCTCGGCGCCGACCTGCAACTCGTGCCGGGCCACATCGGGGACGCCGGAAAACAGGCGCGAGCGTTCGCGGCGGAGAGCGGCTATTTCGACGTGTCGACGTTGCGCGAGCCGTATCGCATCGAGGGGAAGAAGACGATGGGCATCGAGCTCGCCGAGCAACTCGGATGGCGATTGCCCACGCATGTCGTGTATCCGACCGGCGGTGGGACAGGCCTCATCGGCATGTGGAAGGTGTTCGCCGAAATGCGCGACGGCGGGTGGTTGCCGAAGGACGTCGCGATGCCGCACATGATCGTCGCGCAAGCGGATGGCTGCGCGCCGATGGTCCGTGCGTTCAAGGCTGGGCTCGACAGGGCCACACCATGGGAAGATCCCGAGACGCACGCCAGCGGACTTCGCGTTCCGGGACCACTCGGCGATCGTCTCATTCTGCGCGCGCTGTACGAGAGCAAGGGCGAAGCGCACTCGGTAAGTGAGGACGCAATTCGCGCGGCGACGCTTCGGTTATCGCGGGCGAGTGGTGTCGACGCCGCGCCGGAAGGCGGATGTGCGCTCGCAGTGACGGAGCAACTCGTCGCTGCCGGCCGGATTCCAAAGTCAGCGGAAGTGTTGGTGTTCAATACCGGCAGCGGGGCGTCGTACCGGTTCTAATGCGCGTCGCCATTCTCGATCCGTTCAGCGGCATCGCCGGCGACATGCTGCTGGGCGCGTTGGTGCAGGTTGGTCTCGATCCCGAGTGGTTGCGAGCCTTGCCGAACGCGCTCGGGATCGAGCAGATCGGTGTCGAGATTCGCGAGGTGATTCGCGGCGAGATCGTATGTCAGAAGGTCGACTTCGACATTCCGCCGCAACCGCACGGCCGGCACATCGATGAGATTCGATCACTCGTGGCGAAGAGCGGCGCGCCCGTGCGCGTGCGAGAACTGTCCGATCGCGCCTTCACGGCGATCGCAACCGCGGAGGGGGAGATTCACGGTCTTCCACCGGAGAAAGTCCATCTCCACGAAGTCGGCGCGGTCGACGCGATCCTCGATGTCGTTGGCACGATCTGGGGATTCGAGATGCTCGGCGTCGAGCGGATTTACTGCGGGCCCATTGCGCTCGGCGACGGAACCGTGAAAGCGGCGCACGGCATGTTGCCGGTGCCCGCGCCGGCCACGCTCAAGCTTCTCGAGGGTCATCCCGTACGACCCGGCCCCGAAGGCTCGGGCGAGCTGGTGACGCCGACCGGAGCCGCGCTGGTTCGCGTACTGTCGAGCGGTCCGTCGCCGACGGAGTTTGTTCCGCGGCGCAGTGGATTCGGCGCCGGCACCAAGGATTTTCGTGGACGGGCAAACGCACTGCGCGTGATTCTTGCCGACTCGATTTCCAGCGGTGCCGCGATCGAGGAGCTCATCGAATTGGTGTGCGACATCGATGACATGACCCCCGAGTACCTGGCGGCGGTCGCCGACCGTGTTCGCGAATCGGCGGCACTCGACGTGACGTTGCTTCCCGTGTCGATGAAGCGCGGCCGGCCGGGTACGCGCGTCGAAGTGCTATGTCGGACCGCGGATGCCGCGCACCTCGAGGAGCAGCTCCTCGTGGAAACGACGACGATCGGTGTGCGCCAGCGCACAGTGCGACGTCGCGCGCTGCCTCGCGATATGATTCAGCTGACCGTGCTGGGCCACGCCATCGCGGCCAAGGTCGTCACGCTCCCGACCGGAAGCCGTAGGGCAAAGCCTGAGTTCGCGGATGTCCAGCGCGTCGCACTGGCGACAGGACGGCCTCTACGGGATATTTCGAGTTTGGCCGCCATCGAGGCGGAACGCCACTCAAGCGCTTAGTGTAGGCACTCGCGGGCGAACGTCGCCCGCCGTTTTCGAGCGGACAATCAGGAGATATCAGATGCTCGCTTTGGGGAGAAAGGTCGGTCCTGCGTTGATCCTCGTCGCGCTGTCCGCGACGGCTGGAGCGCAGCAAAAGGCCTGTGAGATCGACGAGGGTACGCCGAATCAGGTCGCACGAGCAGTGCTCGACCTCCAACTCGCGCAGAGCGCGTCGAAGCCCGAGGATGTCGCCGGCAAGCTCAAGGACGCCATCAAGCTGCTCAACGAAGGCGACATGAAGAAGAACCCCGTCGGGCGATCCTTCGTTCTGGGCAAAACGCTCGTGATGTGGCTGGCGCAGCCGGGCATGACCTCGGGACTGACGACGCGGGGAGCGGTCGGCCTGACCACAGAGCCTACGGCACCGTTCGACATCATCGCCGGAATCGACTCTGCGTTCTCGGTTGTGGAGGCGTCGAATGCCGACTGCGCATCGCAGACGGCCGCGTGGCGTCAGCAGAAGGGCTGGGTCGATTTGGTCAATCAGTCGTTCGAGCTCGCGAACAGCGACAAGCTCGATTCCGCGGTGACGCTCGCCAAGCGCTCATTGCAGTTGTCGAAGAACGCGCCGTACGGATTCATGGTCCTCGCGCAGTCGGCGGCCAAGCACAACCAAAGCAAAGAGGCCATCGACTACTACAAGCAGGCGATCGCCGCGGCCAAGGACACCTCGCAGGCCGACGCGCGTCGTCAGATCTTACTCACCCTTGGGAACTACACCGCGGATCTCGCCGATGCCGCCCCGGCAGCCGACAAGGCCGCCATGCTGGCCGAGTCCAAAGCGGCCTTCGACGCGCTGGCCAAGGACCCAGGCACCAAGTTCGCCGATGCGGCGCGCAACGGTCAGGCGCGTCTGGCGGCGGCGCGTGGCGATACGGCCGCAATCCGCGGATCGTACGCCGATCAACTCGCGAACCCCAACGCGTTCTCGTACAACTCGCTCATGAACGCCGCTGTGACCGCGGCGAGAGCCGACCAGAACAAGGACGCCATCAAGCTGTTCGAGGCGGCGCGGACGATGAACCCGTATCACCGCGACGTACTCTACAACCTGGCGCGCTTGTATCTGCTCGACAGCACGTACGCCAAAGGCATCCCGGTGGCGCGCCAATTGATCGAGGTGGACCCGTCCAACCCAGATGACTACCAGCTCCTGGCGATCGCGTACGCGAGCCTCCAGAAGAGCTATTCGGCCAAATCAAAGGAGTACGAGGCCAAGGCGAGAGCGTTGGGCCAGCGCGCCAATGCGTCAAAGTCCTCGGCGGTGCAGAAGGCGGCATTGGATTCGGCGGTCAAGCTGAACCCGCTCATCAAGGCGTATCAGGATTCGACCAAGTCGGCCGTCGATTCGGCAATCAAGTATCAGACGGCAATGACGGCCCTGCCGGCAAAGGTCGTGTTCACCGAGTTCACGCCCACCGACGCGAAGACGACGCTCGCCGGATCCGTGGCCAATCAGACCGACGCCGCGAAGTCGTTCACCCTCAAGATCGAGTTCATCGACAAAGCCGGCGCCGTGGTCGCGACCCAGAACGTCGCAGTCGGGCCCGTACAGCCCCATCAAAGCACGAGCTTCACGACCTCGGCCACGGGTGCCGGAATTGTCGCGTTCCGTTACGGACCGATCAGCTGACCGCCAAGAGTTGCCGATGCGAACGCGCCCGCCGATCGTCGGCGGGCGCGTTTCTTTTCTGTGGTCGAAATCGCTGCGACATCGCATCGTAGCAGCGAACCCAAGTTGTGCATTTGGCTTGATTTCGGACCTTTGATCTCCTACATTGCATGAGCTATCGCCGAGGCGGTTGATTATCCGCGTTTCGGCCCGTCGGGGGGAGATCGCTTCTGCGTCTCCCCCATTGCAATGGTGGGTTGCATGGTTCGCGTGAAAGGGGTTCAGGCCGGCAGTGTCGCGGAGGAATTGGGGATCGTTTCCGGGACCGAGCTGCTCACGGTCAACGGACGCGAGCTTGCCGACTTCCTCGATTGGGAGTTTCTCACTGCCGACGACGAGCTGATCATCGAGGCGCGCCTGCCCCACGGTGAGGACGTCGTCTACGACGTCGAGCGCCCCGAAGGCGAAGGAATGGGCGTCGAGCTCGAACCGCCAACCATTCGGCGTTGCGCCAATCGCTGCGAGTTCTGCTTCATCGAAGGCCTGCCCAAGGGCCTGCGCAAGCCGCTCTACGTGCGCGACGACGATTACCGTCTGTCGTTCGCGTACGGCAACTTCGCAACACTGTCGAACCTCAAGGAGCGCGATATCGCGCGCATCCTCGAGTATCGTCTATCGCCACTCTACATCTCGGTCCACGCCACACCGTGGGAAGCGCGCAAAGTGCTGCTCAACAATCCGCGCGTGCCGAACATCGTCGATCAACTCACCAAGCTCGCCGAAGGCGGCATCCAGTTTCACGGCCAAATGGTGATCGTCCCCGGACTCAACGACGGGGCGATCCTCGAGCAATCGATGCAGGACCTGTGGGGGTTTGGCGACGCTGTGCTTTCCGTCGCCATCGTTCCGGTCGGACTCACACAGTTTTCACATCTCTACACCGGCAAGAGCATGGACCGCGACTCGGCAGAGAGTCTCCTCCAAGCGGTTGATCGCTGGGCGGAGCGCGCTCGCGCTGAGCGAGGCGAGTCGTGGGTCTACGGATCGGACGAGCTCTATCTGCTCGCCGAGCGGCCGCTGCCGGCCGCCGATTACTACGGCGAATTCCCGCAGATCGAGAACGGAGTCGGTGCCGTCGCCGCACTCCGTCAGCGTGTGCGCGAAGGACTCGACGCGCTGCCGCGCCTCGACGGCCGGCGCATCGGCGTTGTCACCGGCGTGTCCATGGCGGGCCTCATGCCCGAGTTGCTCGACCGGATCTCCGCGGCGACGGGCGCGCATTTCGAGCTCATCATCGCCGAGAATTCACTCTTCGGTCCGACGACCACGACCGCCGGCCTGCTCGTCGGGGCCGACATTCGACGCGTACTGAGTGAACGCCGAGACTTGGATCTCGCGCTCATTCCGGCTGAATGCGTCAACGACGGCGGGGTGTTCCTCGACGACGAATCCTTCATCGCGCTGCGCGAGGAAATGCACGTGCCACTTTATCCGTCCTACGATTTCATCGACGTGCTGGCGCACGAGGCTGAGTCGCGCCTCACCGAGGCCGTCGCGTGAGCACTCCCGTCGTGGCGCTGATCGGGCGGCCCAACGTCGGCAAATCGGCGCTGTTCAACCGCATCGTCGGCGACGAGAGCGCCATCGTGTCGGAGGAAGCGGGCACGACTCGCGATCGTCATTTTGCCGAGACCGATTGGTCGGGCCGCGCGTTCTGGTTGGTCGATACCGGCGGTGTCGCCGACGATCCGCGAGCGCCGATGGATGTCGAGATTCGCCGGCAGGTGGACGAGGCGATCGGCGAGGCTGATCTGCTCCTGTTCGTGGTCGACGCACGAGTTGGTTTGCATCCAAGCGATTATCACGTCGCCGAACTGCTGCGCAATTCGGGCAAACCGTGGATGGTCGTCGCCAACAAGGTCGACGATCCGAGCGCGACGGACTTCTACGAGTTCTATTCGCTCGGCGTGGAGGAAGTCTTTCCGGTGTCGGCGATCAACGGCAAAGGCTCCGGTGATTTGCTCGACGCGGTGATCGCGCGGCTGCCCGAGGGCGAAGCCGAGCACGAGGAAGCGCTGCGAGTTGCGGTGATCGGGCGTCCGAACGTCGGCAAATCGTCGTTCGTCAACAAGTTGCTCGGCGAAGATCGGCTCGTCGTCTCCGAGATCGCGGGCACGACACGCGACGCGATCGACACGCCGATGCGCTATCATGGCCGGCAGATCATCTTCGTCGACACCGCCGGTTTGCGCCGCCAAAGCAAGATCGACGACGGCATCGAGTTTTATTCCTCGCTTCGTACGCGTCGGGCGATCGAACGTGCCGACATCTGCATTCTGATGGTCGACGCCACCGAGGGCGAGATTCAGAATCAGGATCTCAAGATTGCGGCGCTCGCATGGGACGCGGGGCGCGGGTTGATTCTCGTGGTCAACAAATGGGACCTCGCCGAGAAGGACGACAAAGCGTCGGCCAAATACCAGAAGGCCGCCGGTGAGAAGGCGCCATTTCTCAAGTTCGTTCCGTTCGTGTTCACGTCCGCGCTCACCGGACAACGTGTGAATCGCGTGCTCGAGGTGCTGCTCGAAGTCGAAGCGCAGCGTGCCAAACGCATCACGACGTCCGAGGTGAACGAGAAGCTCGGCGAGCTGGTCGCGCGACTGCAGCCGCCGCAGGCCGCGGGGCGGGAAGTGAAGCTCAACTATGCCACGCAAGTCGAGACCGACCCGCCCACCATCGCCGTCTTCGGAAACGCACCTGACCTCGTGGAGGAGCATTACGTGCGCTACCTGCACAACGGCTTCCGATCATACTGGGGCTTCACGGGAAATCCGCTGCGCATCGTACTGCGCCGCAAAGCCGGACGATGACCGAGCTCGTCGCCGCGATCGTCGCCTCGTATCTCCTGGGGTCGATCCCCGCGGCGTATTTGGCTGGAAAATCGCGAGGCATCGATCTTCGAAAGCACGGCTCGGGAAACTTGGGCGCGACCAATGTGATTCGCGTCCTCGGCACCAAGATCGGCTTGCTCGTGTTCGCCGTCGACATGGCCAAGGGTGCGATCCCCGTCGCGCTCTTCCCGCGCTGGGTTCCAGCGACGGCGCTTCCCATGGGCAGCGCAACGATCGCCGGAATTCTGTGCGGTATCGCGGCGATCATCGGGCACGTCCGACCCATTTATCTGATGTTCGGGCGCGGAGGGAAGGGGGTTGCCACGGCCGCTGGGGTATTCCTCGCGCTCGCTCCGATTCAAACGATGCTCGCGCTGTTGATCTTCGCCGTGGTGTTGCTCTCGAGCGGCTTCGTGTCGCTCGGATCTCTCACCAGCGCCGCGATGCTTCCCATTCTGCTCGGGGTCACCGTGGGCGTCCGGTCGCCGCTGTTTGCGATCAGCGTCATCGTCGCGATCTTCGTCTTCTGGACGCACCGGGCGAACATCGTACGTCTGCGCAACGGGGAGGAGCATCGCTTCGGAAAAGCGGGAACGCCGGCCAAAACCCCGGCGGCCACAGTCGCCATCAGCCTCGTGATCGTCTTGGCGGTCGCGATCGCGGCGAGGCTCGCCTGATGCGTTGCGCTGTCGTCGGGGCCGGCGCATGGGGAACGGCCCTCGCCGATCTGCTCGCGGGAAACGGATTCGAGACCGTGCTGTGGGCGTTCGAGCCTGACGTCGCACGCTCGATCAATGAGAGCCATGAGAATCGTCGCTTCCTCGGCGGGCTGCCCCTGCGCGCCGATCTCCGCGCGACCAACAGCCATCGAGAGGCGCTGTGCGACGCGGATCTCGTCGTCTATGCAGCGCCCTCCGATCATCTGCGGCGAGTCGCCGCGTCCGGCGCCGAGTACGTTCGCGACAGCGCGATCTTGGCAGTGGCCACCAAGGGAATCGAGCGCGGTACGCTCGCCCTCATGACGTCGGTCATCGAACAGGAAGCTCCCAATCGCGCGGTGGTGGGAATCTCTGGTCCGAGCTTCGCCGCCGAAGTGGTTGCCGGATACCCGACGGCAATCGTCGCTGCATCGACGAACATGGACGCGGCGGTCTCCGTCCAGTCAGCGCTCAGCAGCTCGACGTTTCGTGTTTACACAAATCCGGATGTCATTGGTGTCGAGTTGGGCGGCGCGCTCAAGAACGTGATGGCCGTGGCGACCGGCATGGTTGAAGGCGTTGGCCTCGGCTTCAACTCGCGCGCGGCGCTCATCACCCGCGGACTGCACGAGATGACTCGGCTCGGCGTCGCGCTCGGGGCCGACGCCGCGACATTCGCGGGTCTGGCCGGAGTGGGCGACCTCGTTCTCACGTGCACCGGATCGCTCAGCCGCAACCGCGCGCTCGGTCTCGAGATCGGGAGGGGATCGTCGCTTCGTGACGCGTTGGCGGGAAAGGAGACTGTCGCCGAAGGCGTACCGACGACGGCCAGCGCGTTGGAGCTCGCGGCTAAGCATGACGTCGACATGCCCATCGTTCAGATGGTGTATCGCATTCTCTTCGAGGGCCAGGTCGCTCGCGACGCGGTCCCCGTGCTCATGGCTCGCGAACTTCGATCGGAGCAAGACGTGTGAGCCCATCTCAACGCGCTGCGGCCTCGGCCGAACCCGTTCAAGAATTCTTCTCGATCGGCGAAGTGTGCGATCTCACCGGGCTCAAGCCCCATGTGCTTCGCTACTGGGAAAGTCAGTTCCGGTTTCTGAGCCCGGCGAAGAACCGGTCCGGCAATCGTGTCTATCAACGACGCGAGGTCGATCTGATCATGCTCGTGAAGCACTTGCTCTACGAGGAGAAGTACACAATCGAGGGTGCGCGGCAAAAGGTGGACGAACACCGCAAGGGCGGCGATCTGAAGGTGGTCGCCCGAGGCGCGTTGACCGTGCAGGCGCTCGAGTCGCTCGAGGCGGACCTCAAAGAGCTCGTTGGGCTGCTGGAGTCGCCGCCGCATCACGGCGCTTGATCGCATGCGTTTTCTCATCACCAACGACGACGGCATTCTCGCGCTCGGCATCGAGTGTCTGTGCGCGGCGGCCGAACCGTTGGGCGAGGTGACCGTGGTCGCGCCAGATCGTGAGCAGAGCGCCACGAGTCACTCTTTGACGTTGCACCATCCGCTGCGGCCGATTCGTCGCGGTGAGCGCCGCTGGCAGGTCGACGGCACGCCGACTGATTGCGTAATGCTCGCCATCGAGGCGCTGATGCCGGAACGACCGGATTTCGTGTTGAGCGGCGTCAACCACGGGCAGAACATGGGCGAGGATGTTCTCTACTCGGGAACCGTTGCGGCCGCCATGGAAGGACTCGCGCTCGGCGTGCCGTCCATCGCGATCTCATTCGCCGGCGGCGATCTGCGCGCCGACGTCACGCAGTTGAGAGAGCAGGTGAAGGTTCTCACGCCACTTCTCAAGCATCTCACGTCGCTTCCCACGTTCCCCGGGAATACACTCTTCAACGTGAACTTACCCCCGCTCACCGCGGACGCCGTGAAGGGCGTGAAGCTCACTCGGCTCGGGCGTCGCGTGTATTCGCAGTCCGTCGCGCCGATGAAGGATCCTTGGGGGCGCGAGATTTATTGGATAGGCGGCGGCGAAATCAGCTGGAGTGGTGAAGAGAATTCCGATTTTCGCGCGATCGACGACGGATATGTTTCTGTCACGCCATTGCATCTCGACCTCACACATCACGTCGTATTGCAAGGAGCCGAGCGGTGGTGGCGCGACCTGTAGACAACGAGCTCCGCGGCGCACGACTGCGCCTCGTCGAAGCGCTGCGCGAGAAGGGGATCCGCGACCTCTCGGTGTTGCGCGCCTTCGAGATGACGCCGCGTCATTCGTTCGTGCCAACCGGCCTTCGACATCGCGCCTACGAAGACGCGCCGTTGCCGATCGGCAACGGACAAACGATCTCGCAGCCGTGGGTTCACGCGTGCTACCTGCAGTTGCTTCGTCTCAACGGCAAAGAACGAGTGCTCGAGGTTGGCACTGGGTCGGGCTACCAGACGGTGCTGCTCGCGCACCTGGTCGCACAGGTCTTTTCGATCGAACGCATTCCGGCGTTGATGCACCAGGCACGAGAGAACATTCAGCACGCCGGCGTCAACAATGTGTCGATGCTGCTCGGCGACGGAACGATCGGCTGGCGTGAGTATGCGCCGTATGACGCCATCCTCGTCAGTGCGGGCGCTCCGTCGATCCCGCAGCCGTTACTCGACCAATTGGCCGAAGGAGGGCGCCTGCTCATACCCGTTGGCGATCGCGACGAACAAAAGCTGATCCTCGCCGAGCGTAAGAACGGGCAGGTCGAGATGCGCGACGTGGCTCCCGTTCGCTTTGTCCCACTGCTCGGGTCGCACGGCTGGAGCGGTGATGTCGGAGGCGGGGGCGCGTGAATGCGCATGCACGTTGTCGTGCGTGGCCGCGTGCAAGGCGTGGGCTTCCGATGGTTCGTACGCGAAGCGGCGCGAGAGCTCGGACTGTCAGGCTGGGTGCGCAACCGGCCGGACGGCGCGGTGGAGGTGGCGGCAGAAGGAGCGTCCGTCATGCTCGCCCGGCTGCGAGCCGAGCTCGGAGAGGGGCCGCCAGGCGCACATGTCACGTCCGTCGATGACTTGGACTCACTCGATCAGCCGCACGAACATCCATTCGCGATTGTGAGGTAGGCGACCATGACTACCGTACGGGCGAACGACGAGCTCGAGCGGCGTGTGAAAGAATTGATACGCGACATCCCGGACTATCCCAAGCCGGGCATTCTATTCAAGGACATCACTCCGTTGCTCGCGGATGCTGCTGCGTTCACCGCGGCGACCGATGGGATGGCGGATGCGTTCAGCGACTCGGACATCACCCACGTGGTCGCGATCGAGAGCCGGGGATTCATCCTCGGTGGTCCCGTCGCGCAGCGGCTACGGGCGGGTTTCATTCCGGTGCGAAAGCCGGGCAAGTTGCCGTCAACGACGCGGAATGAGCGCTACGAGCTCGAGTACGGCAGCGACGTCCTCGAGATTCACGCCGACGCCTGTGACAGCACGTCCCGCGTCTTGATCATCGATGACGTGTTGGCGACGGGCGGCACGGCCGACGCGACGCTGAGGTTGGTGGAGTCGCTTGGAGCGACGGTCATCGGGTTTTCGTTCCTGGTCGCTCTGTCCTTTTTGCCCGGGCAACAACGGCTACGCGAGCGTCGCGTCCACACGCTTGCCGTGTATTGAGTGTTTAGTCGGGATCGCTTGCGAGATCTTTGAACGGACGGAAACTCACGGGGATGCGTAGCACGCGAGCGTGGCGTAGCCGACGACATATGCCGCGCCCGACGCTGTCCCGGATTGCCACGTGCCGCCTCTCAACCCGTACCAGACGAAGAGCGGCGCTGCTCGGTTGAACAAATCAAAGCCCCAGTCGGGCGGATTGATCGGGTAGCGCCTCTCAAACACGCCGCTTCGAAGGTGCGGGACAACGCCGAGCGCCACGGTGGCTGTGACCGCGCTTGCCCATCGGGGAAGGTGAGTCAGCCGGTGGATGCCTTCCGCGGTCGCGGTCGATGCCACCGCGTAGAAGGCGTGCCACTCGTAGCGGCGCATGTACCAGCCGGAGTGGTCGGCAAACGGGTTATCATAGCGTCGCTCGGCAAGGTCGCAGTCCGGCCTGCGCGGCGGAGTTTGGGCCGTCATCGGCGACGAGACGCTCATCGAACCAATGATGCATAGCATGAGCGCCAGGAAGGCGCTTCTCGCGAACGAACGCGCGCGAACTTGTCGGAGCATCATCGCTCTCGAGTTGTCGATGGGTATCCCGCGCGCGACCGAATCGGGCGACGCACGGAACGCGACTTTCGGGATTGGCGACCGAGCTCAGGAGGGTGTCTGCGGTCGGTCGGGCCGGCGGGAGGGAACAATTGGCCGACCCAATATGCAAGCCGGCAGCGGAGTCAGCAATGTGCGCCCGCACACTCGGCGGCGCCTGGGCCCTCGCTCTGGGAGGCTTCCGGAGGTATTTTGAACGGTTCTCAGGTGTTCCTGCGGCCCTTGTGATGGCTGGGGGCGGGACCAACGAGAGAATCTCCCGCGACTGACCAAGGTGTACAGGTCGCAGCCAATCGGTAACTCGCTGCACGGTCGCAAGTTACTAAATCTGCCCCTGTAGCTCAGATGGATAGAGCAGCGGTTTCCTAAACCGTTGGCCGCGTGTTCGAGTCACGCCAGGGGCATTTCCGTACTGAGCACACTACTTCAACTAGACAATGACAAGCACTCGCACCGACCCCGACGACGCCCCCGATACCATCAGTGCCGCCGAACGCGCGCAGACCTTCCTCGACTGGACGCGGATCAACGCAACGGCGCTCACCGTCGGCGCGGCGGTGATTGTCGTCGCCGCGGCCGGCTATTGGTTCTACCTTCGTTCGCAGCAGATCCAATCCGCGAACGCCGAGAAGGCGTTGTCGAACGCCAAGCAGTCGATGAGTGCCGGCAACCTGACCTTGGCGCAAAGCGACCTGCAGAAGGTCTATTCGCGCTACGAGTCGACGGTCGCGGGTGTGGAGGCGGCCATGCTTCTGGCCCAGATCGATTTCGACGGGGGAAAGGCACAGGACG
Source organism: Gemmatimonadaceae bacterium (assembly GCA_036392315.1). GTDB lineage: Bacteria > Gemmatimonadota > Gemmatimonadetes > Gemmatimonadales > Gemmatimonadaceae > JAQBQB01. Next base: position 43,940 of record DASVYG010000217.1, read on the forward strand.
GGATTACGATGCTCGAGAAGCTGTCGGGATCCAGCGCCGCATCCCGGATGCAGTCAACCATCCTGGGGTTGGAGGGCGATGGCTACATGCAGCTCGGCAAGGCGGCCGAGGCGGCGAAGCACTACGAGAGCGCTGCCAACGCAACGACGTTCGAGACGGAGCGGGCATTCGCTAAATCAAAGGCCGCCCGGGCATACCAAATCGCAGGCGACACGGCGAAGGCTCGCCAACTGTGGGCCAGCTTGCTGAACGATCCGACCGCGCAGGCGATGGCCACCGAAGCGCGGGTTCGCCTGGGCGAGCTGACAGCTCAGGTCGCCAAGAAGTAGCGACCGATCTCGAACGTCGGTCCCGGTCGGAAGAGCTGGGCTCGGTCACGAGATGCGGGCTGTGAGGGCCCAGAACAAACCCGCACCAGCATCGCCACAGCAGAGGCGCAGTCTGTCGCGCGCTGTCGGCCATTCGCGCTTCATATCATTCGTATAAGATGTATTATGTAAACTACAGTCGGGGAAATCTGTGGAGAACTCGGATCTCCACATTGGGCTGAATTGCCACCCTTATGGCTAAGTTGTTGTAGGGCTGACGCTTGTCTAGATCTCTGAAAGCGATCCTTGATAGACCACGCGCCCCTCACCCGCCAAGCTCGGCTTCCAGCACGATTTCTCCCGCTCGAGTCTGACTCGAAGCGCCTTGCCGGAACTGGTGTCGATCTGGACTACGCCGGCGGCATCGGCCCAGGTCGTCAACAGGATCGCCGTTGCCACGGCTCCGCTGCCACATGCGAGAGTTTCGGCCTCGACGCCGCGCTCATAGGTCCGGACGCGCCAGCCACCGGCCGGTCCCCTCGAGACGAAGTTCACGTTGGCTCCCGCAGCGAGTGCCGGATGGCTCCTGAGCGGCCTTCCACGGCCGACTACGTCGACGGTCGATACGTCGGCACATTGGATGACCAGGTGCGGCACACCGACCACCGCGAACCCGATCCGACGTTCACCCGACTGGAGGGCGACCTCAGGCATTTCGGCCCGGACCTCGGTCACCGGCTGAAGCTCGATCTCGGGGGTCGCTCCTGAGAACCGGGCTGCCACGACACCGCTATCGGTCTCGACAGTGAACCCCGCTGGGTCCCCTGCACCCAGCTCCACCGCGAGGCGCGTGGTACAAAGGGTCGCGTTGCCGCAGAACTCGGCGCGCGAGCCGTCGGCGTTCAGATAGACGAGCTTGAGGGTGGCAACCGACGACGGCTCGAGAAACACGATCCCATCGGCGCCGACGCCGGTCCCGCGAGCACAGACGCGTTTGACGATCGCGGGGTCCGCGAGATCGCCAGGCGGCTCCTCGCGGGCGTCGACCATGACGAAGTCGTTCCCCGATCCGCTCATCTTGTAGAAAGGTCGCCCGGCGGGAATCATGTCCTTTCCCTCAGATGTTGAGGTCAGAGCTTGTTGGTCATCGCCCACCACCTCAAGCGCCAGACCATCCAGACGGCCTCGCGAACGATCGTCTTCGACATCTTGCTCTGGCCTTCGGTCCGGTCGACGAACACGATCGGGATCTCGACGATCCGAAATCCGCGCTTGGAGGCGCGGTAGCTCATCTCTATCTGAAACGCATACCCATTTGACCGAACTTTAGTCAAATCAATGGCTTCCAGAACTTCTCTGCGAAAGCACTTGAATCCGCCGGTCGCGTCCCAGACCTCGAGCCCCGTCACCCGGCGGGCGTAGACATTGGCAAAGTAGCTCAGGATCAGCCTACCGATCGGCCAGTTGACCACCGTGACCTTCCCCTCCCGATACCGCGAGCCAAGGACGAGGTCTGCCGACTTGATGGCCCGCAGAAATTCCGGCAGATGCTGCGGATCGTGGGAGAAATCGGCGTCCATCTCGAACACGTAGTCGTAGCTTCGCTCGAGGGCCCACCGGAATCCGGCGACGTAGGCCGTCCCAAGGCCCATCTTTCGCGCGCGGCGGAGGATGTTGACCCGCGGGTTGACAGCGATGATGCCTTCGACGATCTCCGCGGTGCCGTCGGGCGAGCCGTCGTCGACCACGAGGATTTCAAGTCGCGGGTCCTGGCCGAGGACGTTGTCGATCAGTCGAGCGATGTTCTCCCGCTCGTTGTAGGTCGGGACGATGACGAGGGCGCGCTCCGCGCGGAGCCCGCCCACGACATCGCTGCCCGCTCGACCGCCATCAGTCATTCCTGTTCGCTATCGCTGTCCAATGGATCGCTTCGTCGACGATCGCCACGAGTCGACACGAACGAGCGCGCCGACAAAAAACCAGCTCGGCTCTAAAATTCGCCTCCTGAAGCCGGGCTCGGGTTGAAACTATTGACCTCTCCCTGGGGCGCATAGTGACGCCCTGTCAAGCGGCCACGGGCACCGAATCCCGCCGCCGCCGCTCGACAAAAGCTCCGCCAATCCAGACCAGGAATGTCAGGACGAGCGCCACGATCGTGACGCGCTTCCCCTTTTCGTACGCGGCGTCGTCGAAGCGCAGCTGGATCGCCCGCGCTCCCGCTGGAAGCGCGACGCCGATGAGGTTGTAGTTCATTCGGCCGACCGGCGCAGACTTCCCGTCCACGGTCGCGCTCCAACCAGGAAAGTAGTTCTCCGAGACGACGAGTGCCTGCCCCGGACCTGCGGGTTGGTCGAGCGAGAAGTCGATCGCGCCCGGCGCGTACGAAATGACGCGTGGACGAGACGCGGCGGGCGGCGGAAGGGTTTGCAGCTGAACATCGTGGATATCTCGCGCCGACGTGTCGGCGATGGCCACGCGCGTGGGCTCGAACCTGGCGTCGAGCACCGTCGCCAACGCTTGGTCTTGCGGCGCCTTGACGATCGCCGAGGCGACCCAAGAGAAGGGACTCAGGACCGGCAGCTTGTACGCGTACACCATCGATCCGGCGGCGTTTCGCACCGGGCCGGCGAGCTTCGTGAATGTGGGCAGTTTCAGCTGCGCACTCGCCTGCGCCGCGAAAGCTTCGTCGGCTCCCGTGTACATGTATTGAATGTTCTCGTGTCGCCAAAAACTGGGAGACAGCTCGACGCGGCCAGAGTCGAGCTCGAGGAGCTGCTTGTAGATCCCCAGCTCGTTGCCGTGGTATCCGCCATTGATGCGCAGGCCGTGCGTCATGAGTCCGTCGCCGATGAATGCGGGGTCCGTCGGCACGACGGCCGAGCTCCCAGACTCGGCGATCACGCGCCCAGGCTCACCGGTTTTCGCGATGTCTGATTTGATCGCCTCGATGGCTGGATCGGTCGCGAACAGCTTGGCAGCAGGCTCCGAGAAGATCCAATAGAGACGCTCGATGGTCCACAGGTCGATCGCGAGGACCGCGGCGAGTGCAATCACCGCCGGGCGCGCCTTGATCCGATCACCGAGATACGCCCACATCAGGGCGGCAGCGACGCCCACGAACAGAAATGAACGCCACACGCCGGCAATCGCGCTCGATGTGTTTGGCTGCGCGCGGCTCGTGACGAAGTCGGTCACCTGCGCATGCGCTTCTGGAGGAAAGTTGCCGGCCAACGAATTCGCAACCGCGTTGACGAGCGCCGTGTATCCGCCAACGCTCATGAGAAGGCCGAATACAGCGGCGCCGATCACCCAACCGATCGCATAGCGCGTCGTCACGCGCCGAGCGAGCAATCGCTCGGTACCAATCGACGCGAGAACCGCCATGGAGAATGCCGCAACGTAAATGATCGTGCTGGGAGCTCGGAAATATTTCGTCCCGGGCACAATGGCGAGGATGATGTGAAAGAATGGCGTGAACCCGCCGTACGCCCAAAGCAGCGCGATCGCTCCGGTGACAATCCAGAAAGTTCGGAACGATCGCTGTGTCGACCGAGCGAGCTGGCCAAACGCGGCGCCGAACAGCATCAGCACCACGACGCCGAAGTAGTCGCTGTGCAGGTGAATACTGTTCCGGCCCCAGTAGCTCGAGAGGATCCCGGAGAACTGAGGCCAGTACATGTTGAGCGTTTCCTCAATCGGAAACGAGTAGCTCGTCGCGGTGGCGTAGTCATGGCCACCGGCGCGGGGCGACCACGGCGTGTATTCGATGACCGGCAAATATTGGATCGCGCCGATCAACCCGCCGAGCACGACGGCCCCCGCCGCAAATCCGAGGCGGCGCACCGCGACGCCGCGTGGAAGTCGCCCGATCCCCGGGTGCTCCGCGAACGCAATGTACAATGCGAAAGCGCCGCTGGTGAGCAGCATGTATTGGAGCAGCTGCGGATGCGGTGAGAGCACCGCCAATCCGACCACGACGGTCAACCCGCCCCACGCCCATGCCCTCCCGTCGCGAACGCCCCGCGTGAGCAAGAGCAACGCCGCCGGAAGCATCGTGCTGACGAACAACTTCCCATCGTGACCTGGGGACGCGTACCCTGCGATGGAACCGCCGAGCATGTACGCAATTCCGCCGATCAACGAGGCGTAGAAACCAAATCTCCACGCGCGGAGGAACAGGAACGTGAAGAGCCCGCACAGGAAGAGATGGATGACGAACTCCCAGGTCATCGCCGCATCGGTCGGCAACGCCATGCGGAGCAGGAACGTGGGATAGAAGATGTCCCCGTGCATGGCGGCGACATATGGCAGGCCGCCCTCGATGAACGGATTCCAGAGCGGGAATCCGTGTCCGCTCTTGAGCGATTGGGCGGCGAAGTCGCGGAAGGCGTACCCGGCGATGAACTGATCGCTGCGGGGATTGATGAGGAACTTCCCGGCCAGCGCCGGATACGCGAGCAGCATGGTGCACACGGCGTACACGAGCGCTGCCCAACCCACCGCGAATCGCGGTGCGGCAAGCTCGGGGTCGGAGCGTGGTGTCGCCGTTACGTCAGGGGTTCGTGCCATTGCGCAGGGTCGGGGCGGGTCGTCGGCGCGCGCCACGCGCCAAGTAGATGAAACCGGGGACGAGCTCCAGCACGGTCAACCACAATCGAGATGTCACCATCACGACGACGGCCTGCGGCGGCGTCGCCAGCTTCAACGCTGCAAGCGCCACCGCGAGCGCGGTGTCGCGCACACCGATTCCTCCAGGAACAAGGATAGCAAGATAACCCAGGATGTACGGCCATGCGTACGCCGTGACGTAATCAGCGAACGTGCCTGGCGTGCTGCCGATCACGCCGCGCACGAACAGCTCGAACGCGGCTCCGTACATCAGCCATGCAATGATGTTCCCAACGAGGGAGAAGACGATCGCGCGCGCCGGGATCGGTCCCAAGTCGAAGGCGCGACCGGTCACCCGGCGCGCGATCGCCAGCAGGTACGGCATCGCCGTGGGCAGCAGCAATACTCCGCCGAGCGCGACGACCAGCAGCGCAATGCCAATCGTGGTATTGCCCTTCGACAGCGTGTCGAACGAGCGCCATCCGGCCACCAAGGCGACGAGAAATCCCGTGGCGATGTTGATGATCGTGTTGAGTACGGCCGATCCGGCGGCGGCCACGGCGTTCACACCGGCATCCTCGGCCATCGTGCTCATCGCGCCGACGATCCACACCTGCTTGGCCGGTAAGTATCGACCGAGGTTGGACACGAACCAGATCCGAGCGGCGTCGCGAAAGGTCAGGCTGCTTCCCCACGCTCCGAGAATTCGTCGCCACGTCTCGATCAACAATCCATAGGTGGCGAGCACCACGATGCCCGACGCGATGATGAGCGTCCAACTCGGCGCGACAACCAGGGGCGTGCCGCGGAACTCCTGCCATTGCTTGATCAGCGCCTTCGCAACGAACAGGAGGACGATCGTCGTGACGACGACCTGCACCACGAACGTGCGCTTACCGCGGCGAGCTAGCGATGGCGGCGCGGTAGATTTCGGCGTAGCGTCGGGCAACCGACTCGGGGGCGAAGGTAGCGAGGGCGTGAAGTCTCGCGGCGGCGCCGAGCGATGCACCTCGATCGTCGCGCGCGAGAAGAGAGACCAGGGCGGCGGCGAGCGCACTCGCATCGACATCGTGGACGAGCACGCCGGTGCGATCGTGTTGAACGATGTCGGGCAGTCCGCCGGACTCGAAGGCGACGACCGGCGTCTCACACAACTGTGCCTCGACCGCGACGAGGCCGAGCCCTTCGCCAATCGACGGAACCACGAGGGCCGCGGCTCCGCGATAGAACTCCGCGAGTTTGGGTTGAGGCAACGTCCCGTGCCAGGTGACCCGCTCACCGATTCCAAGACCGGCCGCCAACTCGACAAGCGCGTCGCGATCTTCTCCATCGCCCACGACGTCCAGGCCGATCGACGTGTCGGGGATGCGGCTCACCGCGTGTAAGAGGACTTCAATGCCCTTTTGCTTGTTCAGCCGGCCGACGAAGAGGAGTCGATTTCGCCGACGCGCGCCGTCCGGGGTGAAGAGATCCGTGGCCACGGGCATTGGCGCGACGACCGGCGTGGGTGAGGACACGACCTCCGCGGCTTCCGCGGCGAGCCAGCGCGACACCGCCGTTACCGCCGCCGAGTGTTGCATGACGTGACGAAAGGCCGGACGCGAGAACGCGACCGTGCGCGCGAGGCGCACGTCACTGCCGTGCAGCGTCGTGATGAGCGGCTTGTGAGCCATCCGTCCGAGCCAGGTCCCAACCAGTCCGTTCGGGAACCACCAGTGTGCGTGGATCACGTCCGGCTCGAATGCGCGGCGCGCCCGGACCGCCGAGCGGAACTCGGCGCCGAGGAACCCGAGCAACGCGACGCGTGCGCTCCACGATGCCTGCACTTGGCTCGCCATGGTCCCGGTGTACGCGAGCGTCTCGTAGCGCCGCGGCGCGTAGCGGAAACGCTCGACGGGAATGCTCTCGAGCGTCTCGTGCTCCGACAGCCCGGGAGCAGCCGGCGCAACGACGCTCGTCTCGACACCTTCACCGCGCAGGGCGGCGGCGAGCCGGAGCACGAATGAGCCGGGCGCATCGCCGATCTGGCGCGGGTACGAGTGGGTCAAGAAGAGGACTTTCATTTGGTCATCGATCGCGCATCCGGTCGGCGATCCGTTCGTCGAGCTGGCGACGGATATCGCGCAGTTGCGCGCGTTGGCCGGCGATCTGTTCGCCGAGCAACCCGGTCGAGAAGAAAATGCTCCCGAGGATCAGACACGTCGTGATGACCGTCCACACCGAGCGATAGCCGACGTCGGCGAAGATCAGCACCACCAGCGCGACGAGGCCGGCCAATGTTCCGATGGCAAACAGCGCGGCGCCCAGCATCCCGAACAGCAGCAGCGGCTTCTGGCCGAAACGGAGCTCGAACCACACCGCCAGCATGTCGAGCACGCCGACCGGAATGCGCGACAGCCCAAACTTCGACTTCCCGGCGTGGCGCGGATACAACGGAACGGGGATTTCGGTGACAGTGAATCCTTCCGCCGCGGCGATGACGATCATGTACCGGTGCCAGTCCGGACGGATTGGGAGAACGTCCATGATCTCGCGCCGATACGCCTTCACAGAATTCAAATCCTTGACTGGCACATGAAAGAGCGTCCGGCTCAACAGGTTGTAGATGCCGGAGACGAACGCTTTCTCGTACTTCCCTTCCTTGAATCCCGTAACCATGTCCGCTTCGCCGGCGAGTATGGGTGCGGCGAGGCGAGGAATGTCCTCGGGTTTGAACTGGAGATCGGCGGGATAGAAAACGAGCACCGAGCCTCGCGCCGCGAGGTATCCGGTGCGAAGGGCCTCGGCAATGCCACGCCGGGCGCGATGGCGTGCGACGCGCAGGAACGGGTAGCGCTGGGCGAGCTCCTGAAGCACGAGCCAGGTCGGGTCGCTGCTGCCATCGTCGATGACGATGACTTCGTAGCTCTCCGCCGCGGCGGCGAACGTGGCCGCGGCCTGTTCCATGAACAGTGGAAGATTCTCCGCTTCGTCTTTCGCCGGAACGAGCACCGAAACGTCGATATCGCGTGCGGGTTGTGGGGCGCGGGGCGAAAGAGGTGCGAGGGGTGACGCCACGGTGGTCACTCCGGTGAGGGAGGTCATACCCGCTTGCGCATGCGTGCCGACAGCACTCCCAACTGATCGCGATACTTTGCTACCGTGCGACGCGCGATCTGCACGCCGCTCTCCTTCAGGATGTTCACGATTGCCTGATCGGTGAGCGGATGCTTCGGATCCTCGTCGGACACGAGCTTCTCGATTTGCGCCTTGATGCCGCGTGCCGAGACATCCTCGCCGGCGGTGGTCGAGAGGCCGGACGAGAAGAAGAACTTGAGCGGCAGCACGCCACGCGGCGTCTGCACGAACTTCTCGTTCGTCACGCGGCTCACCGTCGACTCGTGCATGCTGATCACTTCGGCGACCTCGCGCAGCGTGAGTGGCTTGAGGTGTTGCACGCCCTTCTCGAAGAAATCGCGCTGCCGGTCGACGATGTAGTTCATGACCTTGAGCATCGTCTGCCGGCGCTGCTCGATGGCCTGGATCATCCAGTTCGCCGAATTGAGCTTGCTGGAGATGAACTCCTTATTCTCGCCCTCGAACTTCTTCTTGTCGCGCGCGATCTCCTGGTAGGCGCGGCTCAGCTTGAGTCGCGGCAGGTTGGCGTCGTTGAGGAAGACGTGATACTTGCCGTCGATCTTGTCGACGATGAGATCAGGGATGATGTAGTTGTCGCTCGCCGCGGAGTACACGAGGCCCGGTTTCGGATCGAGCTTCTTGATCTCGTCCGCCGCCTTCTGCACGTCGGTCGGGCTGATGCCGAAGCGCTTGGAGATTTCGCTCCAGCGGTGGTTGATCAGCTCCTCGAAGCAGTCACGCACGAGGCGATAGGGCACGGACTGCTCGAGTCCCGCCTCCTTGAGCTGCAACATGAGACATTCGCGAAGATCGCGCGCACCGACGCCCGGCGGGTCGAGGCTCTGGATCGTGGCGAGCATCTCCTCGATCTCGGGGCGTGTGTAGAGCGGCAGGTCGTCGGTGTCTCGCTCGATCTCCTCGGCGGCTTTGACGACCGTGTCGTTGACGGCGTTCAGGAGATCATCGAGCGAACAGGCGAGGTAGCCGTCCTCGTTGATGTTGCCGATGAACTCGTCGGCGAGGAACGACTGTCGCGGTGTGAGCTCCAGCAGCGAGATCTGATCGAGCAGATGGTCGGAGAGGTCGCGCGTGTCGACGGTGACCGGCTCGTAATACTCGCGCTCCTCGTGTTCCTCGCGGCGGCCGCCGGCGTCGAATCCATCGAGGAGAATCTCTTCCCAGTCGATCTCGTCGTTGGTGTTCTTCTCTTCCTGCTCGGTCTGCGTCTCCGCTTCGACCGTCTCGTCTTCCGACTCCTCTTCCTCTTCCTCGGGCTCCACCATGTCGAGGAAAGGGTTGTTCAGCAGTTCTTGCTTCAGATGCTGCTGGAGATCCAGAAGCGGCATGTAGAGCAGGTCCATCGCCTGATACAGGCGCGGATTGATCTTGAGTTCCTGCTTTAGCTGCGTGCTCTGGGAAAGACCAGCTTTCATGAGGCGTTCAGTTCTCCTTCATCAGCCGCCGCGAATCGGCCGCGCAAGCGCGCCGTCAGGGTGGGGCCGAGGTAGATGTCTGCCACGGTGTCGTCGAACACCAATTCACGAACAGTGCCGGAGACTTTCACTTGTCCGTCGAACATGATGTAGGCGCGGTCCACGATGTCCAAGGTTTGCTCGACGTTGTGATCGCTGATCAGCACTCCGATCCCGCGGTGGCGCAAGTTGGCGACGATCTGCTGAATGTCGTGAACGGCGATCGGATCGACCCCGGCGAAGGGCTCGTCCAGCATCATGAACTTCGGTTGGGTGACCAGCGCCCGTGTGATCTCCAGACGGCGACGCTCGCCGCCCGACAGCGAGAAGGCCTTGTTGTTCCGAAGGTGCTTGATGCTCAGTTCATCCAGCAACGTCTCCAGGCGCGCTCGACGCTCGCTCGCCGACAGGTCCAAGGTCTCCAGGATCGCTAGGATGTTGTCCTCAACCGAGAGCTTCCGGAAGATGGACGGCTCCTGGGAAAGGTAGCCGATCCCCTGCCGCGCTCGCTTGTACATCGGCGTCGAGGTAATGTCGACTCCGTCGAGCATGATTCTGCCCGCCTGTGGCGGAATGAGCCCGACGATCATGTAAAACGTTGTCGTCTTGCCCGCGCCATTCGGGCCCAGCAGGCCAACGATCTCCCCCTGTTGCAATCGGAGGGCCACGTCATTGACGACCTTGCGGCGGCGGTAGCTCTTGACGAGGCCCTTGGCCTCGAGAATGCTTCCCTTCGGGAGCGCGCGACCGGCCTCGGCCGCTTCTGGCACAATGTGATCGCCGGAGATGCGCGCGTGCTCGCCCGTCTCACGAAGCGCGATGGCGAGATCCTCACGAGCGCCCGCGATGTCGGCCCATACCCGGTCCGCGAAGCGCACCGTGCCGCCGGCCTGCGCACCGCCAGCGGGCAGGACGATCACGCCGTCGGCGGCGAGCCGCGGCAGCACGGAATGCCGCAAGTGCTCGCGCACCTCGTCGAGGCTCAGACGACCTGCCTCACGCTCCGCGTCTCGGCCCGTGGCGCGGAGCGCCGCGAGATAGTCGTCGCGATAGATGATGACGGCGCGATCGAACTCGGAGACTCCGCGCGGATCCGCGGCGCTGATGAGGGCGTGCAGGGCCAGCGCGGTGGAGCGATCCCCGCGTGCGAGATGCTCGACGAGCGCGCGCACTCGTGACGGTTCGGCGGGAATCGTCACGGTTTCTTCGGCGGCAAAGGAACGACGGATGGAACGGTCGGTTTTGCCGGCGTCTTTCCAGGTGTGGTGGCCTTGGTCCGCTGCGACGTGCTATCGGCTCGCGGCTCGATGTAGATCCCGTACACGGAATCGACGGTCGTCACCGTCGCAACCTTCTGCGAATCGAAGGCGATCGTGATGAGGCGCGCGGTGACGTGATTGATTGCCGGACGCCGCTCGGCGGTGTCGCTTGGAGCCATGTGATAGAGAGAGCTCGCGTGGCCCGAGGCCAGGAGTTGTTTGATGTTCGGTGTCTTGGAGGTGTCTTTGACGGCGAGCGTGTCGAAATGAGCGACGATGGTATCGCCCTGAAGCCAGTCGACCGTGTCCGGTTTCTCGGTGCGAAAGCGCACCGTGTCCGGCTTGCCTTCGGCGAGCGCGTTTCGAAACGCGAGGACGAGTTGCATCCGCTGCGCCGGCATCGTGACGTCGAGCGAATCGGCGAGCAGATTCTGCGACGGCGACACGGCCCGCGCGCGGCTCTTGGCGCCCCACGCGTACGCGTGATCGAGCAGATCGTTCCGAACGCGAAGGTCGATCGTGTCGGATTTGAGCGTCATTGAATCGCTGATGGCGGTGGCGTTGTCACTCGCTCGGACGCGCTGGAGCTTGCGGTTGCTCGAAAAGAGATCGATCACGTCTCCGGTCAGCGTGAATGGCCGGCTCTTGGTCCCCTTCAATCGTGGTTTGCGCATCAAGCGCATCGTCTCGTGGCCTTCGTCGATGAACGTCGAGTCGGCGGTCGCGCCGATCTCCGGGCGCGTGATGACGACTTCCCCGCTTCCGTAGATCAGACTATCTCCGTCCATGTACACGGTGTTCGCGACGACGACGGTCGGCGGCGTGGGACGGCCCAGCGAATCCTTCTCGACGATGTTGATGGTCGGGCGGGACGTGGCGATCATCCGCTCGTGCGGACGAAGTCGAGGAACGGGCCGCTGATACTCGGCGATCGGTCCGTCGAGCGTCGACCCGGTTGGCAACTTCGCGTGCACGTCCCCCACGGCCACGACTTTCTCGTCGTTCGGGAGATAATTCAGAAAATTCGACGTGACGTGGAATCGCGGCTCGTCATAAACCGCGTGGCCGATGAGCTGATCGTGGTCGGCAAATCGCTCCGCGCTGTCGCCGCTCATGGTGATGCCGCGGCTCGGGCAGCGAAAGAGCACGCCGCCGCCGAGGAAAACGACCTGCCCGAGCCCGGGCAGCGAGTCGAGTGTGAGGCGCGTCGTCGGCTGGGGCACGAGCGTGCACGGCGTAGGTCTCGATGCTTGCGCGCCCGCGACTGTGGCGATCAACATGAGCGAGCACGAGGCCGCGAGCGAGCGGCGCGCGAACCACGAGCTCGTCATTTCTCGGGCAGCAGCAGGGCGAAGTCGCCGCCGCAGTTGCGCAGGCAGGTGAACCTCGTGAAGGTTTGATTCGACGTGAATCCAATCCCCGTCTGCGTGTCTGTTCCGCGCGTCAGCGTGTAGGTCGTGTCGCTCGAAATCTGGTGCGTGATCTGATTGAAGGTCACATGGGGCGACTTGAGCGTGCGTCCGTCGACGAGCCTGACGAACACGTCGCCCCGGCCCTCGAGGATCTGCGTTCTGGTGCTGTACATGCCGCGGTTCGCGTCCATGGTGCCCTCGGGCGCGCCATTCTCCGACGTGAAGTTCACGTGCGCTTTGCGGAGGTCGAACCGCGTCTGATCATCGAGCACGTAGGCCGTGTCCGCGGTCAGATCGCCGCGCTGGATGCCGCGTGTAGAGACAAAATAGTGGGCGCGAAACAAAACCTGATCGGCGCTGTCGGCGACGCTCGGGCCCGCCGTAACGGCAATCGGTTTCGAGTCTCGGCATGCGGTAATGCTCATGACCGCAGTAACGCCGGCGACGAACCAGAACATGCGGCGTGTCATATGACGCGCGCCCGCATCAAATCGTGAAGATGAACGACGCCGCTCAGATGATCGAGCTCGTCGACGACAGGCATGGCCATGATTCCGTGGTCTTCCATTCGATACGCAACTGCACTGGCGAGCTCGCCGACGCGGGCGAGCTTGGGCTTCGTTGTCATGACGGTTCTGACCGGTATCGGAAACAGATCGCCGCCGCGTTCGACCATTCGGCTCAAGTCGCCGGCGGTGAGAACGCCCTCGACGCGCCGCTCGCCGTCGACGATGATGGCAATTCCGCGGCGCCCCGCGATCATGACGATCGCCTGGCGCATGGTATCACCCTCTTGGAGAACCGGCAGGTCTTGACGCAACATGATCTCTTCGACACGGACGACGAGCTTTCGACCGAGCGCTCCGCCGGGGTGCAGCCGGGCGAAGTCCTCGCGCTGAAATCCTTTCTCTTGCAGCAGCGCCACCGCCAGCGCGTCTCCGAGCACGAGAGCGGCGGTCGTGCTCGACGTGGGCGCGAGATCGTGCGGGCACGCCTCTTCGCGTACGCCGGCGTCCAGCGACACATCGCAGTTCCGGCCCAGCGCCGACGCCGGGTCCCCGGTGATGGCAATGCTTCGTACACCGAATCCCTTCAAATGCGCCAACAAGGCCAACAGCTCGTCCGATTCGCCGCTCTTTGAGAGCAGGATCGCCACGTCTTCCTTCCCGACGATGCCCAAGTCGCCGTGCACGCTGTCGACCGGGTGCAGGAAGGTCGCGGGGGTGCCGGTCGAGGTGAGGGTCGCGGCGATCTTGCGGCCAATGAGGCCCGATTTCCCAACGCCGGCGACGATCACGCGGCCCGGCGACTGCATGATGAGGTTGATTGCGCGCGCGAATTCACCACCCAGCCGTTCCTCGAGTGTCGCTAACGCTTCGCGCTCGACGCGAATCACGTTGCGTCCGCGCTCGACGATCTGCGAGTCGCTCATGCCATGGCCTCGTCGCGCGGGCGCGATCGCGCATCCACGTACCGGCTCCACGCCGTGTCCCACTCGCCGCGGGCCTTGAGGAAATCCTCGACGAACTCGCGCACGGCGCCTCGACCTCCGGAGTGTGCGAGTTGGTGACGGCAGATGGCGCGCACCTCGGGCACTGCGTTGCTGACCGCAACCGGAAGCCCGACGATGCGCAGCAGCGGCATATCGGGAAAATCGTCGCCGACGAAAGCGACTTGATCCGGACGCACGCCGCGCCGTTCCAAGATGCGCATGAAGCCCGTGAGCTTGTATCCGTCCGGATCCTGCGCCACGTCGTCGACGCCGAGCTCAGTGGCGCGCAGCTTCACACTTTCCGAAACGCGGCCGGTGACGATGGCGACGGGCATGTGCACCAAGCGAAGCATCGAGATCCCGAGGCCATCCTGGATCTCATAGCGCTTGAACTCGAGGCGACGACCGTCGACATCGCCCAGGTAGATGCCGCCATCGGTCATCACCCCGTCGACGTCGAATGCGACCAACTTGATCGATCGCGCGAGCGCTGAGTCGATCACCGCGATACCCGGTCCCAGATATCCACGGCGCGCATGATCAAGTCGTTCAGGCGATCCAGCGCGATCATGTTCGGACCATCGCTCGGCGCGTGGTCGGGATCGGGATGCGTCTCCATGAAGAGCCCATCGGCACCGGCGGCCATTGCCGCCAATGTCAATGACGGAATGAACTCGCGCGCGCCGCCGCTCGAGCCGCCGATGCCCTCACCCGGTCGCTGTACGCTGTGCGTCGCGTCGAAGATCACGGGCGCATCGCAGGCGTCGCGCATGCGCGAGAAGCTGCGCATGTCGACCACGAGATCACCATATCCAAAAAAACTTCCGCGCTCCGTCACAGCCACCTCGGATGCGCGGCCGGCCGACTCGCGCGCGTTGCGAACCTTGGCGACCGCGCCACCCATGCCCTCGGGGCGCATCCACTGCCCCTTCTTCACGTTCACGGCTTTTCCCGTCTCGCCCGCGGCGACGAGCAAGTCTGTCTGGCGGCAGAGAAACGCGGGGATCTGAAGGACGTCGACGACCGCCGCTGCCGGCGAGCACTGTTCCGGCAAGTGCACGTCGGTCAGAATCGGTAGACCGGTTGCCGCGCGCACGCGCTCGAGCGCGGCGAGACCAGCATCGAGGCCGGGGCCGCGGTGTGCGCCCGCGTTGGAGCGATTCGCCTTGTCGAAGCTCGCCTTGTAGACGATTCCGCCCGGAACCGATTCGGCCAGACGCGCGAGGTGCTCGCCAACCCGCAAGTTGAGGGAATCATCCTCCAACACGCAGGGCCCGGCGATGAGGAAAATCGCATCACGAGGAAAGTGAGCAGCCACGATCAATCCGCTGCTTCCACCAGCGAGGCCGATCCCTGCGCGGACCGGCGGTTGCGACGTGCCTTCGCCGCCGCGGCGATGAACCCGGCAAAGAGCGGATGCGGCCGCGTCGGGCGCGACTGCAACTCGGGGTGGAACTGGCAACCGATGAACCACGGATGATTGGTCAGCTCGACGATTTCGACGAGCTGTCCATCGGGCGACAGGCCACTCAGCTTCATTCCGTGCTGCACGAAGAGGTCGCGGTACGCATTCGAGACTTCATATCGATGCCGATGGCGCTCGCTGACCTCCGGCTGCCCGTAGATCTCGGCGGCACGCGAGCCGCGGGCGAGCCGGCAGGGATACGCGCCGAGTCGCATCGTGCCACCCATGTCGGTCACGTGCTGCTGCGATTCCATGAGGGAGATGACGGGGTTGTCGCATTCGGGGGCGAACTCCGACGAATGACTGTCGTCCAATCCGCACACGTTGCGCGCGAACTCGATGATCGCCGTCTGCATGCCGAGGCAAATGCCGAAGAATGGTAAGCCGGATACGCGCGCCTCACGAATCGCCTCGACCATGCCCTCGACTCCGCGAACGCCGAACCCGCCGGGCACAAGCAATCCGTCGACCGCGCGGAGGATTTGCGCCGCGCGCTCGGGGCTGGAGAAATCCTCGCTCGACATCCACTGGATGTCGACGCCGACGTCGTTGGCGATACCGCCGTGGATCAGCGCTTCCTGGACGCTCTTATAGCTGTCGGCGTAGTCGGTGTACTTGCCGACCACCGCGATGCGAAGTCGCTCGCGCGGAACCAGCACGCGCTGCACGATCTCGCGCCACGCCGAGAGCGCGGGCGCCGGCCGCTCGAGTCCGAGCTTCTGCAGGACTTTTTCGTCGAACCCCTGCTCGTGAAAGCGCAGCGGAATCTCGTAGATCGTGCGAACGTCGGGACTCTCGATGACGGCGCCGAATTCGACGTTGCAGAAGAGCGCGATCTTGCGCTTGATGTCATCCGAGATCGGCCGGTCGGTGCGGACGATGAGAATGTCCGGCTGAATTCCGATCTGCATGAGCTCACGCACGGAGTGCTGCGTCGGCTTGGTCTTGAGCTCGCCCGCCGCCGCGATGAACGGCAGCAGCGTGAGATGCACGAAGAGCGCGTTCTCGCGGCCAACGTCATGGCGGAATTGACGGATGGCTTCCAAGAACGGCAGCGATTCGATGTCGCCGACCGTGCCCCCGACTTCCACGATCACGACGTCTGTCTCGGGCGACAACCGGCGGATCGCGCCCTTGATCTCGTCGGTGATGTGCGGAATCACCTGCACTGTCGCGCCGAGGAATTCGCCGCGTCGCTCCTTCGTGATGACGTTCAGATAGATGCGGCCGGTCGTGACGTTGTTCGCCTGGGACAGCGCGCGATCGATGAATCGCTCGTAGTGCCCGAGATCGAGATCGGTCTCGGCGCCGTCGTCGGTGACGAACACTTCACCGTGTTGGAACGGCGACATCGTGCCGGGATCGACGTTGAGATACGGGTCGAACTTCAACATCGACACGCGGAGTCCCCGCTCGACGAGCAATCGGCCGAGCGACGCGGCGGCGATTCCCTTGCCGAGCGACGACACGACGCCGCCGGTCACGAAGATGTATTTGGTCGTTTGAGAGCGCTGCGCGAGTTGCATCGATGTCATCCTGTGGTAAAAGCGGTCCATTCGCGATTGGCACGCGCGAGATCTTCTTCTGTATCGATTCCAGGGCGAACCGGCTCGTCGATCAGCGACACGCCGATTGAAATACCCGCAGCAAGCGGCCGCAGTTGCTCGAGCCGCTCGATCTGCTCCAGCGGACTTTCCGGGAGCGCGACCCACTGCATGAGCGCCGACCGTTCATACGCGTACACCCCAATGTGCTGCCAGATGTACGCGCGCTGAAGCTCGGCGTCGTCGCGATTGCGCAAGAACGGAATGGCGGCCCGTGAAAAGTACATGGCTCGGCCGTCCCGGGCGGCGACGACTTTCACGACGTGCGGATCGCCGAGAATGTCGGGGGTCGCAAGCACCGCGGCGGTGCCCACGACGAACGCGCCATCCGTCACCAGGTGCGCCGCGCCGAGCAGCGCCTGGCGCGACACGAACGGCTCGTCGCCCTGCACGTTGATGACGGCGGCGAACTCGGTGAATTCCGGGCGCCGCGCGACCTCAGCGACTCGCTCCGTTCCTGACGCGTGCGACGGGGACGTCATGACGACCTCGGCGCCTGCGGCGGTCGCAGACTCGGCGACCTCATCGCTGTCGGTCGCGATGACGACGCGGTCGGCCACGGCGGTCGATTCCACGCGCTGCCACACGCGAACCACCAGCGGCAAGCCAGCGAGAAGACGGAGGGGTTTTCGGGGGAGACGCGTCGCGCCCAGTCGGGCTGGGATAACAGCGAGCGTCCTCATTCGTGGCGCTCGGCGGGGGTGGCGCGCACGGCCGCAAAAATCACGTCCTCAAATGTAGCCCGGGTCGCCATTCGGGGCAAACATCGAACTGAATTCAGCGAGCGATTGTGATCCCGTACGAATGGTGCTGGCGACGTGTGACCGGATCGACGAGCCACTCGACGTAGACGTAGCTGACCGACAGCCGAACGCCCATCGCTTGGGCAAGCGTCGGGAATCGTCCGAGCGCCGCGCCGCCCACCATTTCCCGCAAGCTGACGACGGGACTCCCGACCATTGGCAGCGCGACTCGGTCGAGGGGGATGTCGTAGTGCGCGTCGAGGTATGCGAGCTGGTCGCCGCCCCGCGATAGCATGGCGAGGGTGGGGATCGACGCCGCCCCGCCGATGTACGCCCATCGCTGCACCGGCGTGCTATCTCCGCGCGCGGTGATCACGGCGTGACCGTCTACGCGCAGTCGCTGCGTGCCGAACGTCGGGAACGCGATCGTCCCGTCGAGCGTCGTCTGTGCGAAGTGGCGTTGCGCTCGCACGCTACAGTCGGCGCAGCTCTGACGGAATGCGCCGAGCTCCTCGTCGAGCCGCAGTCGCGCGGTGATGTCCCCCGTCCATTTCACTTCGACTCCGGTCAGGAACGAGGCGGTGCTTCCCGCGTCGATCGCCGGGTTGGGGCGCCGCATGTCGTCGACGTCGCGGCGGCCAAAAAACGACCACGGGCCGCTCGTGGGGGACTGCCCCGGTCGCACGCTCGAGGCTTTTTCTCCCCGTCCGCCCACGTACGGTTCGAACGTCACAGCCGATGTTTTCCACCGACGGCTCAGTGTGACGTCTCCGCGGGTGGCGCGGAAATAGTTCCGACTGTCCTCCCCGTGCCAAAGGACCAAGAGGCTGTTGACGAGGTCCGTCCACATCCACTCGTCGTTGGAGAGCGTCGATCGGCCGACCGCGACGCGCAGTGCCGTCCGTCGGTCGAGGGAATCGACGAAAAGGATCGACGGATCGAGACGTCCGAGCTGCGAGCGGTATGTCATCCGGGGCTCGATACGGACGGCGGTCCGCGGGATGGCGAAGGATGGCGCCACGGCCAGTGACAGTCCGTCGGTGCGGTCATACGTGGGGACACGAAGCCCGTAGGTGCCCTCCACCGTGAATGGTTCCTCCGCGGTCTCGACGGCGCGGTAGCTGAGCGCCCAACCGCCGGGAAAGCGAGCAATGTCGTACGTGAACTCTCGGTAGGCCTGTGTGCCACCGGCGACGCGGGCGAGCGTGGATTCATAGACGCCGCCGCCGATCGCCACCGCTCGTCCGCTGACGTCGGCGCCCGGGTGCATGTACAGGTCCCCGCCAACGACAATGACGTCGCCGCGCACGGTGTCCTCGACGACGGCGTCGCGTCCGAGGACGATCACCGATCGCGAGTAGGTCGTCTCACGTGAGAGAGTTGCCGGTGTTGTCGCGGGCGGAATGACCACATGCGGACCCGCGAGCGCCTGCACCAGCGAAGGGGGTCCACCGCCTGGTCCCGGGTCGCGAAGGTGAATCGTGTCCTGTGCCGCCGCGTGAACGGCCCCGCTCACCAAGAGCGAGACGCACGCGAGGCCACGGATCAACGCGCGAGCTCCAGGAAGTTGTGCAGCAGCGCCTTACCGTGGGGCGTCATCACGGATTCCGGATGAAACTGAACGCCGTACACCGGATGCTCGCGATGGCGAACCGCGTGCACTTCCGAGGGATCGTCCTGGCTCACCGCGGTGATCTCGAGCGAGTCTGGAATCGACCCGCGGTCCACGATCAGCGAGTGGTAGCGCATGACTTCCATGGGCGACGGCAGCCCGGCAAAGATGCCAGTCCCGTCGTGACAGACCTGGGACGTTTTGCCATGCATGACGCGCTCGGCGCGCACGACTTCACCGCCATACGCCTCGCCGATCGCCTGATGGCCCAGACAGACGCCGAGGATGGGAATGCTGCTGCCCCAGCGACGAATCGTCTCGACGGTGACGCCGGCCTCCTTTGGCGTGCACGGTCCCGGCGAGAGCACGATCGCCGAGGGGGCGAGCTCGCCGATCTCGTCGACTGATATGGCGTCGTTGCGACGCACGACCACCTCGGCGCCAAGCTCGCCGAGATACTGCACGAGGTTGTACGTGAACGAATCGTAGTTGTCGATGACGAGGATCATGCTGTGTGCTGGTTGCTGACCGCGACTCACGCTCTTGGATGATACTGCTTATGCACCTGCCGTAGATACTCCCGGTCGACGTGGGTGTAAATCTGGGTCGTCGAAATATCGGCGTGGCCGAGCATCTCTTGTACCGCGCGGAGGTCGGCGCCGCCTTCCAGCAGGTGCGTGGCGAAGGAATGGCGCAGGGTGTGGGGAGAGACCGCCTTGGTGATTCCCGCCTGCTCGACGTGCCGCCGCAGGATCTTCCATGCGCCCATTCGCGACAACGGCTCGCCGCGGGCATTCAGGAACAACACGCCTTTGCCCGCACCTTTCTCGAGGCGTGGCCGAAGCTCGCGGACGTATGTCGCCACGGCGCCAATCGCCGACCGGCCGATCGGCACGAGCCGCTCTTTGCTCCCCTTGCCGAACACGCGAACCAGTTTTTCCTCGAGCAGCACGTCTCGAACGCCGAGCGTGATCCACTCGGACACGCGAAGCCCGGCGCCGTACGCCAGCTCGAGCATCGCACGATCACGAAACGCCAACGGCTCATCGAACGTCGGCGAGGCGATCAGTCTCGTGATCTCTTCCACCGACAGGACATCGGGCAGCGTCCGCCACCGTTTAGGCGTTTCCAACCGCTCGCTCGGGTCGCGCGCGACGACCCCGTCGGAGAGTAGAAAGCGAAAGTAGGTTCGCACCGCCGAGATATTGCGCCGGATCGAGGACGGCGCGAGGCCGACGTCTTTCAGGTGATAGACGAACTCGCGAAGTGTGCGGCTCGTGATGTCGATGGGCGACTGCGCGCTCTTGGTGCGCGCGTACGTGACGAGGCGCTCGACGTCGCGACGGTAGGCCTCGAGCGTTTGCGGCGAGCTTCCCTGCTCCAGCGTCAGGAAATCGCCGAAGCGGTCGAGTTGAAAGCGAAGCGTTGCGCCCTCGTCCAACATGTCGCCGTCACAGTGCGTGCGAGACGAGCGTGGCGACGGCGATGCACGCGATCCCCTCGCCGCGGCCGATCCAGCCCATGCCCTCGTTCGTTTTTCCCTTCACGCTCACCGCATCGACGTCGACGCCGAGTGCCTGCGCGAGGCGCGCGCGCATCAACTCGCGGTGCGACACAATTCGCGGACGCTCGGCGACAATCGCGACATCGATCTGCTGAACGACCCAGCCCATCTCGCGAACTCGGCCGACCGCTGCTCTCAGCATGTCGATGGAATCCCTTCCCTTGTTGGCCGGATCGCGATCGGAGAACATCTCGCCGATGTCGCCCGCGGCAACGGCCCCGAGGATGGCATCGGTGATCGCGTGTGCGGCGGCGTCGCCGTCGGAATGACCAGCGAGGTGGACGTCGCTCGGAATGGGAACACCGCCGAGAATCAGCGGGCCAGGCGGTTCAAAGCGGTGCGAATCGTAGCCGATCCCGGTGCGCGTCGCCGAGCGCGCTGAGCGTGGTGGCAGATCGGCCCGATCGATCACGCCGCGGCGCTGCCCGCTGCCCGCTCGGCGCTCGGCGAAAGGATCGTGTAATCCTGACGGCGCCGGGCAACCTTGAACCCGGCGTCCTGCACCAGTCGCTCGATCTCTTCCGTTGTGGTGCGATGTGTCGTATTCGCCGCCGAGACGACGTTCTCCTCGATCATGAGCGATCCGAAATCGTTGCAGCCGAAGCGAAGGGCGGTCTGGCCAACCTTGAGTCCCATCGTCACCCAGCTCGCCTGAAGGTTCGGCACCGCGTCGAGCACGACGCGCGCGATGGCGACCGTTCGCAGGTAATCGATGGCGTCCGTCTTTGGCATGTGCGACATCGTCGGCGTGTTTTCGGGCTGCAGCGGCCAGCAGATGAACGCCGTGAAGCCATGCGTCTTCTTCTGCAACGCTTGCACGCGCTCGAGATGTTCGATGCGCTCGGCGAGCGTCTCGCCGATGCCATACATCATGGTGACCGACGTCTTCATGCCTTCGCCGTGCGCGAGCTCCATGATCTCGAGCCAACGGTCGGCACCGGCTTTCTTCTTCGCGACCTGGTCGCGCACGCGCTGCACGAGAATTTCGCCGCCGCCGCCGGGAATCGAGTCGAGGCCGGCCTTCATGAGCTCGCGGATGACGTCGCGTGCATCCATGCGGAACGTCTTGGCGAAGAAATCCACTTCGCTCGGGGAGAAACCGTGGATGTGGATGGGATGGTAAGTCTTGATGTAGCGCAGCAGATCCAGATACCAGTCGAACGGGATATACGGATTGTGCCCGCCCTGCATGAGAATCTGGATCGCGCCCATCTCTTTCGCTTCGTCGATCTTGGCGCCGATCTGCTCGTACGAGAGCGTCCATCCTTCGCCGTGTTTCGGCCGACGATAAAAGGCGCAGAAGCCGCAGTCGGCGACACAGACGTTCGTGTAGTTGATGTTGCGGTCGACGATGTACGTGACGACGCCCTCCGGATGCTTCTCCCGTCGGATGCGGTCGGCTTCAGCGCCAAGCTCGAGGAGCGACGCGTTGTTGTAGAAATCCAGAACGTCTTTCATGTCATGCTGCCGGAAGAAAGGCGAGCGACCCGTTGGGCACTTTGCCCGCGGCAACGAGCCGCCGGAAGAACTCGGTCAAACCAGCGAGGTGCTGATACGACAACCCGTAATCGAGCCCCGACAAATACTCGAGACAGACGCTCTTGTGAACGCCGGTGGCGATCGCTGCCTGCGCGGCGAGGTTTTCGAGATGGTGCAATCCCCAGTCGCGCGACGCGATCAGGCTCGCGTGGACGCCGAGCGATTCGGCGACCGGTGTCGAGCGTTGGGCCACCCAGACAGCGAAGACGAACGGCAGACCGGTCCACCGCTTCCACTCGCCGCCCAAGTCGTAGGCGTATCGATACTCGGTGAGACCATCGTCGTTCGGATACAACTCGGGCGAGCGCAACCGCGACCAGAGATGGAGCGCCGCGTCGCCGATCACCAGGCGCGCATCGTGCTCTTCCTCACCGAAGCGCGCCACGTCGGACAGTTCGGCGTTGCTCGGAATGAACGCCGGTTTGGCTTCCCAGACGTTCTCGAACAGCAGCTCGAGCAGCGCGACACTCGTCATCGAACTGCGGCTGACGAGCACGCGGCGGCCGTGCAGGTCGCCCGCCGGGCGCTTCGAGAAGAGCACGACACTTCGCACCGGCCCGTCGCTGCAGATCGAGAGATCGGGCAGGAGCAGGTACTTGGTGGCATCGCGCGCATACTCCACCGCGGAGATGACGCTGACGTCGATCGAGCCGGCGGCCATCTCGCGATTGAGCGCCGTCGGCACGCCGTCGACCAACTCGGCGTTGATTGGAACGATGCCGCGATCGATGGCCCCGTAGACCGGGTAGCAGTTGATGTACGGAATCCGTCCAACGCGCATATTAGGCGGCGGGACGGTGAAACGGTCGAACGGTTGAACGCGAAGAAGGACTGAAACGGATTGTGCTTCTCACGCGGCCTCCCCGGTCTTCGCCATTGGCTCGTCGAATGTGCGAACGATCTGATAGAACGAATCGCGCTCGGCGGGAACTTTCTTCGCGCCGCGAATGAGCCGCAGGATCTGCTCGAGCGTCATCGCCTGCGCCGTATGCGCGCCGGCCTCGTGATAGATCTTCTCGCGCACCACGGTCCCTTCGAGGTCGTTGACGCCAAAGTGCAGCGACGTCTGCGACATGAACGGCGTGACCATGATCCAGTGCGACTTGATGTGATCAAAATTGTCGAGGAACAGCCGGCCGACGGCGAGATTCTTGAGATCGTCGAAGCCGGTCGTTGCCGTTCCAATACGGTGCAGCGTCTCGCCCAACTCGTTGTTGTCGGGATGGTACGCGAGCGGAACGTAGGCGAGGAAGCCGCCGGTCTCGTCCTGCAGATCGCGAAGCATGGAGAGATGCGCGATGCGATCCTCGTAGGTCTCGACGTGGCCGTAGAGCATCGTGCAGTTGCTGCGGATACCCAAGCGGTGCGCGGTGCGATGCACGTCGATGTATTCCTCGCCCGACAGCTTCTTGTCGGCGATCGTGGCGCGGACACCGGGGCTGAAGACTTCGGCGCCACCGCCCGGGAGCGTGTCGAGACCGGCGTCACGTAGTGCGACGAGCGTATCGGCGATCGTCATCTTCTCGATGCGCGCGATATGCGCGATCTCGACGGCCGTGAGCGCCTTGATATGAACTTGTGGATGACGCTCTTTGAGTCCCCGGAACATCTCGGTGTAGTACGCGAGGCCTGCCTTCATGTCGAGCCCACCGACAATGTGGAACTCGCGCGTGAGCGTGCTGTTCGCTGTCGCCGCTTCCTCGTACACCTGCTCCATGGTGTAGCGGTACGCGCCTTCTTCCTTCGGAAGCCGCGCGTAGGAACAGAAGACGCACGTCTTGCGCAAGATGCAGACGTTGGTCGGATTGATATGCTGATTGGCCGCGAACGTGACTTGGTCTCCGTGCTTGGCGCGATTCACCGCGTCAGCCATGTGACCGATGCCAAGGAGATCGCCGCTGGCGAACAGCGTCACTCCGTCTTGGCTCGAGAGGCGTTCGCCGCGTTCGACCTTCTCCGCCAGCGGACGGAGTGATGGGTCGCTGATCAGATGACGGTCGAGCTGCACGGGAATCGGCACGGCGTTACTCCCTGTTACTCCTGGAATTGCCTGATGGCGAGCGTCACGTTGTGCCCGCCGAATCCGAAGCTGTTGCTCAACACGGCGCGCACCGGACGATTCACGGAGACGTTCGGCGTGTAATTGAGATCGAGCTCCGGATCGGGCGTCTGGTAATTGATCGTCGGCGGCACAATGCAGTCGCGCACCGCGAGCGCGCCGATGATGAACTCAACCGCCCCCGCTGCGCCGAGCATGTGGCCCGTCATCGACTTGGTCGAGCTCACGTGCACGGTCGTTGCCAGCTCGCCGAAAACCGCCTTGATGGCCTTGGTCTCGTTGAGATCGTTGGCCGGAGTCGACGTGCCGTGGGCGTTGATGTAATCGATGTCTGCCGGCAATAGACGCGCGTCCTGCATTGCGCGACGCATGGCGCGCTGCGCGCCCTCGCCTTCCGGAGCGGGCGCCGTGAGGTGATACGCGTCTCCGGTCGCGCCGTACCCGACGATCTCGGCATAGATATGTGCGCCGCGATGCTTCGCGTGCTCGAGCTCCTCGAGAATCACGATGCCCCCGCCTTCGCCCATCACGAATCCGTCGCGCGTCGCGTCGAACGGTCGCGATGCAGTCTCAGGCGATTCGTTGCGCTCGGACAGCGCCTTCATGTTGGCAAAGCCACCGATCGCCATTGGCGTCACGGTGGCTTCGGATCCGCCGGTAATCACGAGATCGGCGTCGCCGTACTGAATCGTGCGAAACGCGTCGCCGATCGCGTGGGCGCTCGTCGCGCAGGCCGAGATGGTGGCGTAGTTGGGTCCCTTGGCGTTGTAGCGCATGGAGACCAAGCCGGCCGCGATGTCGGAGATGAACATCGGGATGAAGAACGCGCTGATCTTGCTCTGTCCGCGCTCGCGATAGACGTCGTGCTGCTCCTCGAACGTCTTGAGCCCGCCGATCCCGCTGCCGATGATGACGCCGAGGCGGTCGGGATCGTAGCGAGAGGGATCGTCGAGCCCCGCATCGGTCATCGCCTGCGCCGAGGCCGCGATGGCGTACTGCGCGAACGGGTCGGCACGCTTGGCCTCTTTGCGCTCCATGTAGAGGAGCGGATCGAAGCCTTTCACCTCGCACGCAAAGCGCGTGGGAAAGGTGGACGCGTCGAACTTCGTGATCGGGCCGCCGCCGGAGACCCCGGCGGTGATCGCGCGCCAAGTCGCCGCCACGTCGTTGCCGACTGGCGTAATCGCCCCCATCCCTGTGACGACGACCCGACGCTTCATTTATCGTTCCTCGCTTCGGCGCTTCGCACCTTCGCTCGGAATTCGAGATTCTCGCTCATTACGCATTGCTCGCCATCTTCTGGTTCAAGTACCCGACGGCGTCGCCCACCGTGCGGAGCTTCTCGGCATCTTCATCGGGGATGTCGATGTTGAACTCCTTCTCGAACTCCATGACCAGCTCGACGATGTCGAGGCTGTCCGCGCCGAGATCCTCGATGAAACTTGCCTCGTCGGTGAGCTTCTCACGCTCCACACCGAGCTCTTTCTCGATGATGTCGCGGACCTTCTGAGCGTTGTCGGCCATGGAATCTTCCTCTCTCGAATGAGGGTGGTATTGTGCGAATAATCTAGCGAGCCCCAGGGGGCATTGTCATAGCAAACGAGCGGCCTCGGTCACATGACCATGCCGCCGTCGACGACGAAGACCTGCCCCGTGATGTACGCCGCGTACTCCGATGCGAGAAACGTGACGACACCGGCGACATCCGCCGGTGTGCCGAGACGCTCGAGCGGGATGAGCGCGTACAATGCCTTCTTCGCTTCGTCGGTCATGGCCGCGGTCATTTCGGTCGCGATGAAACCAGGCGCGACGACGTTCGCGAGGATGTTTCGCGACGCCAACTCCTTGGCAACCGTCTTGGTGAGACCGATCAGCCCCGCCTTGCTCGCCGCGTAGTTCGCTTGGCCCTTGTTGCCGACGATGCCGACGACGCTGGCGATGTTGATGATGCGTCCCCATCGACGTTTCATCATGCCGCGCGACGCCGCACGAATCGCCACGAACGCGCCTCGCAAATTCGCGTCGAGCACGGCGTCCCAGTCGTCGTCCTTGAGGCGGAACAGGATGTTGTCGCGCGTCAAACCGGCGTTGTTGACGAGAATATCGACGCTGCCGAATTCCTTCTCCACGGCCTCGACGAGCGCGGTGACCGATGCGATGTCGGCGACATCGCATGCGAAGCCGCGCGCCTGAGGGGAGATCGCACTCGCGGCATCCTCGGCGCGCTCGACATCGCGACCCACGACGGCGACACGTGCCCCGCAGCCGGCGAGGGATTCCGCTATGGCGCGACCGATGCCGCGCGTGCTGCCCGTGACGAGCGCTGTCCGCCCCGCTAAGTCGATGTTCATCGTAATCTCACCGGGCCACGAGCTCCCGAAGTTGAGTGGCTTCCGCGGCGGTGCCGCAGGTGGCAGTGGCGAGCGACGGTGCAACCTTCTTGACCAGGCCTACCAGCACATTGCCCGGACCCATCTCGACATAGAGCGCGTTCGGGTACCGCGCGGCCATAGCCAGCACTTCATCGCTCCAACGAACCGGGTTGGACAGTTGTGCGAGCAGAGTTTCATGTGCCCGCGAGGCTGTCATGACCGCTTGTCCGTCGACGTTCGCGTATACCGCGAAGTGAGGATCGTCAAATGACGCTGCTGCAAGCGCTTCCGACAAACCTCGAGAAGCAGTTTCCATGAGCGGTGAGTGAAAGGCGCCGCTCACTTTGAGGCGTACGGCTCGCTTGGCTCCGGCTTCCTTGCACAGCGTCATGGCCCGTTCCACCGCGTCCTCTTCGCCGCTGATCACCACCTGCCCCGGGCAGTTGTAGTTCGCCGGGACGACGAGTCCGGCATCGCGAGTGGCGTCGGCGCAGATGGCCTCGATGGAGCGGTTCGTATCTCCGAGGATTGCGGCCATGGCTCCGGGGCGCTTCACCCCGCTCTCGTACATGAGTTCACCGCGGCGTCGGACGAGCCGAACGGCGTCCTCGAGGCTCATCGACTCCGCGGCGTGATACGCCGTGAACTCGCCTAGCGAGTGGCCTGCGGCTGCCACCACGCTTGCGCCAATGGCGTCGCGGGTCGCAGCCCACGCCGCCGCGCCGTGCACCAGGAGGGCTGGCTGGGCGTTGTGGGTCATCATGAGCTCGTCGGCCGGCCCATCGAAGCAGAGGCGGCTGAGCGGAGTGCGAAGCGC
>DASVYG010000218.1:0-2174 GCA_036392315.1 Gemmatimonadaceae bacterium
CGAGCGCTCGGCGTTCCGCTCCGCACTCGACGCCACGCGCGTGCGCCACACCATCGCGCACGACTCGTATCTCATCAACCTCGCGAGCCCCGACGACACGCTTCGCCGTCGATCCATCGAGTCGTTCGTCGCCGAGCTGCAACGATGCGAGGCTCTCGGCCTCACCTACCTCGTCTCGCATCCAGGCAATTACATCGACGAACGCGCAAGCGGCATTCGTCGAAACGCCGACGCGATCACTGAAGCGTTGTCGCGCGCTCCGGGACAGACGATTCTCTGCATGGAGATCACGTCGGGCAGCGGCACCGCAATCGGCTCGACCTTCGAGGATCTCGCCGAGCTGATCGACCTGGTTCCGGAGCCGCACCGATCGCGCGTCGGGATTTGTGTTGACACCTGTCACGCGTACTCGGCGGGCTACGATCTGGTCGCTGCGTACGACGACGTCTGGCGCCGGTTCGACGACATGATCGGCATGCCGCGACTCAAGGTCATGCACCTGAACGACTCGAAGACGCCGTTCGACTCCAAGCGCGATCGACACGAGTTGATCGGCGAAGGCTCGCTCGGCGAGCGCGCGTTCCGGCACGTCATGAACGACGAGCGCCTCGCCGCCGTTCCCAAGGTCATCGAGACGCCGAAGGGCACCGATCCCACGGCGACCGACGCGCGAATGCTCGAGCGCCTGCGAAGCTACATCGATCGGCGCTGACTACTTCGGCAAGCGATACACGCTCACCTGCGCGTGCAGGCTGCTCGCGAACGCGGCACCCGCGGGCGTCCCGAACTGGATCGAGACGTCTGGCGTCGCGCTCGTCACATCGAGGATGTAGAACGCCATCGTTCCCGGCACCATGCTCGCCGACACGGGCGCGGTGGCGCTGAGCGCGGCCGGCGCGACCGGATACGGGCGAGGGACCGACGGATTGCCGGCGTTCGTGTCGAACAGACGCTGATAGATCTGCCGCAGGTTGCGCGACTGAAATCGGTTGCGCGAGGGGATGGATGCGCGCGGGATTCCCGGAATGCTGTCGGTCCACAAGGCGAGGCTGAAGTCGCCGAACAACGACGCGAACGGCTCGCCCGCCGCCGCGGCGATGTTCGCGACCCCGGTGTTCTTCGAGCGCTCCAGCGCGGTGAAGATCGACTTGCCTTTGAGGTCGCCCAGCCAATGGACCAGCAGCCAATCACTCCCACGCCAGGCAAAGCCGTCGTCGGAGTCCGAGTGCAGCGTCACCGCCGCCGTGTCGGGCCGTAGCAGATACGAATACGAGTCCAATAACAGGTTGTTGATGAATCCCTGCGACGAATCGGGGAAGAGCTGCGCCGGACTCGCCCGCCCGCTCGGCGGCGGGAACTTCGCCTCGAAGTACTCCGAGCCCAATTCTTCGGCGCGAATGCTCAA
Organism: Gemmatimonadaceae bacterium; assembly: GCA_036392315.1. GTDB lineage: Bacteria > Gemmatimonadota > Gemmatimonadetes > Gemmatimonadales > Gemmatimonadaceae > JAQBQB01. Next base: position 1,406 of record DASVYG010000218.1, read on the forward strand.
GCCTTCGTCGAGCCAGCCTTCCTCGGGCTGTCCGCCCTCGACGACGACGTGTTGCGAGAAGCTGATCAGATGTTGGAGCTCGTGGAGAAACGTCGCCGGCACCGTGGCGAGAAGATTCGACACCGTGTGCGCGCAGCTCAGCGTGCCATTGGGATCGGGCACCACGGCGTAGAAGATCTCGCCCCGGTTCGAGCTCGCGCTCGTTCCGAAATCCGAGCCGTTGAAGTAGCCGGCAACGTAGCCGCTCGTCCGACACGCGGCCGCGGTCGTCAAGCGATTGACCGACGGCGAAAGCAACATGATCACGCGCCCATTCCCGTCCACGTCGGCGGGCGCACCGAATGCCGCGACGTCGATCTGATACAGCGTTTGATCGAAGTACTGTCCGAAGGCTTGCAGCTGCGCGCTGGTGAAGCCGTTGGCCGGCGCGAGCGTGTCGACATAGAGCAGCAGGTTTGCGCCGACGTAATCAAGCCGCGCGCTGACCGTCGACGACGAGAAGGAGCCGAGCGCGCCGAAAATCACTCGAAAGTCGCGCAGGCTGCCGACGTCCGGCAGCGCGGCCGTCACGGTTTTCCTCGCGCCGACAGCGGGAACGGCGGCGCTCTGCCACGAGCCGCTCAGCACTTCACGTCGGGCGCTCTCACGGAGGGCGTCGTCGAACTGCTGCTGCAACGGCAGTGGCGCAGAAGCTTGGAACGGAGACGCGACCGTCGTTGGCACGAGCGAGCCGGCCGCGAGCGACGTCGACGACGTCGTGGTCACTCCG
>DASVYG010000219.1:0-7294 GCA_036392315.1 Gemmatimonadaceae bacterium
GGGCCGCGCAGCGGAGCCGGCCACGGCGACCATGCGTCCAGCGGTCTCGGGTCCGATGTTGCGCCAGGAGACGTCGCCGGTGTTGGTCGAGTCGGCGGCGCCGGCGCCGCGACCGCGGCCGCCGCGTTGAGCAAACAGAAGTGAAGGAGCCAGCAGCGCGACGATCATTCCGCGCACAGAAAGCGCTCGAGCAAACACGAAGAGCCTCCAGTCGAATTCGGGCAGGGAGCAATGCGCGCGGAGTGAGCGCGCTGCACCTCGTACGCTAGAGCTGGGACCGGCGTTGAACAACCGCGGATGACTCGCGCATGACGGGCGCGCCTTAGTCTCTGTACCACAGAGGGCGCAGAGGACACGGAGGACACAGACAGCGGATGCATGTAAATGACGTCAGCGGCCAAATCGTTGACGCGGCCATGAAGGTCCATTCGACGCTGGGCCCAGGACTTCTTGAGCGACCTTACGCGGTTTGTACCGCGTACGAGCTCCGCAAGCGCGGACTCCAGGTTCGGACGGAGCTCGAGCTCCCGGTTCTGTACGATGGCCTGCGAATCGAGCTCGGTTACCGCATCGATTTATTGGTTGAGGAGCAAGTCATCGTCGAACTCAAGGCGGTGGCGACGATCCTGCCAGTCCACGAAGCTCAGTTGCTCTCATACTTGAAGCTGAGCGGCCATCGAGTGGGCCTGTTGATCAACTTTCACGTCCCTCACCTCAAGGACGGCATCAAGCGGACGGTGTACTCATCGGCCGTCCGCATCGGCCATCTTCCCCGGCGTCTGACTCGCGATGCTCGACGGGTCGGCCGCCGCGGCGCCATGATCTTTGCGCCGAACGAGCGTGAGAATCGTGTACACGGCCACGGGCTCGCCACTCTGATTCTTCACCTCGACGTCCCACGCAACGACGCCTTGTGGGACCTGACCGTCGCGTCGTTCCTTGGCGGTCTTCTGTTTGACCGTGAGCGTCGCTTGGATGGTATCGCCGGGATAGACCGGCTTCACGAAGCGCAGCGTCTCGAGACCGTAGTTCGCCAACACAGGCCCGGGAGCGGCGTCGACGAAGAGCCCGGCCGCCGCCGACAGCACGAAATATCCGTGCGCGACCCGCTTCTCGAAGATCGAATCGCGCGCGGCGATGTCGTCCATGTGCGCGTAGAAGAAATCACCGCTCACACCGGCGAAGTTGACGATGTCCGCCTCGGTCACCGTGCGTCGGGCCGTGACGAGCGCATCGCCGATCTCGAGCTCGTCGAAATATTTTCGGAACGGATGCACGCGGTCGTACGTGCGCTCGGCGCCGGGGATGTACTCCTTCGTCACGTGCATCAGCGTCGTAGGCGACCCTTGGAGCGCCGTTCGCTGCATGTAGTGCAGCACACCCCGCACGCCGCCCATCTCTTCGCCGCCGCCGGCGCGCCCCGGTCCACCGTGCACCAAGTGCGGAAGGGGCGATCCGTGGCCCGTCGACTCCTTTGCGCTCTGCCGGTTGACCAGCATGAGGCGCCCGTGATAGGCAGCGGTTCCGAGCACGACATCGCGCGCAACAGCGTCGTCGGCGGTAAAGAGCGACCCGACGAGACTCCCCTTCCCTCGCTTCGCGAGCTCGATCGCGTCCGCAACGCTGTCGTACGGCATGACGGTGTTCACCGGCCCAAAGGCCTCGATCTCGTGCGCCTCCGGCGATCCGAAGGGATCCTTCGAGTAGAAGAGCAACGGCGGAAAGAACGCGCCGCGCGTGCGATCCGCGCCCACGACGGCGTAGTCGTCGAGATTGCCGTAGACCAACTCGTTCGCGCGCGCGATCGCGTCGACGCTCCGTCGGACCTCGGTCACTTGGGCGCGACCGGCCAGCGGACCCATTCGCACGCCGTCCACCGATGGATCGCCGATCGTCACTGAGGCGAGACGCTTCTTGAGCGCGGCCATGACGTCCTCGAGAAACGCCTCCGGCACGAGCGTGCGGCGTATCGCCGTGCATTTCTGCCCGGCCTTCGCCGTCATCTCCCGCGCGACTTCCTTGATGAACAGATCGAACTCTTCGCTGCCCGGCATGGCGTCCGGACCGAGCATCGAGTAGTTGAGCGAGTCCGCCTCCATGTTGAAGCGCACGCTCTCCTCGAGAATCGCGCGCGACGACTTGAGCATCTTGCCGGTACTGGCCGACCCGGTGAATGCGACGGCGCTCTGGGAGTCGAGGTGGTCGAGCAGATCCCCGGCGCTGCCGCAGAGCAGCTGCAACGCGCCCTCCGGGAAGATGCGTGCGTCGATCATCGCCCGGAACACGGCTTCCGTGAGATACGATGTGATCGTCGCCGGCTTCACGATTGCTGGAACTCCGGCGAGCAAGGTGGGCGCGAGCTTCTCCAACATTCCCCACACGGGAAAATTGAAGGCGTTGATGTGAACCGCGACTCCTTCGAGCGGGACGCAGATGTGGCGGCCAACGAAGGTGCCGCCCTTGGACAACGCCTCCATCGGTCCATCGATGTAGAACGTCTCGTTGGGAAATTCTCGCCGCCCGCGAGACGCGTAGGCGAAGAACGTCCCGATCCCGCCCTCGATGTCGATCCACGAATCCTGCTTCGTCGCGCCGGTCGCCGCCGATACGAGATAGAACTCGTCCTTTCGCCCCATGAGATATTGCGCCGCCGCCTTGAGCATCAGCGCGCGCTCGTGAAACGTGTGATGGCGTAACGCCGGCCCGCCGACCCGCTTCGCGTAGTCGACCATGCCCTTGAAGTCGATGCCGCCCGTCGACGCTTCCCCGATCTCCTCGCCCGTCACGGCGTGAAACAGGCCAGCGGCCTGACCGCCGCCCGTCACCCACTCTCCCATCACGTAGTTCTGCAACCGTCGCGGCTCCGCGCCGGCGATGCCAATTGGTCGAATCGTTGTTGACGTCGCGGTCATGATTGTCTCGTCTCGTTCCACGTGCGGTAAGTCATCTGCTGCTTACGGCGGTCGGGTGGTACTGTTCTCAGAGGCTCACACGGCGTGAGCGACGCATGGAGTCGTCCGGGCAGCGATTGATACAAGCGCGTTCCCTCGGTCTTCCACGCGATCATCTCGTCGCTCGCCTGCTTCACGATCTTGGCTGGATTGCCGACGACGACCGAACGCGGGGGGATCTGCATGTCCGCCGGCACGAACGTCAGCGCGCCGACCACGGACTCGGCGCCGACCACCGCGTGATCCATGATCACCGCGTTCATCCCGATCAATGCGTTGCGGCCGATGCGCGCGCCGTGGACGATCGCCCCGTGTCCAATGTGCGCGCTCTCCTCGAGCACCACCGTGACGCCCGGGAACATGTGCACGACGCAGTTCTCCTGGACATTGCAGCCGTGTTCGATCACGACACCGCCCCAATCGCCGCGAAGCGCCGCGCCCGGCCCGACATACACGTCCCGGCCGATGATCACGTTCCCGGTGACGGTCGCATTGGGATGGATGAATGCCGATTCGTGAATCACGGGACGAAACCCATCGAACGCAAACACGTTGGACACGTCAGACCCGCTCGATGATCGTCGCCATCCCTTGACCGACTCCGATGCACATCGTGCAGAGCGCGTAGCGCCCGCCGGTCTGTTCGAGCTGCCGCGCCGCGGTCAACAGCAGACGCGCGCCGGACATGCCCAGCGGGTGACCGATGGCGATCGCGCCGCCGTTCGGGTTCACTCGCGGATCGTCGTCGGCGACGCCGAGCTCACGCAAACATGCCAATGACTGCGCGGCAAAGGCTTCGTTGAGCTCGATCACATCCATCTGATCGAGGGTAAGGCCAGCGCGTTCGAGTGCCTTCCGTGACGAGGGCACCGGCCCCATCCCCATGATGCGCGGCTCGACTCCGGCGACCGCGCTCGTCACGATGCGCGCGAGTGGCGTCGCGCTCAACTCGCGCACGCCGTTGTCGGATGCGATCAGCAGCGCCGCGGCACCGTCGTTGAGACCGGACGAATTTCCCGCGGTCACGGAGCCACCCTCCGTGCGAAACACCGGTTTGAGCTTGGCGAGCACGTCGAGCGTCGTGTCCGGGCGAATGAATTCGTCCTGATCGAATCGCTTCGGGTCCCCTTTCTTTTGCGGAATCTCGACCGCGGTGATTTCACTCGCGAACCGACTCGCGCTTCGCGCCGCGGCTGCCTTCTGCTGTGACCTCAGCGCGAAACAATCCTGATCCGCCCGCGAGACGCCGTACTGCTCGGCTACATTCTCGGCGGTCTGGCCCATCGAGTCGGTGCCGTACTTCGCTTTCATCTTCGGATTCACGAAGCGCCAGCCAAGGCTGGTGTCGAACAGCTCCATGTCACGCGCGAAGGGCTTGCTCGCCTTCGACAGTACGAACGGGGCTCGCGTCATACTCTCCACGCCGCCCGCAACGTAAAAGTCTCCTTCGCCGAGCTTGGCGGCACGCGCCGCGTTCGCGACGGCGCTCATGCCCGACGCGCACAAGCGATTCACCGTCTCGCCTGGCACCGTCACCGGCAGCCCGGCGAGCAACAGCGCCATGCGCGCGACGTCGCGATTGTCCTCGCCCGCCTGGTTCGCACAGCCAAGCACGACGTCGGCCACGCGCGCGGGGTCGAGAGTTGGATTCCGGCGCAACAACTCGCGGATGACGTGGGCAGCAAGATCGTCGGCACGCACCTCGCTCAACCCACCGCCGATGTTTCCGACCGCCGTCCGCACGCCGTCGATGATGTACGCTTCACTCATTCTGGATTCGGAAAGAATTCCTGACTCGTCTTGTACACTGTGCCGCGAAAGAGCGCGACGATGTCCTCTGCGCGACGTACCGTCACGCGGTAGAACCCGAGCCGATTCGTCGCGCCCTCCTCTTCGGCAACGGCGGTCAACACATCGCCCTCGACAATCCGCGCCGGATACGTGATCGAGTTCTCGATGCTGACTGTGAGTCGGCCGTGCGTGTTCGACGCAAACGCCAACGCGCTGTCAGCCAACGAAAACGTCACTCCGCCGTGGCACACGCCAAAGCCGTTCAGCATGTCATTCCGTACGGTCAGTGTCGCCGTTACGCCGCGCGGCCGCACCTCGACCAGCTCGATACCGAGCCACCGACTAAACGCATCCTTTGCCATCATCGCGGACACGACGCGATCGGCAAGAATCTGTTCGTCGACGCTCATTCGAAGAATCGTCGTTCGTCACGCGCCATGCGCTTGAGCAACGGGCTCGGGCGATATCGGTCCTCGCCGTATTCGTCCTGCAACCGCTCGAGCCAGCCGAGCACGCGCGACAAGCCGAGCTCGTTCGCCCATGCGAGCAGACCCTTGGGATAATTTACCCCCTTCGTCATGGCGAGATCGATGTCTTCGGCCGATGCCACGCGCCAGAACACCGCGTCGACGGCCTCGTTGATCAGCATCGCCAGGACGCGCTCGAAGATGAGAAGGCCGGTATTGATGTCTTTGCGCGGCTCCGGAGACGGGGCACCGGGACGGTAGTCGTAATATCCGCGCCCCGACTTCTTGCCGAGAAAGTTCGAGTCGACGAGCAGCTTTTGCGTGAGGGACGGTTTGTAGCGCGGATCGAAGAACATCGCCTCGAAGACGGACCGCGTGACGGCGAAGTTGACATCGTTGCCGATGAAATCCATGAGCTCGAACGGGCCCATGCGGAATCCGCCCAACTCCTTCATCGCCCAATCGATGGTGGCGACGTCCGCCACGCCCTCGTCGTGCATTCGAAGTGCTTCGCCATAGAACGGACGTGCCACTCGGTTCACGATGAACCCCGGCGTATCCGAGGCGAGGACGGGCGTCTTGTTCCACCGCTGCATCAACGCGTACGAGGAGGACGCGATTGCTGCGTCGCCGCCAAGCCACGGCACCACCTCGACGAGCGGCATCACCGGCGCCGGATTGAAGAAATGCATTCCGACCACACGACTCGACGTCTCGCACGCCGACGCGATCGCAGCCACCGACAACGACGACGTATTCGTCGCGAGCACGCATTCGGCGGAGACTACGGACTCCAAGCGCCGAAACAACGATTGCTTGACGTCGAGGTCCTCGACGACGGCTTCCACGATCAGGCCGCAGCGCGAATACGAAGAAAGATCGTCGCCAACGGCGTTCCACTGAAAATCGATGCGCGACATGAGCTCGTCGGCGGCGTCGCGACTCATGCGTCCCTTTTCGACCTCGCGATCCATTGCTTTCGCGATGGCGGCTTGTGCTTTTGCCGTGGCACCCTGTCGCGCGTCGGCGAGGACAACGTGATGGCCCGCGGCAGCCGCTACCTGGGCGATACCCGTCCCCATCGCGCCGGCGCCGACCACTCCGACCACCGTCGTATTCTCGAGCGCCACGCTATAGTCCTTTGAAGACTGGCTTCCGCTTCTCGAGGAACGCGCGAACGCCCTCGGCGTAATCCGTCGTGCCGCCGGCCTCTCGCTGCAACTCTTCCTCGTAGTCGAGCTGATCGTCGAGATCGACGCCGAGCGATGCGTTGAACCCGCGTTTGATGAGACCGAGTCCGCGCGTGGGTTGCGTAGCGAGGAAGCGCGCCGTGCCCGTAGCGGTCTCCATGAGCGAGTCCGGCTCCGTCACCAGGTAGACCAGTCCCCAATCGCGCGCCTGCTGCGCCGACATTTTTTCCGCGAGCATCGTCATGACCGTCGCGCGGTGAAGTCCGACGATCCGCGGAAGGATGAACGTGCCGCCGGTGTCGGGGATGACACCGATCTTTGCGAACGATTGAATGAACGTCGCCGACGAAGACGCGAACACGATGTCGCAGGCGAATGCGAGGTTCGCGCCCGCACCGGCGGCGACTCCGTTCACCGCACACAACACCGGCTTTTCGAGTTTGCGAATCGCCCGCACAATCGGGTTGTAGCCGTCGCGCACGATGTCGCCAAGATCTGGCATCGCGCCATCCGTGGGCACCGCCTCGGCGAGATCCTGGCCGGCGCAGAACCCGCGACCCGCGCCCGTCAGAACGACGGCGCGCAGTGTGGCATCCCCGGCGACGCGCTCGAGCGCAGTGCGAAGCTCGCGAGCCATGGAGCGGTTGAAGCTGTTCAAAACCTCCGGGCGATTCAGCGTCAACGTCGCCACGCCGTCCGCGGAGTCGAAGAGCACGTCGCTCATGGCGCCGTCCGCCTGCGCACAGGCACGCGGCTATTCGACGCGGATCGGCGCCCGCACGAGCAGCCGCGCGTTGCCAACCAACGCGCGAACCTCGACGCGAAGATTTCCCTTTTCGACCGGCACGAACTCGAAGTCATACGTCTCGCCCATGGAAATGATCTGTCGCGCGAG
>DASVYG010000220.1:0-4016 GCA_036392315.1 Gemmatimonadaceae bacterium
ATCGCCGGCGTCGACGTGCCGGTTCACACGGGGCCGATCGTCTTCCGGTTTGCAGACCCGGCGCGCGGCGAAGTGCGCCGTCCGATCGCGGTCGTGCCGGAGATCACCGTGTTGCTGCAGCACGAGATCGAGTATGCGCGCGCCAATTCGCCGTTCGACCGGACGATGGTCGTGTCCGTCCACTCGGCGGCCACCACACCGCGCGACGTCGATGTGTCGCTCGCGCTCCCGGCCGGGCTGCGCGCCGATTCGGCCGTGCGTCGGGTAACGCTCAAGCCGTTCGCCTCGGCGAGCCTCTACTTCCGCGTGCAGGGTCGCATGCCTGTTGGTCGCCATCAGGTCACGGCGACGGCGACGACCGGCGACGAGACATTCGATCTCGGCTTCGTGCCGATCGAGTACGAGCACATTCGTCCGCAGCGACTCTACCGTCAGTCGGTGGTGCAGATCGAGGCCGTGAATGCGACGTACGCCAATCTACGCGTCGGGTACATTCGCGGCGTCGGCGACAACGTGATGCCGATGCTCCAGGAGCTGGGTCTTCCCGTGACTGAGCTGGATCCGGCGGCGCTCCCGCAGACCAATCTCTCGAACTTCACCACCATCGTTCTCGGGACGCGCGCGTACGAGGCGAGCCCGGCGCTCGTGGCCAACAATCCCGTGCTCATGCGCTTCGTGCGTAACGGGGGCACCGTGGTGACGCAGTACGGGCAGTTCGAGTACACTCGGCCCGGTATTCTTCCGTATCCGATCACGTTGAGCCGTCCGGCCGATCGCGTGACCGACGAGCGGGCGGTGGTCCGCGTCATCGACCCCGCGTCGCCGCTCCTATCGACGCCGAACAAGATCGGCGAGAATGATTTCGCCAACTGGGTGCAGGAGCGCTCGTCGTACATGCCGCACACGTTCGACAAGCAGTATCACGCGCTATTCTCGATGAACGACCCGAACGAGCCGCCGAACGACGCAGCGGTGCTCGTCGCCCCGATGGGCAAGGGGACCTACATCTACACGACCTTCTCGTTCTTTCGTCAGCTGCCGGCCGGCAATCCCGGCGCCGCGCGGCTGTTCATCAATCTCTTATCGGCCGATCAGCGCGCCACGAGCCGGCCGGCGACGACGTCGAACCCGATTCGACCGTGAGTGTCGACCCTCGCCTTATGGGCTTCGCGTGGCTCTCCGCGTATGCGTGGTTCATCGACCGGCTCGGCACCATGCTGACGCGGCCGGCGGTCGAGGCGCGGCTGGAGCGCGCGACGGGCGGATTGTCGATCGCCTTTGGTGGACGTCTCGCTTGGGCGCGGCGATGAGCGCCGATACGAACGGATCGCGCCGCTTTCGTCGCACGCTCGCCAGCGTCATGCTCGTCCAGATCGTGACGCTGTGTGCATTGTGGCTGCTCCAGTGGCGCTACTCCGCGTAACGTGCATCCACTGAACTGGGCGATCGTCATTGGGTGGTTGGTGTACGTAATCGCTCACGGCATTCGCCGGTCGAGCGGCACGAAAGGAATCCAAGGCTATTTCCTGGCCAACCGCAGCCTGCCGTGGTGGGCCGTCGGCTTGTCGGTGATGGCGACGCAGCTCTCGGCCGTGACGATGATCGGCACGACGGGCCAGGGTGCGACGGACGGCATGCGATTCGTCCAGTTCTATTTTGGGTTGCCGCTGGCGATGGTGATCCTCGGCGTGACGCTCGTACCGTTCCTGCACGGATCAGGGGTGTACACCGCGTACGAGTTCCTCGAGCGCCGCTTCGACGCGAAGACGCGATCGCTCACGGCATTCCTCTTTCTCGTGTCGCGTGCGATGTCGTGCGGTACGATCATCGCGGCGCCGGCCGTCGTCTTCTCGGCGATCTTTGGCTGGAGCATCGGCTGGTCGGTTGCCATCATCGGCGTGCCCGCGGTGCTCTACACGATGATTGGTGGCGTTCAGGCGGTGACATGGGTCGACGTCAAGCAGATGATGCTGATCGTGACGGCGATCGTCGCGGTGACCGTTACCCTCCTCGTACAGATACCCGTTTCGCCGAGCGACGCGTTGCACATCGCGGGTGCGACGGGCCGGTTGCGCGTGTTCGACTTCTCGTTCAGCCTCACGAACACCTACACCTTCTGGTCGGGCGTAATCGGCGGAACCTTCCTGATGCTGTCGTACTTCGGCACCGACCAGAGCCAGGTACAGCGCTATCTGGCCGCCAAGTCCGTCGACGAAGCGCGCAGCTCACTGTTGATCAGCGCCTACTGGAAGATCCCGCTCCAGGCGATGGTTCTGTTGATCGGCGTTCTGGTGTTCGTGTTCTATCAATTCGAGCGTCCGCCGCTGCTGTTCAACCCGGCGCACGAGCGCTTGGTGCGAAGGGAGCAGCCGGCATTGTACGGTGCGCTGGAGTCTCGATATGCCGCCGATCTTGTCGCGCGCGATGTGGCGGCACGCGCCGTTGCACGAGCCCGCGATCATGGAACTGACGCGCAAGCGGCGTCGGCGCTCGAGACCTACCGCGCCCAACAGGCCGGCGCCGACTCGGTGCGGACGGAAGCGCTCGCGCTCGCGGAGCGCGTGACGGGACAACCGTCGCGCGACGTCAACTATATCATTCCACGCTACGTTCTCGATCACCTGCCGATCGGGCTGGCGGGCTTGTTCATCGCCGCGGTAATCGCGGCGGCGATGAACGCCATCTCGGGCGAGCTCAACTCGCTGTCCACCGCGTCGGTGATCGACTTCTATCGCCGCTGGGTGCGGCGGGAAGCGTCGGATGAGCATTTTCTCATCGTGTCGCGCGCGGCGACGGGCTTGTGGGGTATTTTCGCCTGCGTCATCGCGACGTACGCCGTGAACCTCGGCTCGCTGATCGAGGTGGTGAACCGATTCGGGTCGTTCTTCTACGGTTCGATACTCGGCGTGTTCCTGTTGGCGATGATCCCGCGGGCTCGCGCGATCGGTGCGTTCATTGGGCTGTTGGCTGGCATGACAGTGGTGGGCATCGTGAATTTCGGTGCACCGTCAGTGGCATTCCTCTGGCACAACGTGATCGGCGCCCTGACGGTAGTGATCGTGGGGATGATCGTCAGTGCGCTCGGGGGATTTGGCGGTGAGCGCGCAGGCGCGACCCCGTGACCGTGCAGTCGTCCCACCCCAACTCTTCTTCCTAAACCTCAGCCGCCGTGTACATCCCGCGCACGTACGCCGAGGAGCGACCCGAGGAGTTGGCCGGCTTCATCACCGCGCATCCGTTGGGCGCGCTGGTGACGGCCGGCGCATCGGGTGAGCTCTTCGCCACACACGTTCCGTTCGTCTTCGACCCAGCGTCCGGTGAGCACGGCGTCTTGGAGGGACACTTGGCACGCGCCAATCCCCACCATGCGCTTGCCCGTGACGGCACTGAGGCGCTCGTCATCTTCACCGGGCCCGACGCCTATGTCACGCCGAACTGGTATCCAGGCAAGGCAACGCACGGGCGCGAGGTGCCGACCTGGAACTACGTCGCGGTCCATGCCTATGGCATGCTGCGATTCATCGATGATCCCGCATGGCTGCTGCCACACCTTCACCGTCTTTCGGACCGTAGCGAAACCGACCGGCTGGCGCCCGCTGGCGAGACGCCCTGGCGCGTGGACGACGCACCGCCGGAATTCATCGCGCAGCAGATGAAGGCGATCGTCGGCGTCGAGGTCCGCGTGACGCGCCTCGAGGGAAAATGGAAGATGAGCCAGAACCGCACGCCTGAAGCGATTGACGCTGTCGTGGCGGGCCTCGGAGCATCACCGAGAGCGATGGACCGGGAGGTATCGGCACTCGTCGCGGCGCGGCGGCCGAAAGGATCGCGATGAGGACAAGACGCGTCTCCGCCGTCGACACAGGCGGTGCAATGACCTCACCCGACGATCTCGCCGCGACCCTCCTCGCCTCGTGGCAGACCAACTGCCGAGTCACCGCGTACCTCGTCGAGCACGTACCCCCAGCGCTTTGGGACGCTGCAGTTCCCGGTGCCCCGCGTCGCACGATCCGCAT
>DASVYG010000221.1:0-43074 GCA_036392315.1 Gemmatimonadaceae bacterium
AGGGGATGCCGCTCGAGATGCCGGTCGCGGTCATCGTTCAGCGAATGGTGAACTCGGGGAAATCCGGCGTCATGTTCACGACGGACCCCGCGACGCGCGACCCATCACGGATGGTGATCGAAGCGGCATGGGGACTAGGCGAGTCGGTGGTGCAGGGCGCCGTGACTCCCGACCGCCACGTGATCGACAAGAAATCACTCACCGTCGTCACGACCGACATCGCCGAGAAGGAGTTCTTGCTCACCTGGGACGCCGGCAGACAGGCGACCACGCGCTTCGATCTCGCCGGCGATCCGCGCGCAATCGCGCCCGTGCTCACCGCAGCGGAGGTCACGACGCTCGCCAAACTCGCGCGCACGGCCGAAGAGCATTACGGAGTGCCGCAGGATTTGGAGTTCGCGATCGAGGGGAAAGACATCTACCTCACCCAGAGCCGTCCGATCACGACGTTGCAGGCCACTGCGAGCATTAGTTCACCGGCGATCGCCGCCAAACCGCTCGTCCACGGACTCGGCGCGAGCCCCGGTCGTGTGTCGGGCGCGGTGCGGGTGCTCGACTCACCAAGCAATGAGTCTGCGATGCAGGCTGGCGAGATTCTCGTGACCCGCATGACGTCGCCCGACTGGGTTCCGATCATGCGCCGGGCTGCGGCGATCGTGACGGACGCCGGCGGGATGACGTCGCACGCGGCGATCGTGGCGCGCGAGCTCGGATTGCCGTGTATTGTCGGCGCGCGAGATGCCACACGCCTGCTGTCGACGGGAACACTGGTCACGGTCGATGGCAGTGCAGGCACTGTGATGGCGGGCCGTGTCGACGCGTCGCAACCGGCCAACGCGCCCGGAACGCGGGTGACGCAATCGGCGAATGTCGCGCCGATCACGGCGACGCGGTTGTACGTCAATCTTGCCGAGCCCGAGCGCGCAGGCGAAGTCGCGGCTCGCGACGTGGACGGTGTCGGCCTGCTGCGCGCCGAATTCATGATGCTCGCCGCACTCGAGAACATGCATCCCCGCGCCTTCCTCGCCGAGCACAGCGCCGACGAGTTTGTCGCGCGCATGGTGGGCAGCCTGCGAACATTCGCGGAAGCGTTCGCGCCACGGCCGGTCGTCTACCGCGCGATGGATTTTCGGTCGAACGAGTTCCGGGATCTCACAGGCGGCGCGTCGCATGAGCCGACCGAAGCGAACCCCATGATCGGGTATCGCGGCTGTTTCCGATATACGCGCGAGCCCGATCTGTTTGCCCTGGAGCTGCGCGCGCTGGCCGAAGTGCGGCGCGATTTCGAGAACCTACATCTGATGATTCCATTCGTGCGCACCGCGCACGAGCTCAAAGCGTGTCTTGCTCTTGTCGATGCGAGTCCGCTCGGATCCGATACCCGCCTCGAGCGCTGGATCATGGCGGAAGTGCCGTCGGTCGTGTACTGGCTGCCGACGTACGCGTCGCTCGGAATCAGCGGCGTCTCGATCGGCTCGAACGATCTCACGCAGCTCATGCTCGGCGTGGACCGCGACAGTGCGTTGTTCGGCGCCGCCTACGACGAGCGAGATCCCGCCGTGCTCGACGCGATCAAGTCGATCATCGGCGAGTGCCGCCGACTCGGATTGACCTGCTCGATCTGCGGACAAGCCCCGTCGGTCCACCCGGAGTACGCGGAGCGGTTGGTCGAGTGGGGGATCGATTCAATCTCGGTGAACGTGGACGCGATCGACCGGACGCGTCGAAACATCGCGATCGCCGAGGAGCGGCTGGTCGTGGAGCGCGCGCGGCGAGGTTCGTAGTCGTCGATTCCACCACATCATATCAGGGATTCGGAGGATACTCGACGCGCGACGACGCTCCGAGATTCCAATTCTGTCCCCCTTTTCCCCGACATGATGGCCTCAGACCTTCCTCATTCGCCAGACAATCCGCTCATCATCCAGGGCGGAATGGGAATTGCCGTCTCCAATTGGGTGCTCGCCCGCGCCGTGTCCATGTCCGGCCAGCTGGGCGTCGTTTCCGGCACGGCAATCGATACAGTGTTCGTGCGCCGGCTCCAGGACGGAGATGCCGGGGGTCACGTCCGTGCGGCGATCGCTGAGTTTCCGATCGCCGGAGTGGGCGAGAGCGTGCTTCACAGGTACTTCTTGCCACGCGGGCGACCTGCCGGCGCTCCGTACAAGATGCTGCCAATGCAGAAGCAGGTCACGAGCCTGGCGCGACAGCAGCTCATCATGCTCGCGAGCTTCGTCGAAGTGTGGTTGGCGAAGCGCGGCCACAGCCGCCCCGTCGGAATAAATCTCCTCACGAAGGTGCAGATGCCGAATCTCGCCACGTTGTATGGCGCGATGCTCGCCGGCATCGACTTCGTTCTCATGGGCGCGGGCATTCCGCGCGAGATCCCGGGAGTGCTCGACGCGTTCGCCGAGCATCGTCCGGCGTCGCTCAAGCTCGATGTCGCCGGGCTTGCGCCGGGCGAAGTGGAGAATCTGACCTTCGACCCGCGGCAACATGTCGCTCGGGACTTGGCGCCACTCGTGCGACCGCGCTTCCTCGCCATCGTTTCGGCGCACTCGCTCGCGACGACACTCGCGCGAAAGGCGAACGGTCGCGTCGACGGATTCATCATCGAGGGTCCGACTGCCGGCGGACACAACGCCCCGCCGCGTGGCGAGCTGTCGCTCAACAGCCTCGGCGAGCCAATCTATAGTGATCGCGACGTCGTCGATCTCGAGAAGGTCCGCGAGTTGGGTCTCCCGTTCTGGATGGCAGGCGGAATGGGATCGCCAGACGGACTCCGCACCGCGCTCGCCGCCGGCGCTGCGGGCATCCAGGTGGGAACGCTGTTCGCCTACTGCGACGAGTCCGGCCTCGCGGCCGACATCAAGGCGCGGGTGCTGGACGGCGTTCGCGCCGACGCCGTGCGGATTCTGACCGATCCGCGTGCCTCGCCGACCGGCTACCCGTTCAAAGTGGTCGACGTCGACGGTCTTGATTCGCAGAACGAGGAGCGCGAGCGCATCTGCGACCTCGGCTACCTTCGCACGCCGTATCGCACCGCGACGGGCAAGCTCGGTTATCGCTGTCCCGCCGAGCCGGTCGATGCGTATGTCGCGAAGGGCGGTGACTTCGCCGACACTGTGGGGCGCCGCTGTCTCTGCAACGGGCTCGCCGCGAACATCGGTCAACCGCAGCGGCGCCTGAGCGGCGAGGAGAAACCTCTCGTGACGAGCGGCGACGATCTTGTGTCGCTCGGCGGTTTCCTTGCCGGTCGTGAACGCTATTCATCGAGCGACGTCATCGAGTACCTGCTGTCGGGAATCGTCGCGACGGTCGCCGCTGGGCCGGCGTAGCGTTGCGGTCCGCTCGCACCTGACAGATCGGCGGTGAACGGCCGACGGCGCGCGTCGGTCAATGCAAGCATCGTTTCGTTGAGACGGACGGAGTCCGTGCGGTCCGTCGAGTCAACGAAAGGAGAAGGCATGACGAACGCGACGATCGAGGGGTCGGTCAAGACCTCCAAGCACTCGGTGCGAGGTGAGGAGCTCCTCGCGAAGGTCAAGGAGTTGGTGCATCAGGGCAACGTGCGGCGCCTGGTCGTACTGTCGGAGGACGGTAACACGGTGCTCGAGATTCCGCTCACGGCGGGAGTGGTCGGCGCGTTGCTCGCGCCCACGCTGGTCGCGATCGGTGCCATCGCGGCGCTCGCGAAGAACTACACCGTGCTGGTAGAGACGGCGGATGAGGACGCGAAAGTCGATCCTGAGTGCTGAATCGGTCCTGACTTCGATTACGCGCGCCTGATCGTCGTGCGCCGCGGCGTTGCGATCCGTCGGTCATGAACCCAGCTTTGGGCATGACGGTACACACGACGCCGCGGCGTCTCGCGGCTTGTCTCTGCCTGTTGCTCGCGACGAGCGGTCATGCGCTGCGCGCCGGCGCACAGTCAGTGCGGGGTGCCGCCGTGACCGGCGTGTACCGCAATCTTTTCGTCGAGGCCGGCCACGCGCCGAATGAGGTCTCGGCGAAGATCGAGTCTGCGTTTCAGCAGCTCTTCCACGGCGACACCGCGACAGAGACGGTCTATTATAGCGCGGGCACCAACGCGAACGGTCCGCTCGCGTACGTCACCGATATCAACAACCACGACGTGCGCACGGAAGGCATGTCGTACGGGATGATGATCGCCGTCCAGCTCGACAAGAAAGCCGAGTTCGATGCGCTCTGGAATTGGTCGAAGACGTACATGTATCACGACGTGCCGACGCACCCGAGTTACGGCTACTTCTCATGGTCGTTGAAGACGGACGGCACGCCGAACAGCGAGTCGCCGGCGCCGGATGGCGAGGAGTATTACGCGATGGCGCTGTACTTCGCGTCGGCACGATGGGGCGATGGGCGGGGGATCTACGACTACCGCGCCTCGGCGGATCGCCTGTTGTCGGATATGAAGAACCGTGCGGTGATCTCGGGTCCCGGAGTGCGCGGGAGAACGGAAACGGAATACGCGGAGTTCAATCCGGCATACAAGATGGTTCGGTTCACGCCAGACACGAGCCGGCACGATCACACCGATCCTTCGTATCATCTGCCCGCGTTCTACGAGCTGTGGGCGCGTTGGGGTCCGGCGCGCGATCGTTCATTCTGGGCCGACGCCGCTCGCGCCAGTCGGGACTTCTTTCAGAAGACGACGCATCCTCGCACCGGGCTCGCTCCGGACTACGCGAACTTCGATGGCACCCCGCTCGGTGTTGGTCCAACGAATCGCGGCGCAACCTTCGCCGCCGATGCGTGGCGCACGGCGGCCAACTGGTCGGTCGATTGGTCGTGGTGGGCTGCCGATCCACGCGAATGTGAGTTGAGTGATCGCATTCAAGCCTTCTTCGCTTCGAAGGGAATCGATCGTTACGGCAGCAAGTTCACGCTCGACGGCACGCAGCAGACGGATTCGGCGCACGCGACAGCCCTCGTGGCCACGAACGCCGTGGCGAGCCTCGCCGCGACCGACAGCAATCGTGCGGCGCAATTCGTCGCGGCATTGTGGAACACGCCGATTCCCTCCGGCCGATATCGTTACTACGACGGTCTGTGGTATTTGATGGCACTGATGCACGACGGAGGCGCGTTCCGCGTCTGGACGCCGACGTGGGCTCGCTGATGGCAAATACCGAGTGGTGGCAGCGAGGTCCCGTCGACGGCGTGCCCGCCGTCCTGCAGCCCGTGGCGCACATTCTGTTGCAGGTGCGCGAAAGCGTCGGGGAATTAGTCGAGCACCTGACCGAGTCGGAGTGGAACGCGCGCCCAGCGGGCGTCGCGTCGTCGGCGTTTCACGTGCGACACATCATCGGCGTGATCGATCGTCTGTTCACGTACGCGCGCGGTGAGGCGTTGTCTTCAGAACAGTTCGCGGCGCTGCGAGCGGAGGGCGAACCCTTGGCGATAACCGACGTCGCGAGACTCCTGGACGCGTTGACCGCGCGTGTCGATGCAGCTGTGAGCGAGCTCCGAACGATCGATGTCGCAACGCTGGGCGACTTTCGCGCTGTCGGGCGGGCGCAACTGCCGTCAACCGTCATCGGCTGTCTGGTACACGGAGCGGAGCACTCCATGCGTCACGTGGGCCAATTGTCCGTGACGACACGGGTCGTGCGCTCGGGCCTCGTCGACGATCCGTCACGACGATCGCCGTCATGAACGCCAGCGGGATACCGGGCGTGGGGTGATTGCCGTCGTCGCTTTCGCGACCGATGCCCGCTGGCGACCATCAGGCCAAACCGCACATTGACGTGTGGGACGTCGGACAGACCGTGAATTGCTGACCTCGTACGTTGTGGAAGCGTAGAGACGCCCGAGGTTCGGGCGGTTCAGACGCGGGGCAACATGCAATGAGAACGGAGGTTCTATGTCAAATCGACGCACGGCCAATCGGATCGCGGCGTTGATGGCCGGACTCACGATAATCGGTTCCGCAACGGCGCTGGCGGCGCAGGCCGTCCCGACCAAGCCGACCTCGGATACGTCGGCAATGCGGATCAAAGTGCAGAAGAAAGCAGGTGTCGTAACCAAGACGGCTGCTGGCGACGTGTGCCTGCCGGAGAAATGCGCGATGGACCAGGCCGCGATCGATCGCGCGGTGGCTGCCGAGCGCGATGCGTCCGGCGTGCGTGAGCAGCAAGCGCGCGACGAACAGTGGCGCCTGGACTCGATCGCGATGGCGTTTCGGCTGCGGCGAATGAGCGTCGAAGCCGACGCCATGAAGGAGCGCTCCCGCCTCGACTCGATCGCACGCGCCGACGCAGCCGAGCGTGAGGCGCAACTGGCGCTCAAGCGTCATCTCGCCCGCGGCTTCTATCTTGGAATCGCCGGGGGAGCGAGCGCGCCGCAACGCGACATTCGCAACGGCTACACCGGCGGATGGAACACCACGGTGCCGTTCGGTTGGGACGCGAACGATTCGCCGCTGGGATTCCGCACCGACTTCAGCGTCGACCACCTGAATGGAACGCAAGTGCACAACGCGAGCGAGGTGACGACCAGTGCGAGCGGCGACATCACAGTGTGGTCGCTCAACGCTGATCTGAAACTCCGTGTGCATGCGCCGGGCGCGCCGTCTCGCACGAACGTGTATGCGCTCGGTGGAATCGGCGCGCATCGCGTCGTCAATGGAGTGTACGGGAGCATTGGTCCGAACGCCGGGCAGAACCTGGCATTCAACGATGCGAAAACCAACTTCGGCTGGAACGTCGGAGCTGGCGTGTCGATGGCGTGGGGTCCGACCGAGCTGTTCGTCGAGTCACGCTTTTTCCACATCAAGAGCGACCTCGGCTTCCATCAGAACGGCGGCGTTGGAACCTACACGAGCTTCACCCCGATCATCGTGGGGCTGCAGTGGTTCTGAGTTGCGGGCGATGGTGAATGTTTCTAGAACGTGGATACGCCTGTCGTGGTTGGCGAGTGCTTTCATGGCGCTCGCCAGCGGGGCAGGCCTCTTCGTACCGGCGGTCTACGCGAGGGAGAGCGCATCCTGGGCCGCGCAGGGCAGCGGTCAGGATCTGGTAAGTCTGTTCGTCGCCGCCCCCGCGCTCGCAATAAGTGCGTGGTACGTGAGCCAACGTTCGGTACGGGCGCTCATGGTGTGGCTCGGGGTGCTGATCTACGTCGTCTATTCGTACCTGATGTACGCGTTCTTCGTCCACTTCGGTCCCATCTTTCCGCTCTACGTCGCGACTCTCGGGCTGTCGTCGTATGCGCTCGCCGGCGCCGCGGCGAGCATTGACCTCCAGGAACTTCGCGAGCTGTGGCCACCGAATTTCCGCCTGCGCTCAGTGAGCGTATTTCTGATCTTCATTGCGGTCGCGTTCGGATTGATGTGGCTTGCCGCGATCGTGCGTGCGTTGGCCAGTGGCAGCGCGCCCGAGGGCGTCGCGGAGATTGGACTGCCCGTCAATCCGGTTCACGTGCTCGACCTCGCGCTTCTGTTGCCGCTCGCGCTCGTCGCCGGCGTGGCGCACTGGAGGCGGCGCGCCTTCGGTCTGCTCTTCGCGACGCCGTTGCTCGTGTTCTTCATTCTCATGGATTGCGCGATTATTGCGATGACGTTCTTCATGCGCGCGCGCGGCGTGGCGGCGTCGCTCGCCATCGTGCCGCCGATGGCGGTCGGCATTGTGATCAGCGTTGTTCTGAGTATTGCGATGCTGCGTGTTACTCGCTCGACGACCGCCCCGCTCAGACCGGAGCGAACTGACCGAGCAGGTCCCGAGCCACGGCCGGCGTGACGTCGATGCAATTCGACGGGTGCGCGATGGTATTCGTCGTCACGACGCGCGCCGCGCCGGCGGCTTTGAGCGCCGCGTACGCTCCGTCGGCGAACACGGCGTGGACGGCCACGCACTCCGGCGCGGCCCGACTCTGATCGCGGAGATGCTGGATCGCCGTGACCATCGTCTGCCCAGTGGAGATGATGTCGTCCACGAGCACCGGCGTACACGAGCGGTAGTTCTCCACAGCGAGGCCCGACTCGATGACCTCCGTGTCGCCGCGTCGCGTCTTCGTCAACACCGTGGAGGGCGCGTCCGCGGCCGCGGCGATTCCGTTGACCCACTGCCGGCTTTCCTGGTCGGGGCCGATGATCAGCGGCGATTTCACGTTCGCGGCGATCCATTGTCCGACTTCGGTCGCGACGTGGGTCGCCGTTGCCGGTATCGCGTACAGCTCCTTCAGGCGCCGAACGCGGTGCAGGTGCGGGTCCACCGTCAACAGGCAGTCGACGGCGCGCGAGATCAGTTTGGCGTAGGACCGAGAGGTAATCGCCTCGCCGTCGCGAAACCGCGTGTCTTGACGCATGTACGCGAGATACGGCGCAATGAGACTGACGCGCCGCGCGCCGAGCTCGCGGGCGGCGTCGGCCAAGAAGATGAGCGGCAGCGTCTCATCGTTCGGATGCCTGAGTGTGGCGACGAGTATGACGTCGCGGCCGAACGGATCGCTATCGAGGCGCACGTATGACTCGCCGTCGGGGAAGTCGCGCAACGTAAGCAAACCGCATTCACCATCGACTGCCGAGGCAAGCCGCTCGGCAAAGACTTCATTCCCGGGAAGGGGAAAGAACAGTGGTTGAGACATTGTGTCAGCCTTCTTCGAGGTCGATGACCTGTGGGTTCGCGGCCAGATAGCCGCGGGCGTAGTCCAGTTCTCCGGGCGTCTCGGAGTGAATCGTGATCAGCGGTTCATCCGATCGAACCGTGACGCCCAGTCGTGCATGAAGCTCGACGCCCGCCGATGCCGCGCGCGGTGCGCCGGCGAGCTTTGCCAAACGCGCGAGTCTACGATTGTCGATTCCCGTGATACGGCCGCGACGTGTCGCGCGGACCACATGCGTGAGGGGCGCGACCGGAGGATCTCGCATCCCGCCTTGCGCGGCGCAAATCGCTTCGAACTTCCTCAGCGCGCTTCCAGAGTCCAACGTGTCTCGTGCCCGTGCAGCCCCGGTCCCGGCGGGCGCACCGCCTCCGATTTCCAGAACGGTCGCGGCGAGCGCGAGCGACCGATCGCGCAAATCCGCTGGCGCGTCGGCGCATCGGCGCAGGACGGCGAGCACGTCGCGCGCCTCGAGAGCCGGCCCGATGCCGCGACCCACCGGTTGCGTGCCATCCGTACGCAGCACGCGGACGGACAGGCCAATCGCTTTCCCGACCGTCAACAGCATCGCTTCCAGGACGTCGGCCGCGGCGGCGGAACGAACCTTGGCTGTCGGTCCGATCGGAATGTCGATCACCACATGCGTGGATCCCGCCGCCGCCTTTTTAGAGAGTACTGATGCGACGAGTTGCGTGCCGCTGTCGAAATCGAGCGGTCGCTCGACGCTGATGATCACGTCGTCTGCCGGCGCCAGACGCACGCGTCCGCCCCACACGATGCAGGCGCCCTCGCGTTCGACCACGCGACGCATGTGGGCGAGGTCGAGATCGACTGGCGCAATGGTCTCCATCGCGTCCGCGGTGCCGGCCGGCGACGTGATGGCGCGCGACGACGTTTTCGGGATCGTGAGGCCGCACGCCGCGATGATCGGCACGACGATCATGCTGGTGCGATTTCCCGGAAGTCCGCCGACGCAGTGCTTGTCGACCACCGGTGATCGTCCCCAGTAGAGCCGCTCACCCGTGTCGATCATCGCGCGAGTCAGCGCCGTCGTCTCCTCGATATCGGTCTTGGAGCCGGCGAACGCCGTGACGAAAGCAGCGAGGTCGATGTCCGAGTACCGCCCGCCGACGATATCGCACACGATCGACTCGATCCCCGCCGCCGACAGCTTCTCGCCGTACACTTTCGCACGCACCTGGCTTAGCGATTCCACCGGTGGCGAGTGCGAAAGACGAACGAGGTCGCCGGTATTCGCGCCGAGCAACGTCCACGCGGCTTCGGAGAGACTCGCTTCGTCGGGCGCAAGCAGGGAATCGGTCGTGACATTCAACGTGGCCACGATCGAGCGTCCGTTGTGCGAGACTTTGACGCGCGACTGCGCCCCCCAGCCCTCCGAGCGGCAAATGGGGCAACCGCTCGCCATGAAGATGACGAGCTCCTGATATGTATCGATGCCGAGCCGCTTGAGGCGCAGAACGTTCGGCTCTTGGTGCGCGGCGCGAGTCACGGGTCTCACGCGACGATCTCGAGCGAGTTGTCGACGGCCGTTATGCCCGCCGCCGACCAGGCGGCTCGCTCGGCGGCCATGCGCTCGCTCCACGAGTGCACCCGGCCGGAAAGCGCGACGGAATGATCGGCGACGGCGACGTGAATATCGCGTCCGGTCACCGCAACATTCCTCGCCAACGCATGCTCGATCTGCGTCTTGAGCTCCACGGACGCGACCGGAGGCTGCTCGCGGTTCCGGATGCGAACGATGTTGCTCACTCCCTTCACGCCGGCGATGTGCTCCACGGCGCGCTGCGCTGCATCGCGCTGGTATCGCCAGTCGGCCTCGCCCACGAGCCAGATCCAACCGTTGTGCACGCGTGCCTTGATTGTCTTGTCTGGAACTTCCGTGTCCCACATGAGGGCATTGACTACGGCGTGCGCGATGTCTTCGTCGCTCAATCTCCGGTCCGGTGGAAGATGGACGCGAAGCTCGTCGGCCACGGCGCGGACACCGGCAACGCGCTGTGCCGCGCGCACGGCGATGTTCCGCGTCACCAGGCTCTCGACCTGTCCCGAGAGCGTCACCGTACCGCTGCGCACCGTCACGGCGATGTCACTCGGCGCGATCGCCACGTCGGACCGAAGCTCGTCGAGGATGTCTGCTTGGATTTGCGAATCGGTCTTCATGCCTCCGCCTGTGGGATGCGGAACGCGCTGGTGTGGTCAGGAATGCGCCGCCGCGAGTCGTCCCTCGTGTAATGCCCCGTGGTGACTACGCAATGCGCGACGGATCCACAGCCCAGCGGCGACCTGCCACCCACCAAACAGCGCGGCGTATACCGCGCCGAAGAAGAGAAGCGCGAAGATCGTGGCGGCCGGATACGCGACTGCGAGAATCGCCAACCCGACATCGAAGATTGCCCAGGTCATGAGCGCCCACCTGATGGTCGTCGTCGGCCACACGAGTATGGCGGTTCCAAACGCAACGCCGGCGTACAGCACGAACCACGCGGCGATGACGAACAGTGCCACTCGAAGCGAGACGCCGGGAGCGCCGACGCTGAGCCCTCCGAACGCGATCGACGCCACGCCGTGAAGCAACACCAACCACCAGCGCGGCGTATGTCGCCGGATCGAGAACGCGATCGATACTTCGTACAGG
The DNA here is from genome assembly GCA_036392315.1 of Gemmatimonadaceae bacterium. Classification (GTDB taxonomy): domain Bacteria; phylum Gemmatimonadota; class Gemmatimonadetes; order Gemmatimonadales; family Gemmatimonadaceae; genus JAQBQB01. The sequence continues at coordinate 11,279 of DASVYG010000221.1, forward strand.
CCGAACACCGTGACAATGACTCCGACGGCGAGCATCGCGGCAATCAAGATCTGCTCCGGCCACACGACGGCCGCAAGCCCGAGCGCGAGCAAGGCCGCGCCTCTCCAGACCAGCGCGTTCGCTAGGTGTCCGAGCTCCTTGTTCGTGGATGTCATTGTGATCTCCGTGGCGGATGTTTCACATTGCATGAAGAGTGGGTTCCCTGTGAGCCTTTCGCTGTCCGGAGTCTCTCGCGATTGACGACGGGGTTCCCGTACGCGCTACGTCGAACCGAACTCGGCGCCGGGCGGAGTGGGTGTGGCCAACCGAAATCCCCGACAAAGGTTCAGCCTTTCCCGTATCGCTCGACCCCATGGAAAACGCGATATTGCCCTCGCGTTCACGAGACGAGAATTCGTGAACGGAGCCTTCTCGCGAGCCGTCGTCGGAAGGCGGCGAGCCAGCAATTCGGTGTTGGTTCGCAGGTTGTGAGGTCGCTGGACACAACTGAAGCCCTGAGATCCCAGGGCACCTGCGTCGAGCTCGTTCGACAAGGGGAAGATCGCCGGCCGGCCCGAGCGTTAGGGAGTTGCCAAACAGCTGTCGAACGCTGGGTACCGAACCGAAAGACCGACGATCACCAGCGGTTATGAACCCCTGCAGGAGGCAGCGATGCCACTGCAGGGGTTCGCCTGTTCACAGCGGAGGCGTTCGGGTTCACATGGTTCGACTGACAGCACCGAAGCGTCCTCGATTCGCGAAGTCGGCGTCGCGAACCGCGAAACGGACGGCGGCGCGCGCGGCGGCGCTGCGCACCATGATCCGGCGCCACGACGAACGCTACTATGTCGAGAACCGTCCCACGATCTCGGACGAGGCGTACGACGCGCTCGTCGCCGAGCTGCGTGATATCGAGGCCGAGCATCCTGAGCTCGTGACACCCGATTCGCCGACGCGACGAGTGGCTGGTCGCGTCGCCGGCCCGTTCGCATCCGTTCGCCATACGGCGCCGATGCTCAGCCTCGAGGCGACGCGCGACGCGGCGGACGTCGGCGCCTTCATCGAGCGGATCACGACCAAGGACGGGCGGTGCGACCTCGTGCTGGAACCCAAGCTCGACGGGCTGTCCGTCGAACTCGTCTACACCGCGGGCCGCCTGACTGCGGCGGCGACGCGCGGCGACGGTATTGAAGGTGAGGACGTCCTGGCGAACGTGCGAACGATCTCTTCGGTCCCGGCGTCGCTTCGCGGCGCTCGTGCGAAGGCGCCGGACTTCGTCTCCATTCGCGGCGAGATGCTCATGCCTCGCTCGGGGTTCGCGCGTATGAACCGTGAGCTCACGGCGCGCGGCGAAGACGTATTCGCAAATCCTCGAAACGCCGCGGCCGGCTCATTGCGCCAGCTCGACCCAACGGTCACCGCCCATCGATCTCTTCGGTTCGTGGCCTATGAAGTGTTGGCGAGCCGCGGCCTGGCGGCCGCCGACGATCACACCGTGCTGGCGACGTTTCGCAAGTGGGGATTCAGCGTTCCCGAGCGCGTTACGATCTGTCACGCGCTCGGCGATGTCGAGCGCTACCATCGCATGCTGGCCAAGCTGCGCGAAGATCTCGACTACGAGATCGACGGCATCGTCATCAAGCCCGACTCCCTCGAGATGCGCGTGCGACTCGGCGCCACCAGCCATCATCCGCGGTGGGCGCTCGCGTACAAGTTCGAGCCGCGCGCGGAAACGACCATCGTCGACGACATCGTGTTCCAGGTGGGGCGCACCGGCGTACTCACACCCGTCGCGCTGCTGCGCCCGGTAGACGTCGGCGGCGTGACCGTATCACGCGCGACGCTGCACAACATCGACGAGCTCGATCGGCGCGATGTGCGTATCGGCGACTCGGTACGCGTCCATCGCGCAGGCGACGTGATCCCCGAGATCGTCGAGCGGTGGCGGGGAAGGTCTCGTCGTGCAGCGCGAATTCCGAAGCGCTGTCCCGCGTGCCACGCGCGGCTCACCCGCGACGGACCGTTCCTGCGATGTCCAGATCGGTGGAGCTGCCCGGCGCAGTTGGTCGGGGCGATCGTCCATCTCGCCGGCGACGACGCGTTCTCGATTCATGGCCTCGGTGTGGAGGTCGCGCGACGCATGGTCGATGCGTCACTCGTTCGCCGGCTACCGGATCTCTTCACCCTCCGCGCCGCCGATGTTCGCCGCCTGCAAGGATTCGCCGAGCAATCGGCGACGAATCTCGCGAGTGCGATTGCGCGTTCACGACGCGTCGAGCTGCATCGTTTCCTCGTCGCGTTGGGACTGCCCGGCGTCGGGAAGTCGACGGCGCGCACACTCGCCGACGCGTTCGGTTCGCTCGACGCGATTCGGCGCGCGAGCGTCGCCGCTATCGACGACGTGTCGGACATCGGACCGACCGAGGCCGCGACGATCCATGCCGCGCTCAACGATCGCCGCACGGTCGCGCTGATCGATGCGTTCCTCGATCACGGAGTCTCCGTCGCGCCGGCGCACGCGCTGACGAACGACGGAACACTCGCGGGCAAGCGCATTGCCTTTACCGGTACGCTGCCCACACTGTCTCGCAACGAGGCGGCGCGTCTCGCCGAGTCGTCGGGAGCACGCGTCACGGAGTCCATCTCGCCACGGCTGGACTATCTCGTCGCGGGGCGCGACCCGGGCACCAAGCGCGCCCAGGCCGAACGCGCAGGCGTCGCCATCATCGACGAGCGCCGATTCCGGCGCCTGCTCGAGCGGTCGCGCTCGAGTTGACGCGGCGCGACTATCTCGCCTGAAGCAACGCCATGAGGTCTTGGAGCGATCGCGTGTTGGCCACGCGCTTTCGCTCGATCCAACCACGTCGCGCTTGATCGACACCCCAACGCATGAAGCCCAGCTCCTCGGTCGAGTGCGCGTCCGTGCTGATGACGAACGAGACACCAAGCTCCTGCGCCCGCCGCGCCGAGATGTCGTCGAGATCGAGCCGCTCCGGCTGCGCATTGATCTCGAGCAGCACACCTTCATTCGACGCGACGCGGCACACTTCGTCCAAGTCAAATCGCGCGCCGCGCCGGCCGTTGATCAATCGCCCGCTGGGGTGCGCGAAGATATTGACGTGTGGATTCTGGAGCGCACGTACGATCCGTGCCGTCTCCTTCTCGCTCGACAAGCCGAGCGAGGAATGGAGCGACACGAGCACGACGTCGAACGCCGCGAGCGTGTCGTCATCGAGGTCGAGTGCGCCGTCGGGGAGGATGTCGACCTCGGCGCCCTTGAGCACGGCGACCTTGTGGTGCGTCGCGTTGAGCCGATCGATACGCTTCATCTGGCGCCGAAACGCGTCGCGATCGAGCCCGCCGGCGATGCGCACGGTCGGTGTATGATCCGTAACGGCGATGTACTCGTAGCCGAGGGCTTCGGCGGCGTCCACCATGTCCTCGAGCGAGGCCCGACCGTCGCTGTCGGTGGTGTGCATCTGCAGGTCGCCGCGGATGTGCCGGAGCTCGACGAGTTTGGGAAGCGTCCCGTCGCGTGCGGCGTCAATCTCACCGCGCATCTCTCGCAGCTCCGGCGGAATCCATGGCAGTCCCACTGCCTCGAACACCTCACGTTCCTCACGTCCGGCGACGCGCCGCGTCCCGCGCATGACGCCGTACTCGTTGATCTTGACTCCGCGGTCTCGTCCCATCTTGCGCACGGCGATGTTGTGCGCTTTCGATCCGGTGAAGTAGTGCAGTGCCGCGCCGTACGACTGACCCGGCAACACACGAAGGTCGACGCGAAGCCCGCCGGCCAACTGCACCGCGGCGCGCGTGGTGCCGTGCGCCGTCACTCGCCGCACTTCGGGGTACGCGAGAAAGTGTCGTACCGCGGCGCGCCCATCTTCCGACTCCACGAGCAAATCGAGATCGCCAACGGTCTCGCGGCAGCGCCGGAAGCTTCCCGCGAGTTCGGCGCGCGCGATGCCGGTGCCCCCTAACATATAAGCGACGAGCGGCTCGCCGTACTGCGCTGCGCGCGCTCGCAGCCAGCGACGCTCGGTCAATCGCGGGGTCGCGAGCTCCTCGACAATGTGCTCTTCCGTTTTCCGGCCGAAGCCGCGCACGGTGTGAACGCGGCCGGCGCGCGCGGCGCGGGACAAGCCTTCGAGCGAGCGCACGCCCAGCCGCTTCGAGAGCACGCGAGCCCGCGCCGGTCCGATGCCCGGCACATGCATCAGCTCGACTGCGCCGGGTGGTGCCTTGTGTTCGAGATCTTTCAACAACGGGAGCGTTCCGGTGCGCACGATCTGCTCGATCTTTCCGGCGAGATCGTCGCCGACGGCCGGGAGGTCACGCAATGCCTTGGGCGTCGAGCGCGCGAGCGCCGCGATCGACTTCGGCGACTCCTCGACGACGCGCGCCGCGTTGCGGTACGCGCGAATGCGAAACGGATTCGCCTTCGACAGCTCGAGCAGCTCCGCGATCTCGCGGAAGATCCGCGCGATCTCGGCGTTGGCCGGACCGGCACCCGCGGCGACCGCGCGAGACATCAGAGCGCCGTTGGATAGGTCTCGGGGAGCTCGCCGCGATCCCAGAGCGCGTTCCGCTCCAGCGGCTCGACGGCGCGCGTCACGTCGTAGTGGAACACGGCGTCGAACTGGCGCGACAACGATGCGCTGAAATAGTGGCTCGCACGTTCCGTCTCAGGTCGATAGACGACCCCGATCGCACGCTCGAGCCGTGGCTCGTCGAGCGCCCACGCCAGCTCATGCCCATGGTCGAACAAGAGCAGGAAGTTGCCGATTCCGGCGGAGTGGAATAGCTGCTCGTAACTGCCCGCGAGCGCGGGTCGCACATGCTTGCGTTCCGCCGGCGCGTCCCAGTCACTCGCGGCGGTGACGGTTCCACTGAACGTCGTGAACCCGACGAGCACCGCGTCACGGGCATGCTGTTCGCGCACGAGCTGACCCACGTTGAGCTCACCGTGCGTGCCGAGCTCTGTCCAGGTTGCATCGCCCAGGTGCGAGTTGTGCGCCCACACGACGATCTTGACGTTCTCGCCGCCGCGACCCAGGTACTCCGCGAGCAGTCCGAGCGTTTCGGCCATATGACGATCGCGCAGGTTCCACGACTGCACGCCGCCCGAGACCGCGGCTCGATAGTACGCTTCGGCGTTGCGCACGACGCGGGCGTTTTGCTCAGCGTAGAACAGCGCGTCGGGTTCGAGTCGGCCGTCGCGCTTCGCGTATTCGCCCGCAGCGCGCTGTAGCTCGACCAGCTGCGCGATCACCTCTCGCTCGCACGAAGGCGTGAGGCCGAGCTGCGTCGCTGCGCCGTAGCGATGCAGGTCCGGCCCAGCATGGTCGAAGCATGCGTAGCGAGCCTGCGCGCGGCGCGCCGCGTCGGGATCGACCGTGCGAAGATACGCGAGCACGGCTTCCATCGAGGCATGGAGACTGTAGAGGTCGAGCCCGTAGAAGCCGGCCGGGCGGTGTGGGCCGATCGCCGTCTCGTTATACGCACGAAGCCACCCGATGAAATCGAGGACGTCGGCGTTGCGCCACATCCATTGCGGAAAGCGGCGAAATCCGCTGAGCGCGTCGGCGGCGTCGGCATCGGTGCCGCGTCCGCGCACGAACCGGTTGACCCGAAACGCGTCGGGCCAGTCCGCTTCGACGGCCACCGCGGTGAATCCTTTCTCGCGAATGAGCCGCTTCGTGATCTCGGCGCGAATCCGATAGAACTCGTGCGTGCCGTGCGACGCCTCGCCGATGAGGACGAAGTGTGCGTCGCCGATTCGTCGCATCAGCCGGTCGAAGTCGGCCGAGGTGCCGCGAAGCGGATGTGCGACGGCGCGGATTGCACCGGCGGCTGGTGCGGCTTGGGTTGCCATGGTCAGATCGTCGCCTCGGTGTGAAGTGGCATGGCCGTCTGCCACCGGCGTCGCGCGTCGGCAAGCAGCACGCGCACCTCGACGTCGGCGGTCTGAGCGAAGTCTTTGTACCAGAGACCGACGCCGTAGAATGGATCCGGTGAGATGATGGAGACGCACTCGTCGGCGACCGCGCCGATGGTCTCGATCGCATCGAGCGAGGCAACCGGAAGCGCGGCGATGATCGCGCGCGGCCCAAGCTGTCGCAGTGCGATGACCGCGACGCGCATCGACGCGCCGGTCGCCGCGCCGTCATCAACGACGATCACCGTTTCACCGGCGAGCACCGGAAAGCGCCGCGCGCCACGGTAGACTGTCTCGCGACGCTCGAGCTCGCGCGCTTCATCGGCGACGACTCGCTCGATGACGATCGGGGAAATCCCCAACTGGCCAATCACGTCAGCGTTGAGCACGCGCGCGCCGCCGCTGGCGATTGCGCCGAGCGCCAACTCTTCGTGGCCGGGCACGCCGAGCTTTCGCACGACGAAGATGTCGAGCGGCGCATCGAGCGCCTCCGCCACACACGACGCGACCGGCACGCCACCGCGCGGCAGGCCAAGGACGATTAGCGGCCGGTCGGCCGCATGCTTTTTGAGCGCGACGCCGAGGCGGCGCCCGGCGTCGTAGCGATCGACGAAATGAGGCGCTGGCAGCATGTCGACTTCCTTGGTTCGGGTCGGATATTCACATCATGCTGACCCGCGGGGCCAGGCGAATCCGTGGAAGCCGGTGATGCGTGTCAGGGCACTGCCGACGTTTTGCCGGTCAACGTCCTGACAGGATTCGACGCGCTCGTCGCCGGGTTGTGCGCGAGGGCGACAGGACGCGGTCGCGCGGCTCGGTTCCGTAGTGTGTGACGCATTCGCTTTCGCGACCCCGCACAATGCGGCGGCGGGCCAACGGGCCCTTCGTCGCCGTGACGACTGTGCATTGGCGTTCGCCGTCGCCTCCGTCGAAGTAGATCACGACCCAGTCACGCGTCCGCCCGAATCGGTGAGCGGCGGCCGTGTTCGAGAACAGCACGGTGTAGTGACGATCGCCGCGTGTCGTGTGCAGGATCGGGAGCCAACGTTCGCCGGCTGGATTGAAACGGCGCGGCGCGATCAGCGGCAGGTCGCCGGCGACCGCACGTGCGCGATACTCGCGATCGACGTCGAGGATCTCGCCAACCGTCGGCAACGAGTCGCTCGTGGCGCGGGGCCTCCGAGCGCGAAGGCGCGTGGCCAGCGCGTCGCGAATTCCGTCGACACGCTTGCCGCCGAGTCCTGGCACCATCGCAAGACGCCCGTCGTTCGCCGCCAGCTCGAGCTGCTCGAGCGACTCGATGCCGAGCGCGTCATGGATTCGCTCAGCGAGCGTGGTGCCGATGCCCGGCACGGACGCGAGGAGTGCCACTGGATCGCTCTCACCACGCAATCGCTCGAGAGTCGAGAGGCGTCCCGTTTCCACCAACTCGCGGATGGCGCGCGCCAATGCCGAGCCAACGCCGGGAATCCGATCCAGTCCTTCGACGCCCTCGGCGGAGACAATGTCATGCGCCGGGCGATCGAGGCCGCGCATCGCTGCCGCTCCGCCGCGCCATGCTTGCACGCGGAACCGGTTCGCTCCTTGATCCTCGAGCAGGCTCGCTACGTCTTCGAGTCGCGAGGCGATTTCGGCGTTCGACAGTGATCGAATGCTCCTCTCCATCTCTCGCGTGGGGGTCATTCGTCCTCCCGGCGGTCGGCGCTATGGGCGTCGTTATTCCCTCGCTCGTACGCCTTCACGCTACCAATCGCGGCCGCGCTGCGCTGTCGGCCGTCGACAACGAAGCCATGCGGAAATGCCTGACGAGGTTCCGGGGAATTCCTCGTTCGATGCGCACCGATCGGCGTAAGATTGCAGCGGGCACCGCGGATGACGCCGCCTCGTCGGAGGAACGCATGTCACCGAAGATCGAGCTTGGCACCACGACACTCTTCGCCGGCTCGGCGAGCCATCACCTCGCTGCGGCGGTTGCGCGCGAGCTCGGGATCGGCTTTGCCACCTGCGCGAGTGAGCGGTTTCCCGACGGCGAGGTGTCAGTCCGGCTCGACGACGCGGTACGGGGAAGGGAGGTGATCGTGCTCGCGGCGACGTCACCGCCGGTGAACGATCACGTCGTCGAGCTTCTTGCCATTGCCGATGCGTGTCGCCGCGCCGATGCGGCGCGGGTCGTCGCCTTCGTTCCGTATTTCGGCTACGCGCGGTCCGATCGGCGCGACGGGCGACGGACGCCGATCATGGCGAGTCTCGTCGCCGATCTGATCGAGCGCGCCGGAATCGATCAGGTGGTCACGGTCGACGTCCACACACCCGCGCTCGAAGGGTTCTTCCGCATTCCCGTCGACAATTTGACGGCGATTCCGCAGCTCGCGGCCGCGCTCCAGGCCCGCGTGCCTTCCGACGCGGTGATCGTCGCCCCCGATCTCGGCGCCGTTCGGCTGGCGAACCGATTTGCGACGAAGCTCAACCTGCCGGTGGCCGTCTGTCACAAGCGCCGCATCGGAGGCGCGGAGGTAACCATCGGACGCGTCACGGGAGACGTCGCGGGCCGGCGTTGCGTCATCATCGATGACATGATCAGCACCGGCGCGACGATCGTCGAGAGCGTCCGCGCGCTCAAGGACGCGGGTGCCTTGCCGACGGCGCTCGTCGCCGCGACGCACGCGGTGTTCGCTCCCGGGGCCCTCGACAAGATTGCCGATGCGGGCGTCCGCGAACTCCTGGTGACCGATTCGATCGCGCCACGCGGCGATGTTGTCCCGAATTTCACCGTCGAGCTGGTATCGATCGCCTCGCTGGTCGCGACGGCCATCCGGCGTCTCGTTGACGGCGGCTCGCTTCGCGAGCTAGCCTGACGCGGCGAGATACACCCCGAGCCACGCGCGGTCGAAACCTGACACAGCCGCGGAGGGTTTCCGGACACCAGGGAGCAGGCCCTTCCGTACTTTTCGTGGACGCCGCTTTTCAGCGCCAGGCCAACGATGGCGGGCGGATGCTGAGCGGCGGGGGTCCCCCCCCCACAGAGAGCACGTCATGTTCACGACACCGAGACTTCCAGCGACCCAGCCTCCAGCGAGCGCATACACGCCGACGGCAAGCGCGGAGGCTGGCTGGCGCTTGGTGCATGCGTTCGACACGGCATCGGACGAAGGCTCCGACCGGAATCTTCTCGCACTGCGCACTGCAGCGATCGACTTCGTCGGCGCACTCAAGAAGCAGGGGCTCGCTCCGGAGCGCGTGGTGGTCGCGCTCAAGAACGTGTTGCGTGCCGGGGACAGTTCTCACTGGGGTTGGATCCCGTCGCTCGACGTCGAAGATGCCTGGGGATCGACGCGAAACGAACCGACCGTCTACGCGAGCTTGTTCCGATGGTGTGTCGAGGCGTACTATGATGAGCATGGTCGCCCGTTCCGAAGTAACGCGGATGTCCGTCGACGCCGGTCAGCGCTGACGGCGGCGTGCCCCATCGGCCTCTGACCTCGACGCCCGGCGGGCCGCAACCGCGCCGTCGGTTCAATCCATTCGCCGCGCTTGGTCCGGGGCTCATCACCGGCGCGGCCGACGACGATCCGAGCGGGATCGCGACCTACTCGCAGGCCGGCGCGCAGTTCGGCCTCCATATGCTGTGGACGGTGGCGCTCACCTATCCGTTCATGGCGGTCTTCCAGTCGATCTGCGCGCGGATCGGACGCGTCACCGGACGCGGGCTCGCGGCGAACATCAAGTTGGTGTTCCCGCGTTGGGTCGTCGTGGCCGGCGTGTCGATGCTGCTCGTCGCGAACACGTTGAACATCGCGGCGGACATGACGGCGATGGGCGAGGCGGCGCAACTCGTATTCGGCGGGAGCCGGCATGTTTTCACGCTGAGCCTGGCGCTACTCTCGCTGGTTCTTCAAGTCCTCGTGCCGTACCACCGCTACGTCCGATATCTCAAGTGGCTGACCCTTGCGCTCCTCGCGTACGTTGCCGTGGCGTTCACGGTAAACGTGCCGTGGAAGGAAGTCGCGCTTCGAACGGTCTGGCCCAAGTTCGACGTCGATCGAGACGCGGCGACGCTCGTCGTGGCGGTGTTCGGCACGACCATCAGTCCCTATCTCTTCTTTTGGCAAAGCTCCGAGGAGGTCGAAGAGATTCAGAACCATCGAGGCGCGCATCCCCTCGCCGAGGCCCCGGCTGAAGCACCGATCGAGCTCACTCGCATCGGCTGGGACACGTACAGCGGAATGTTCTACTCGAACGCGATCGCGTTCTTCATCATCCTCAGCACGGCGGTTACGCTGCACTCGTCCGGTGTCACGGACATTCAGACGGCGGCGCAGGCGGCAAGCGCGCTTCGCCCTCTCGCTGGACGCCTGGCCTTCGCGCTCTTCGCGCTCGGCATCATCGCCACCGGCTTGTTGGCGCTTCCCGTGCTCGCCGCATCCGCGGCGTACGCATTGTCCGAGTCCTTCGGCTGGAAAGAGGGTCTCGAACGAAAGTTCGAGGACGCACATGGATTCTACGGCATCATCGGCGCCGCGATCGTTGCCGGCATTGCGCTCGACTTCTCGACAATCGATCCGATCAAAGCGTTGTTTTGGGCCGCAGTGGTCAACGGTGTGATCGCCGTGCCGCTGATGTTCATCATCATGCTTCTCGCGACCCGCCGCTCAATCATGGGCGACTTCGTCGTTGCGCGTGGGCAGCGATGGTTTGGATGGATGGCCACGGCAATCATGGCCATCGTGTCGATCACGATGTTCGTGCTGGTCTGACTCCGCCCGAAGACGTCGATGCCCGACACGCCGAGTGCGGACGACAATAGCACGCTCACGACGCGCGCCACGCGCTCCACGCGCTCCACGCGCGCGACGGCGCTCGTCCTTGGCGGTGGCGGTGCGCGCGGAGCGTACCAGGCCGGCGTGATTCGAGCGATCGGCCGGCGCCACCCCGACATCGATGTTCCGATTCTCACCGGGATTTCCGCCGGGGCGATCAACGCCACCTTTCTCGCCGCGCGCGAGGCGAATTTCGCCGCGGCCGCGGACGAGTTGGTGAGACTCTGGCTCTCGCTCACTCCCGAGCGTGTGTACCGCGTCGACGCCGGCACGCTCGCGGGGAACGTGCTTCGCTGGGCGTGGCGTCTCTTGTCGGGCGGCGTTGGAGCCACCGCCGAGCCGACGCGCGGGCTCGTCGACACGACGCCGCTGTTTCAGCTCCTCGTCAACGCGTTTCCGACCGCGGAACGTCATGTCATCGCCGGCATCGACGCGAATCTTGCGCGTGGACGACTGCACGCGCTCGCGCTCAGCGCCACGAGCTATTCGACCGGCCAGTCCGTTACGTGGGTGCAAGGCAATGACGTATCGCTCTGGCAACGTCCACAGCGTCGCACGGCGTTGGCGCAGATGACGGTGAATCACGTGATGGCATCCACCGCGCTTCCGCTGCTGTTCCCGGCCGTGCATGTCGGCGGCGAGTGGTATGGGGACGGCGGCATCCGACTCACCGCGCCGCTATCGCCCGCGCTGCATCTCGGTGCGGAACGCATCATCACCGTCTCGACGCGTCATCCGCGGTCGCGCGCCGAGGCGGACGTGTCGCAGATCGCGGGCTACCCGCCGCCGGCGCAGGTCCTCGGCGTTTTGTACAACGCGGTGTTTCTCGATCTGATCGACCAGGACATCCTTCGACTCGAGTTGATCAATCAGCTGCTGCGCGACGTGCCCGCGGAGCATCGGAACGGCATGCGTCGCGTGGAGATCCTCGTGCTTCGTCCATCGCGAGATCTCGGACGGATGGCGCGAGAGTACGAGCCACGTCTCCCGAAAGCGTTCCGATTCCTCACCCGCGGGCTCGGCACGCGCGAGACCACGAGTCCCGACGTCCTGAGCCTCGTGATGTTTCAAACCGACTACTTGCAGGCGCTCGTGGAGCTCGGTGAGCACGACGCCGACTCGCAGATGGATCGGATCGACGCGTTCCTCGACGGAAGCGGCGCGACCGACGGTCGCGCCGCGGCGTCCGAGTCCGTTAGAGAATCATCTCGCGGCTAAACCGCGACAGCTCCTTCGATCGTTGCCGGTCGAAAGCGCAGCCCGGCGGCCATTCCACCGAGTTCGTCGAGACGTTCGGCCGCGACGCCTGAGACTTCCTCGACGGCGGCGTCTTGGTCGAGCGCGGCGCGCACCGCATTCTCGGCATCCGCGGCGTGATCCTCGAGATAGCGATGCGTCATGTACAGCTCACGCACACATGACTGGCCGAGCGCCAATCGCGTCTCCGGGGGCCCAACCACGCCGAGTCCGTGCGCGCCGGCCTGATCGACGATGTCCGCCACGCGCTTGGCATCGGACGCGGCACGTAGCGCGGATGCGCCGGCGCGTGCCGCATCGGCGATCTCAGCGTCGGACGCGTGAATGTCGAGCGAGTCGAGCTGCAGCACGCGCTGCGGTGCGATCGCCGAGAACTGTTCCGCCAACCGCGTGACGACGCGCCGGATTCCGCCCAGGAGGATCCACCCGTCACTCCCCGCAAGATGGTCGATCCGATCAACGGCTTCGACGAGCATCCGATCCCGTCCCTCGAGCAGCGAGCGCTGGGCCGCGTCCTGCCCGGCGGTGCCGCGGGTTCCGCTGTGGAATCCCTGGCGAGGAGGAGCACCCATGTGCGACGGGCGTTCGACTGCATGGTAGGCGCGCACTGTCTCGACGCGATCGAGTCGAGCGAGACGATAGCGATAGAGCTCGGCCTTCCGCGCGTCGGCGACCGCCACGACGACCGGACGCGCCTCCTTCAGCGCGCGCATGTACGGCGCGAGACATGGGCCGGTGCTCCACACCGCGAGTGTCGGCACCGCCACGGGAAGCTGGTGCGCCTCTCGAGTTCCGTCTGGCGTGATGAACGCGACCCATCCGGGAGCGCCGACGCTGACATTGAACGACGCCAGCTCGCCTTCGAGCAATCGAACGCAGCGCTCGAACGACTCGCGATCCTCATGGCTGGAATCGGCGAGCCAGGTTCGCACGTCCTTGAGTCCGTGGTCGAGCTGCAAACGCCAAGCTCGTTGAATCGCCGGGTCGGCGGCGGTGCCGTCGACGTAGACGGTCAGCACGTGTTCATCGCGGAGCGATCGATACAACGTCACGAGTTGCGAATGGGTCAGCATGAGCGGTCGCCTCCAGAGGGTCCGCGCCAATCAATAGTCCCAGTCGCCACCAAGGTCTGTGCCAGTGGTGGCGTCGACGAACACTACGCGTGTTCCGCTTGACGAGCAGTCGGATAAACGCGTAGGGTCTGTCGGCATTCCAACCACACGCTCCGACGAGCAGTTGTGCGTCGAGCTAGACTCCGTCTCATGCAACCTCTTCAAGATCTTTACCCGGATGATTTTGCGCACTGCTACGGCTGTGGGCGGCTCAACGCGCACGGACTTCACGTCAAGAGCGAGTGGCGCGACGGCGAATCGGTGGCGCGCTATCGCCCGGCGCCGTTCCACATGGCGCTTCCCGGATTCGTGTACGGCGGTCTCGTCGCGTCACTCGCCGACTGTCACGCAATGGCGACCGCGGCCGCCGCGTCGATGGTTGCCGCGGGCGCGGTGCCTGGAGTCGATCCGACGCCGCGGTTCGTAACCGCATCGTTGCACGTCGACTTTTTGCGCCCCACGCCGCTGGGCCCGGAGCTTGTGTTGCGCGCACGCCCCGTCGAGACCGGCGAACGCAAAGTGATTGTCGAGATGCACGTCTCGGCCGATGGCGTGGAATGTGCCCGCGCCCGAGTCATTGCCGTGCGCGCGCCTGCTACGATGAGGCAATCGTCGGGCGATTAGTCGACGAGCTGCCGGCGACGTCGCCGTTTCTCTGTGCACGTGTCGGGTAACTCACCCTCCCGACCCGTGCGTACCCCGATGGCCCGCACGAATCGATCGGCGAGATTGAGTGTGGCAGGAGGGGAACATGTTCCAGCGATTCAAGGACAGAACGGACGCCGGCCGGCAACTCGGCGCAATGTTAGGTCATGTGCGCGGAGAGAATGCGCTCGTGCTGGCGCTTCCGCGCGGTGGTCTTCCCGTCGCCTACGAAGTGGCTCACGCGCTCAAAGCGCCGCTCGACGTGCTCAACGTCCGCAAGCTGGGCGTGCCCTGGCACGAGGAGCTGGCAATGGGCGCCGTCGCCACCGGCGACACGCGCGTGCTGAACAACGAAATCATCATGGCCGCGGGCGTCACGAAGGAAGACCTCGAGCAGGCGACGGCGGTTCAGCGGCTCGAGATCGATCGCCGAGAGCGCTTGTATCGCCAGGGGCGTCCGGCGCCCGACATGCACGGGCGAACCGTGGTGCTGGTCGACGACGGGATTGCGACCGGAGCGACGGTGCGCGCTGCGATCAGCGTCATTCGTGCTCAGCATCCCGCGAGGCTCATCCTCGCGGTGCCGGTTGCGCAAGGATCCGTCGCCGCGGAGTTGGAGCGCGAAGTGGACGAGTTGGTGTGCGTCCGTAAGCCGAGCGATCTCTACGCCATCGGCGTCTGGTATGACCACTTCCCGCAGCTGACGGACGTCGAGGTACAGACGACACTCGCGCGAGCCGCGGCGGAGCCTGAAGCAGCGTTGCTCAACGTGCCGAGCAAGGCAGGAAGTCGCGACGGCGAAATGGACGAGAACGAAATGCCGGTCGTGTAGATGAAATGGTCGTGGAAGATCGCACGCGTGGGGGGCGTCGATCTACGCGTCCATGCGACGTTCGTCATCCTGCTCGCATGGTTGGCGCTCGCCTATTATCGCGACGCTGGCACCGCCGCGGGCGCTGCGCGCGGCGTACTGTTCACGCTGACGCTGTTCGCATCGGTCGTGCTGCACGAGCTGGGGCACGCGCTTGCGGCACGTCACGTCGGTGTCGCGACGCGCGACATCACGCTGCTCCCCATCGGCGGTGTGGCGCGTCTCGAGAACATACCCGATAAGCCCAAGCAGGAGCTCGGGATCTCGCTTGCCGGTCCGGCGGTCACTCTACTCATCGTGATCGCGCTCGCGATCGTGCTGCGACTGTTCGACCTGCCGCTGATCCCCGCGACCGACGCGATCAGTCGCGGCGGCAGCGCTGCGTTTCTCGCGCAGCTCATGTGGGTCAACCTGTCGCTGCTCGTGTTCAACCTGCTGCCGGCGTTTCCGATGGACGGCGGCCGCGTGTTGCGCGCAGCGTTGGCCCTGAGGCAAGATCACCGGCGCGCGACCGAAACGGCTGCCCGCATTGGTCGTGCATTCGCGTTGGTGTTCGGCATCGTCGGACTCTTTTACAATCCGTTCTTGATGTTGATCGCGCTCTTCGTGTGGCTTGGGGCTGCCGCCGAGTCGAGCGCATTGCAGGAACGATCGGCACTCGGCGGAGTGACCGTCGACCGCCTCATGATTCGCGAGGTGCGCACACTCGCCCCGAGCGACACGCTGGACGCGGCCCTGCGTCACGTGCTTGCCGGGTTCCAGCACGATTTCCCGGTCGTCGACGCCGATCACGTCGTCGGCGTGCTCACGCGCTCGGCGCTGCTGACTGGGCTGGCGCGACATGGTCCCGCCTCGCCGGTTTCCGAATCGATGGAGGCATCCTTCCGCACGGCGGATCCACGCGAGCCGGTTGAGCGCGCGGTCGCGCGGCTTCGCGAGTGCCACTGCTCCACGCTGCCTGTGCTCAGCGACGGTCGCTTGTGCGGCGTTCTCACGGCGGAAAACGTGGCCGAGTTCGTGACGATCGACGCCGCGCTCCGTGCGTCGGCCGCGCATACGGCGCGTTGACTCGGCGCGCCCGAGCGTCGTCCCAGGAAAACCCTTAACACGAAGCGGACAATCGCCGACGTTCGCCGAACGTCGGCGCGACTAATGTCTAGATCGGCTGCGGTGACGTACCCGGCGGCGCAACGACTTTCAGGGGGATCTGATGCTTTCGACATCTCGACTCGTGGCATTCGCCTCGCTGGCGTTGCTCACGGTCTCGTGTAGGTCGCAGATAGAAGTCCGAACGATGGCGGCGCCCGACGCTGGTCTCTCCACGCTCCACACGTTTCGAATGCTGCCCGGGCCGGCGCGGCGCGACGGCCTTCCGACCACCGGCGCCGACGATCCGATGATCAGCAACTCGATCGCGAACCGCGCGCTACGAGGGCGCATTCAGAAGGCGTTCGAGGATGGCGGCTACACCATCGACGAGCGAAATCCCGACTTCGGCGTCGCATTCTATGCGACAACCCGCGAGAAGCTCGATGTTGCAGTGTGGGACTACGGGTATCCCTTCTATCCAGGCTGGCCGCACTATCAACGGCCGTTGCAGACGGTGACGCAGTACACCGAAGGCAGCATGATCATCGACGTCGTGAAGCCGGGCACCAGGGAGCTGTTGTGGCGCGGCCAAGGCAAGGCGGAGCTCTCCAATGATCCGAACGAGAACGTGAGTCAGCTCGCCAAAGCGGCGGAGGCGATCGTCGCCAAGTTCCCGCGCGCAACGAGCCGGGTCGTGGCCGAGCGACAGTGAGGGCGCGGCGCAGGTACATTAGCAATCTGTGATCAGCAGCAAATGCAGCGGCCTTCAGCGCATGACGACGAGGACTACGATATGTCAGTATCAGAAACAGTCGACACCGTGACCCCGACCACACGCAAACAGCGAATTCGCGTGCGTGGCGAGGAGCTGCTCGGCAAGGTGCGCGAGCTGATCCACGAAGGCAACACCCGCCGCATCATCGTGATTGGCGATGACGGAACGACGCTTCTCGAGATTCCGCTCACCGCGGGGATCGTCGGCACCGTCATGGCGCCGGCGTTGGTCGCGGTCGGAGCGATCGCCGCGTTGGCGACGAACTACACGCTGCTCATCGAGGCGCGGCACCCGGGTGGGTCAGACAGCACTCCCAGTCAGCCTGCCGCGACACGATGATGACGAATGATCACCAGAATGACTAATGGAGTAGAAACCATGCTACGATTGCGCGATATCATGACGACCGACGCGGTGACCGTCACGCCAGAGACGACGGTGCGCGAGGCGATGGAGCTCCTGGCGCGTCACCATGTGAGCGGCGCGCCTGTCGTCAGCGGCGGCGACTTGGTCGGCGTCGTCAGCGGCACGGACCTCATGTCGTTCGCCGCCGCGCTGTCCGGCGTGCCCACGGAGCATGACACCTACGACGAGTGGGGCGAGCTGGCCGAGCCGTCGATCGGTGAAGACGTCGAGCAGGGGAACGAGCCCGCGAGCGCCTTCTTCTCCGACCTCTGGGACGACGCCGGAGCCGAGGTGACGGGGCGCATGGCCAGCCCCTCGAATCCGGAGTGGAACGTGCTCGAGGAGCACGACGTGAGTGAGATGATGACGCGTATGCCGTTGACCACACTGGGCCCCGATGCCAGCGCCGAATCGGCGGCCGAGTTGATGCGAACCAAGGGCATCCACCGCGTGCTGGTGACCGAGGGCGAGAAGCTCGTCGGCATCGTCAGCGCGCTCGACATTGCAACCGCCGCGGCGGACCATCGATTCACGAATCGACGGTATGTCTTCAACCGCGACAACGAGTACCGCGAACGCGGGTGATTGTTGACGCGAACGCTGTCGGGAGGACCAAATGTGTAGAGTGCACCGCTCGGTATCGTCTCGAGCCATACGCGTTCTCGCCACGCTGGGATTGATCGGACTCGCTGCCCCGTCTTGTACCCTCGGACGTCCGGAGCCCGTCATCAGCTCGCTCGTTGTACGCAATCGCGGCTTCATGGATGTGAACGTCTACGTGTTGCGGTCGCTTGGCGCGGACCAGGCGCGCCTGGGCACCGTTGTGGGCGCGTCGACCGCGACGTTTCCGATTCATTCGCACGACCTGCAACCGGGTGGCTTCCTGATGGTTCGGATTCACCCGATCGGCGGAACGAGGTGGTGGACGAGTCCGACCGTATCGGTCGGCGACGGCCTCACGGCGGTGTTGGACGTCAACACCGACGCGTTCGGTGATTGCTCGAGGAGCAGTCTCTACACGATTCTCACGACCGACAGCGTCGAGACGAATCGACCGCCGCTCGTACCTCAACCGTGACACCGGCAACGAGCGTCATATAAGATCGGTAATGCTGCAGCGCGTCGGACAAATGCTGTACCTGATGGCGCCGGCGTATCTTGCGAACATGACGCCGCCATTCACACGGTTCTGGCGCGGGTGGAATCGCCCGATCAGCGAGCGGCGCCTGGGCTCGCACAAGACGGTGGTGGGAGCCGTCGCGGGTGTCGTCATCGCGGAGCTCACCGCGCTACTCCAATCGCGACTCGGGTGGGACGCCGGCATCGTCGACTACCGGCAGTGGCCACTGATCGGCCTGCTGCTCGGCGTCGGCGCGATGGGCGGCGACATGACGAAGAGTTACTTCAAGCGCCGGTTGCGGATCGCCCCGGGCGCTCGCTGGATTCCGGCGGACCAACTCGACTTTGTCGTCGGGGCGCTGGTGCTCATCGCGCCGCTCGCGCGGATCACGTGGCTGGACGTCGTGCTCACGCTCGCGATCACCTTCGTCGCCGATCTGGCCGTCAACCAGATCGCATTCCGAATCGGAGTCCGCGATACTCCATGGTAATGGCCGGATCGTCGATCTCGCGCGTGTTGCCCCCGGTTCTCGAGCCGCTGCGTGATCTCGCCGCGGATCTCCGCTGGACGTGGAGCCATGCCGCCGATCATGTCTGGCGCGCGCTCGACCCCGAGGCATGGGCGATCGAGGAGAATCCGTGGCATTTGCTGCAAGACGTGACGCAGGAAAATCTCGAGCGACTCGCCCGAGACACAGCGGCAGTGCGCGAGGTGGATCGGCTCGCTCGAGAGCGCCGCGAGCATCTCGCGACGGGCGGATGGTTCGCGTCGACGCTCGGCGCGCGCGGGCCGAGAGGCGTCGCTTTCTTCTCGATGGAATTCGGCTTGGGTGAGGCGCTGCCGTTATACGCCGGTGGCTTGGGCGTGCTCGCGGGAGATTACCTCAAGGCCGCGAGCGACCTCGGTGTGCCTGCCGTGGGCGTCGGGCTGCTCTACCAGGAGGGATACTTTCGGCAGACGATCGACAGTGGCGGACGACAGCACGAGGTGTTTCCGTACAACGATCCGACCACGCTACCGATTTCGCCGGTGCTCGCGAGCGACGGCCGTCGGTTGCACATCGAGTTGGAGTTTCCCGGTCGCCCGCTCCAATTGCGAGTATGGCAAGCGAACGTTGGACGCGCGCGCCTTTACTTGCTCGACAGCAACGATCCCGTCAACAGCCCGGTCGATCGCGGAATCACGTCGAAACTTTACGGGGGCGACCACGATGTCCAATTCCTTCAGGAGGTCGTCCTCGGCATTGGCGGCTGGCGGCTGATCGACGCACTCGGCCTCGACGTCGAGATCTGTCACCTGAACGAAGGTCACGCCGCGCTGGCGATCTTGGAACGCGCGCGGTGCTTCATGACGCGAGCCGGCGAGCATGGCCTCTCTTTCCGCGAGGCGCTGTGGGCGACGCGGGCGGGAAATGTATTCACCACGCACACCGCGGTTCGCGCCGCCTTCGATCGATTCGGTCGACAGTTCGTCGAAGAACACCTTCAATACATTCGCATTTACGCCGAGCGGCTGGGTGTGCCGCTGGACGACCTACTTGCCCTCGGACGCGGCGACCCGCGCGATGCGGACGAGCCGTTCAACCTGGCCTATCTCGCGATGCGGGGCAGCATCAGCACCAACGCCGTGAGCGCCCTGCACGAAGACGTCAGTCGCAGTCTGTTTCAAGATCTCTATCCTCGATGGCCTCGAGCCGAGGTACCGATCACGCACGTCACGAACGGAGTGCATACGCCAACGTGGGACTCGCCGGCCGCCGACCGTTTGTGGGAGGCGCAGTGCGGCAAGGAGCGATGGCTCGGCGATCTTGTGGATGCAGCACGCGCCATGTCCCGCATTCAGGACGCTCCCCTCTGGGCGGTCCGCTCTGAGGGACGGCGAGCGCTCGTCGTCGCCGCGCGTCGTCGGCTCGCTCGCCACCTCGCCGCGCGCGGCGTCGACGCGGACGCGATGGCGCGCGCGGAGGGAGTGCTCGACCCCAACGCGCTCACGTTGGGATTTGCCAGGCGGTTCACCGAGTACAAGCGGCTCGGCCTGCTCCTGCACGACACGACGCGACTCGTCCGCCTGCTGACGAATCGTGAGCGACCGGTACAACTGCTGATTGCCGGCAAGGCGCATCCCGCTGAAGACGATGCGAAGCGCGTGATCCAAGATTGGGTTCTGTTCGCCCAGGACGCGCGCGTTCGGGATCGTCTCGTTTTTCTGGAGGACTACGACATCACGCTGGCGCAGGAGATGGTGCGGGGCGTCGATGTATGGATCAACACGCCGCGCCGACCATGGGAAGCCTGTGGAACAAGCGGCATGAAAGTGCTGGTGAACGGTGGCCTCAACGTCTCGGAGTTGGACGGCTGGTGGGCCGAGGCCTATTCGCCGGAGTTCGGCTGGGCGATCGGTGATGGCACGAATCACGACGGGCCGGACTGGGACGCCGCCGATGCAGATCATTTGTACCGCGTGCTCGAGGACGAGGTCGTTCCAGAATTCTATGCTCGCGACGCCGATGGGCTGCCGACACGCTGGTTGGCCCGCGTGCGTTCCAGCATGAGTACGCTGGCGCCTCGCTTCAGCGCGAATCGCATGGTGCGCAACTACGTCGAGATGCTGTACGTGCCCGCGACGGAGCGGATCCGCGAGCGAACGCGCGACGACGCTCGCCTCGCACGCGAGCTCGCCGGGTGGGCCGAGACGATCGACCGCGCGTGGAGCGGTGTCACGTTTGGCGCGCTTGACGTGCGACCGGAGCACGACGGATACCACTTCTCGGTGTCGCTCGACCTGGGACCGCTCGACCAGTGCATGGTGCGCGTCGAGCTCTACGCGGACGCCATCGGAAGCGAGCCCGCGACGCGAGTTCCGATGAAGCCGGTACCCGGCGCGGAGCGTCATGCCGTCGTGCACGAGGCGTCGATTGTCACGAGCCGGCCGGCGTCGCACCTCACGCCGCGGGTCGTGCCCTTCCATCCGAAAACCTGCGTTCCGACAGAGTCCCAGCGGATCAGCTGGCAACGGTGATGAGTACTCCGTCATCGAACCCCGGCACAACGTTGCGAGGCTGGGCGCAACAGGAGGGTCTCCCGCGTCCGCTCGGCGTGACATGGTTGCCGGATGAGCGTGCGTACAACTTCGCGCTCTACTCGAAGCATGCCGAGCGCGTCATCCTGCTCGCGTATCGCGAGGACGATCTCGCGCACACGGCGTTCAGCATCGAGCTCGATTATCTGCGCCACAAATCGGGCCGCGTGTGGCATTGCCGAGTCGGCGAAGACCAACTTCACGGTGCGCGATACTACGCGTACTCGATCGCGGGGCCAGCGCCGGCGGGGCGGTTCGAGTGGCACGCGTTCGATCAAGACAAGATTCTTCTCGATCCATACGCCGACGCGGTATTCTTTCCGCCGACGTTCGATCGAGGTGCGGCGATCGCGGCCGGATCGAATGTCGGCCGCGCTCCGCTCGGCGTCCTACCGCAGCCCATCGTGCGTCGGGACAGCGACGTGCGAACCGTTAGGCCGCCGCGCCCGCCGCTGCACGAATCGGACGCGGTGATTTACGAGTTGCACGTGCGCAACTTCACGCGACACGAGAGCTCGGGTGTGGCGGCCGAAAAGCGCGGGACATGCGCCGGAGTCATCGAGAAGATTCCGTATCTCGTCGATCTCGGCGTCACCATGGTCGAGCTCATGCCGGTGTTTCAATACGACCCGGCCGCCCCCGACCGCTGGGGCTACATGCCGCTCAGCTTCTTCGCGTTGCACCATGAGTATCTGAGCGCGCCCGATCCCGGTGCGGGGCACCAAGAGTTTCGCGAGATGATCGATGCCCTTCATCGCGCCCGCATCGAGGTCATACTCGACGTCGTCTACAATCACACGTGCGAACGGGGAGCCAGCGGCCCGACGTATGGCTACAAGGGCATCGACAACAGCACGTACTATCTGATGAATGGCGACGCGCGGGACCCGTACGCAGATTACGCCGGCACCGGCAACACGATGAATTGCGCGAACCACGCCGTGCGAAAGATGATTCTCGACAGCATGCGTCACTGGGTGCGGCTTGGTGTCGACGGGTTTCGGTTCGACCTCGCGTCGATCTACACACGCGACGCCGAGGGCCTCATCCGGTACGACGAGCCTCCGATTTTCGGCGAGATCACGGCCGACCCAGACTTCGCGCACGTCCGACTGATTGCCGAGCCGTGGGATGCCGGGGCGTTCCAGCTCGGGCGGGGATTCCCGGGAGTCAGCTGGCAGCAGTGGAACGGCATGTTTCGCGACGACATCCGCCGATTCCTCCGCGGAGATCCGGCGATGCTGCCGGCGCTCATGCGCCGGTTGTACGGAAGCGACGACTTGTTTCCGGACGACCGAATGAATGCGTACCGGCCGTCGCAGAGCATCAACTACGTCACGTGCCACGATGGTCCGACGCTGAATGATCTCGTCAGCTACAACCACAAACACAATTGGGCGAACGGCCACGCAAATGCCGATGGTCCACCGCAGAACTTTAGTTGGAACTGTGGATGGGAGGGCGACGAGCGCGTGCCTGACCAGGTCGTGGGGCTGCGCCTTCAGCAAGCGAAGAACTTCATCGCGCTCCTGTTTCTGGCCAACGGGACGCCGATGCTGCGTGCCGGCGACGAGTTCCTTCACACACAAGGCGGCAACGACAATCCATACAACCAAGACAACGAGACGACATGGTTGAATTGGAGTCGCGCCGAACGCTTCGCCGACATGGTCCGGTTCGTCAAGCTGGCCGTCGCGTTTCGGAAAGCGCATCCGTCACTCGGCCGCTCGCGGTTTTGGCGTGACGACGTGCGATGGTACGGCGTCGGTCCCGGCGTCGATGCATCGTCTGAATCACAGGCGCTGGCGTACTGTCTTCACGGTGCGTCGCAGGGTGACGGCGACATCTACGTCATGATCAACGCATCGCAGGAAGCGCTGATCTTCAACGTGCAGGAAGGAGGCGCCGGCGATTGGTGTCGCGTGATCGACACGTCGCGTGCGAGCCCCGATGACTTCCGCGCCCCGGGCGACGGGGCGATGCTCACATCAGACAGCTATACGGTCGGGGCGCGTTCGATCGTCGTGCTCGCTAGCTCTGCGACTCACGCGCCTTCTGGCGAGAGCGAATTGTCGGGCGTTGCCTCACGAAGGCGTTGAAAGACGCCGACTGACGCTGCGCTCGTCCCGCAACATCTTCTGTTTGTGGTCGACGGAGTCGCGACCGTCGACACGCGCGCCAAAACATCTCACTGTCGCTTTGCCACATGTCGATCGAGACGCTTGTGTGTCCGCTGCCCGAGCATACTCTGCCACGAACGGGCGTCGTGGAGGCGCGCTCGCTTCCGAGGCATGGCGACGATCCACGGCCCGCTTGGCCCCGCAGCATTCTCGTCGCGAGCGACGCGTCGCCGGCATCGAATGCCGCCATCACCGTAGCGCGACTTTTTGCCGAACGGTCCGGCGCGTCGGTCGAGATGACAGCCGTGTACTCGCCGCGTATTCCGCTCCCCGCATGCCCCGAGCGGCGAGGGTTCGACCAATGCGAAGCGCCGGAACGAGGCGAGGCAGCGGCCTTGCTTCGCGCCGTGCGCAAGCAGCGCCGATCGATCCCCGAGGCGCGCGCGTGGCCATTGCGGCTCGAAGTTGGCGATCCCGGCTCAGTGATCGTTCGGCTGGCGAGCGCTGCCGCCACCGACCTGGTCGTGCTCGGACTTGGGGAGCTGAACCCGGACGAGCGACGTTACGCCGGGCACACCGCGTGGTGCGTTGCGCGCTACCTGCGGGTCCCGGTCTACGCCGCGGCACCCGATTGCGAAGTCCCGACGCGCTGTGTTGTCGCGCTGCCCGACGGACAAGTGCACGCGCCGACCCTGCGCGCGGCCGTCGCATGCCTGCCCGCTGGCGCGAAGGTTTGGATTGCGCTGCCGAGTCCCTCGGCTTCGGGACAGAGCGGCGATAAGTTCAAATCCGCGCGCGAGCTCGCCGACAGCGCGTGCGGACCGGAGCTCGCAAACCGACTCGATGCCCTCGAGCTCGCGCGAATCGATGTGGTCGGAGACATGCTTGCCGGTGTTCTTGGATTAGTGCGCGACGTCAATGCGCAACTCGTCGCGGTGCCGAATCGCGGCGACCCCGGACCCATGCGAAGCTTCCTGGCGAATCTCGCCGAGCCGCTGCTGCTTGCCGTGCGGTGCTCGGTCCTCGTCGTGCCGGACGAGTCCGTGGCTCGCTGACATCGACAACGAGGAGGTGCGTATGTGGCGGAAACTAAAGACGCAGCGCGCGTACTCGCGTGAACTACCGGGCGGTGGCTTCGTCGCTATCGATGTCACTCCGGTCATGTCGCTGTTTCACGGGCGACGGTATCACGGAACGCTGATGGTCGAGCGACGGGTGGCCTGGCGTCGCGACGGACATGCCGCGCCAGTGATCGCGAAAGCGTCGGGCGCGAGCGTCGAAGCGGTCATCGAGCAACTGCTTCCGGCCGCGCAATGCAACCCGGCGATTGGGGCCGCGCTGATGCACTTGTGATCGCGTAATCGTTGGCTGCTTCTCGTTCGAGTCAGGGAGCAGCCTACGGACAGCCGCGAACATCCTGACAGGAATTACCCTGATCGCCGACTGTGACCGGTCGTGGCCTGGCGTATCGTTTGCTCGAAATACACGCGCCCGGGAGGCGTCATGTTCAGGAAGCTGCTGGTCCCGCTCGATCGCTCTCCGCTTGCCGAGCAGGCGGTCGGCCCGGCGGCCGCGATCGCTCGCGCATCCCACGCGGCGATCGATCTGGTGTTGGTGCACCAGCCGTTGCCATTCGCCGGATTCAACGATGAGCCGTGGAACGCCGAGCAGTGGAGTGACGAAGAGAAGTACCTGGAGTGGATCGCCGGCGAGCTGATCACTGGTGCATCCGTGGCGGTGACGTACGCCGTAGTTCGCGGGGAGGCGGTCGACTCGATCTGCAAGCAAGCCTGGGATGTCGATGCCGATCTAATCGTGATGACGTCGCACGGTCGAACGGGGCTCAGCCGCGCGTGGCTCGGGAGTGTGGCCGATGGTGTGCTCCGGCATTCATCCGTTCCAGTGCTGATGCTGCGTCCGGTCGAGAACAAGGCCGATCGTCTCGCGGCGCATCATCTCTTCAAGCACGTCCTCGTTCCGCTCGACGGGTCGGCGCTGGCCGGAGACATCCTTCCCTCCGCGGTGGCGCTCGCTCGGTGCAGCGGCGCGCACGTCACGCTGCTTCGCGTCGTTCAACCCGTACCGCTCATGACGGTCGATGTCGACATGGCATTCGCCTATCCGCCGTTTGTTCAAGACGATCAAGCGACGGCCCAATTGGTGGAAGACGCCAAGCAGCAACTCGACGAAGTCTCGCGGCGCGTTGCGGACGACGCGGGTGTCCCCGTCGAAGCGCACGTGGTTGTCGCCCCGCGCGTTGCTCAGGCGATCATCGATTTCGCCGCCGGTCATCAAGTGGATGCGATCACGATGACGACCCACGGACGCGGCGCGTCGCGCTTCTTCCTGGGCAGCGTCGCCGACAAGATCCTCCGCGGAAGCGGTCTGCCGCTGCTGCTCCACCGTCCGATCGGTGTCAGCGGCGTGGTCGAGGCGCCCAAGTCGTCCAGTGCGACGGCGAAGCCGGCGCCGGACCCGGTCTCGTCAGAGCGCTGATGTGATGTCGCGCCCGACTCCTCGCGGCGAACATCAATCGCCGCGAGGAGTCTTGCTTTCTAGGACGCTAATTGCACCGGCACCGGCGGCGTGAGATGCGGGCCGCCGCTCTCGTCAGCCAGCACGTGCGGGAGCTCGTCGCGAGTCAGCGTTTCGCGCTCGATCAAGAGCGCTGCGCCGGCGTTGAGCGCGGCACGATTCCGGGTCAAGATCGCGACGGCGCGATCGAGCGCCTGTTGCGTGAGCGAGCGTACGCCGAGCTCGATCTCGCGTGCCGTCTGTTCGCTGTACGCGCGCGGCTCCAGCTCCGCCAGGCTCGCAGGTTGCTCCAGCGCGCCGGTTGGCGCGGCATAGACGACATTTCCGATCGTCTCATCCATGCCGAACCGCGCCACCATTTCGCGAGCGAGCAACGTGGCACGCGTCAGATCATCGGCCGCGCCGGTCGACAGCTCGCCGAATGCCACGATCTCCGCCGCTCGCCCGCCCAGCAGCACTGTGAGTTTTCCCTCGAGCTCATGTCGCGTCGTGATGTATCGTTCCTCGGCCGGCCGCTGCAGCGTGTAGCCGAGTGCCGAGAGCCCGTGTGGGATGATCGAGACCTTCTGCACCGGATCGGCGCCGGGCGTCGCGAGCGCAACGAGCGCGTGCCCCATTTCGTGATGGGCCGTGATCGCGCGCTCGCGCGGGCTGAGCACGCGACTCTTTTTCGCAAGACCGGCGACCACCCGCTCCACCGCATTGGTGAAGTCCTCGATCGAGACGGCGTCCGCGCTGCGACGCGTCGCCACGAGCGCAGCTTCGTTCACGAGCGTGGCCAAGTCCGCTCCGGTGAAGCCCGGCGTCAGTCCGGCGACGTGATCGAGATCGAGCTGCGCCGCGAGAACGATCTTCTTCGCGTGCACGCGAAGAATCTGTGCGCGGCCCAGGCGATCGGGACGATCGACCAGCACTTGGCGATCGAACCGGCCGGCACGGAGCAGGGCAGGGTCGAGAATCTCCGGACGATTCGTTGCCGCCAACAGCACGACGCCCGACTCCGGGTTGAATCCGTCGAGCTCGGCCAAGAGTTGGTTGAGGGTTTGCTCTTTCTCGTCGTTCGTCCCGACGAGTGAGCTCGCGCCGCGCGCCCGCCCCAGCGCGTCGATCTCATCGATGAAGATGATGCACGGCGCCATTCGTCGCGCCTGCTCGAACAAGTCGCGCACGCGTGCGGCGCCGACGCCGACGAACAGCTCGACGAACTCGGAGCCATTGATCGAGAAGAACGGAACACCTGCCTCGCCCGCCACGGCGCGCGCGAGGAGCGTCTTGCCCGTCCCCGGCGGACCAATGAGCAAGACCCCCTTGGGCATGTGTGCGCCGAGTCGCGCGAAGCCCTTGGGATCGCGCAGGAAGGACACGACCTCCTTCAACTCTGCTTTCGCCTCGTCGATGCCCGCGACGTCGTCGAACGTGACCTTTGTGTCCTGCTCCGCGTAGATCCGCGCACGACTCCGACCGATACCCAGCACCGACGACGCTTGCTGAGCCACGCTGCGCCGGGCGATGAAGATCCAGACGGCGAGAAGCAGCAGCGTTGGAAGCATCCACACCAGGAGGCCGCTGAACCAGCCACCCGAGGGTGTCGATGAGAACTCCACTCCGCGGTTGCGCAACTCGGCCACCAGCGCCGGGTCGACACGGTTGACCTCGACCTCTCGCCGGCCGGCCGAGTCTGGTGCCTTCAGCGTCGCGCGAATCGACGCGTCTCCGACTTCGACCTTCGCCACGCGATTCGAATCGAGGAGAGCCACGAACGTGCTGTACGGCACACGCCGGCGTTCCTGGCCGCGGCTGAAGAGCTCCGGACCGAAGAGCAGCGCTACGGCGAGCACCAGCCACATCACTTGCGACAATCGATGGTGCGGCGGGCGTTGTGCCGAGTCGACCGGTGGACGCTCCCGTCCCGGCATCAGACGTGAACGCCGATGGGTTGCGAGATCTGCTCGACCAGCGTCGCCACGATCACCGGGTCGATCGACGCCAGCTTTCGCGCGATATCCGCAACCGATAGCATGCCGACAAGTCGGCCGTCGACATCCACGACCGGGAGTCGACGAACTTGTGCTTGCTGCATTCGGACGGCGCAGGCCTGAAGCGGCGTTTCCGGATAGACAGTCACGAGTTTGTGACTGGTCATGTGCGCGGTCACATCGCAGCCGCCGAGATGTCGCGCGGCCACGCACCGTGTCGCGATGTCACGGTCCGTGATCACGCCCACGAGCTCCATGGTCGCCAGATTCGCAACGACTGGAATGAGGCCGGCGTCCCAGTCGCGCATCAGCTCGGCGGCGCGCTGCACTGAGTCGTCGGTCGTGGCTACAGCGGGGCTGATCGTCATCGCATCGCGCGCAAACATGGTTCCTCCTGTGTGAAGTCCAACGGTCGCAGCGAAATACACGGTGTCGCGTGCAGCCGGCTGCGTCTGTCCGAGGATTCGCTTGGCTTCGACGAGATTCCCCGACATTACGAATGGGGGCAGGAATCGACGCGGCGCCCGTCGCTGCGCCCGAGCGCGGTCGGCAATCTCCTCACACGAGATTCCGGCTTTTGCCGACGCATCCGAGAGCCGGGCGTCGGTAAGCTCCATTGACGCATCCGCAGAGACGATCAACACAGTGGCGCGCGATGAAACGCTCAACGACACGCCGGACCCGAGAGCCTGTCGACGACTCGCTCAATCGATATCTGCAGGAGATCGCGGCCTATCCGCTGCTGACGCACGAACAGGAGGTCGATCTCGCGCGCCGGAGCCGCAATGGCGATCGCGACGCGCTTCAACGACTGGTCTGCTCCAATCTTCGATTCGTCGTCTCGGTCGCCAAGAAGTATCGGCATCAAGGTGTGCCATTCAGTGATCTGATCGACGAAGGCAACGTCGGACTCATTCGCGCGGCGCAGAAATTCGACGAGCGGCGGGAAACGAAGTTCATCTCGTACGCGGTCTGGTGGATTCGTCAGGCGATCTATCAAGCCCTCGCCGAACAGTCGCACATCATTCGCATGCCGCTGAGCCGTGCCGCGCGAGTACATCGCATTGGGAAGCGGACGAACGCGCTGCTTCAGGAGCTCGGGCGCGATCCGACACGGCAAGAAGTCTCGGCGGACATGGACATCAGCGAGGAAGAGATCGCGAACACGATGCAAATCGCGCCGGGATACTTGTCGCTCGACGCGCCGATCGGCTCGGGCGACGATGCACGACTGTTCGACTATGTTCCCGACGAGGTCAGCGCCGCCCCCGATGACGACCTCACTGATGCGGCGCGTGAGGTGGCGGTTCGAACCGCGCTCACACGACTCAAGGGCCGCGAAGGCATGGTGATTCGTCTGTACTTCGGCTTCGACAGCGCCGAAGCGATGACGCTCGAAGAGATCGGCACCTTGCTCGGTGTGACGCGCGAGCGCGTGCGGCAGATCAAGGAGCGTGCGTTGTCTCGATTGCGACGTACGGAGTCTCGCGTACTGGCTTCGCTACTCGGCTAACAGGGTAGGTTTGTCGGGAGGAGTACAGCAGTCGCGGAGGGCCCGATGTACTCGACTCTGATCGTGCCGCTCGATGGATCGGCGTTCGCGGCGCAGGCCGTAGACCCAGCCGCGTTCTTGTCGACGCGAAGCCACGCCACGTTGCTCCTGCTCCATGTGCACGAGGGCCCGCACAACCCGGGGTATCGAACCCCCACGTGGGACGAATTCTTCCGCAATCAGGAGGAGGCATACCTCGAGGCGGTCGCGGCGCGATTTCAGCCGGACCTCTCGGGAAACGTCGAATGGTCGCTCCTCGACGGCCACGTGGTCACGGCCATCTGTGCGCGAGTCGAGGCTGCGAAGGCACCACTCGTCGTGATGTCGACCCACGGGCGCACGGGAATTCGCCGAGCGTGGTTGGGCGGCGTCGCCACGGACGTTCTCCGCCACTCGTCGGCGCCCGTCCTCATGCTGCGGCCGCGGAGCGACGCCGTCGTTCCGGATCGCGCTTCAACGGAGGCGCCGTTCGCCAACGTCATCGTCGCATTGGACGGCTCCGCGTTCGCGGAGGAAGTTCTGTGTTCCGCTGCAGACGTCGCCCGGGCATCGAACGCACGACTCGTCTTTCTGCGTGTGGTCGATCCCAAGCAATCACGCGAGGACTCGATGCGCGAGGCCAACGCGTATCTGGACGGCCTCGTCCGCCGCGGAGGCAATTGCTACTCGTCGGCTGATGCGCGCGTCGAGGCGCACGCGTCTCCCGGCGCCGCGATTCTCGCGCACGCGGCTGGCCTCGAGCGATCCCTCGTTGCGATGGCCTCACACGGCCGAGGACTGTCACGTCTCTTCCTCGGCAGCGTGGCCGACGAGGTGATGCGCGGCGCACCCGGAGCCGTGCTCATGGTGCGGCCGCGCACGTAAGCTTCGTCGTGGGCTATCGTTTCTTGGCCACGAGCGTCGTGATCCGTTGCAGCTCAGCGTCGAACGTCGTCAACGTTTTTTCGACGTCCGCCGCCACCAGGACGGAGCCTTTCGTCATCTCTGCAGCGAGCGAGCGAACTTCGACGAGTGTCGCCTGCGCTTCGGGGGCGAGACGCAGCCCGGCATCGCTCACGCCGCGATCGAGATGATCGATCGCCATCGTCAGCTCGGCCCCAGCCACCCCACCGTCGCGTTTGTTCCAAGCGGCGAGCATTCCCGTATAGTGATACTGTGCTTCCGCGACCTGCGTTCGCGCGAAGGCGTAGTCCAGCGTCTTGACTGACTTCACGGAGTGGTTGGCGACACCGGTTGCCAGACGATCGAGTTCCTTGGCCGAGTTGGCGAGGGCATCCTTATCCAATCCCGTGGCGCGGTCTGCTTGTTCGCGCGTGAACGCCGCAGCGTCTCGCAAGCTTTTGGACGCCGCCGCGCGGCGCTTCAGGAGAAAGCTCGCCCGTGCGCTGTCGAAGAACGTCTGTGCCTCGCGCCGAGCGCCGAGCACCTCTCCCGCCTGGCTCACCACGTGTGCCTTGGCCGCCGCCGCCACCGCGCTGTCGGCACGCCGCTTGGCGGCATCCGACGGCCCGCACGCGATGACAGTGACGAGCAGTGTGACGGTCGAGAGAACTCCAATGTTGCTTTTCATATTACGCCTCTGATGCTGAAGAGCCTACGAGCCGAGCGGTGCCGGAATTGCACTCGGTGATCGGGCGCCCGCCAGATACCGATCGAACCAGTCCAGAGCGAGCTCGGAGACTCGGTCGAGCGCCCCGGGCTCTTCGAAGAGATGCGTCGCACCCGGCACGATGACGAGTTGCTTCGTGGAGGAGGCCAGTTGTCGCAACGCCGACTGGTTCATTCCGATGACGGGAGCATCGGCGCCGCCCACGATCAACAGCGTCGGCACCGCAACCCGTGCGAGGTACGGTCCGGCAAGATCCGGTCGGCCCCCGCGCGACACGATGGCACGCACCTGGGTCGGCAACGCCGCGGCGGCAACGAGCGCCGCGGCCGCACCGGTGCTCGCGCCGAAATACCCGACGCCAAGGCCACGCGTGTCCGTCTGCGACCGAAGCCAGTCGGTCACCTTCGCAAGTCGCTCGGCGAGCAACGGCACATCGAAGCGAAGGCGGCCTGTCAGCGTGTCGAGCGACTCCTCGTCCGAGGTCAAGAGATCGAACAGCAGCGTCGCGAATCCCGCGTCCTGTAGACGAGCCGCGACGCGCTGATTCCGCCGACTCTTACGGGTGCTCCCGCTTCCGTGCGCAAAAACCACGATCCCCTTCGCGTCCGCCGGCACTGAGAGATCCCCCGGCAACATCGCGCCGGCGGGAATGATGATCGTTCGTGTGCCGACCGGCGCATTCATTGTTCTGTCCATGGATACCTCTTCCGGTGGTCAAAACACGACCGCGAGTGCATCGCGCACTTCCGTTACGCCTGGCGCCGACCATGCCGCCCCCTCTGCCGCGCGGCGCTCACCGAACGAGGGCACGCTGCCGGTCAGGGTGACGACGCCGTCTTTGGCGTCTACGATGATGTTCGCCGCCGTACGATCGGCGCGGCGCTCGAGAGCCTCCTTGATGCCGCGGCTCACGAC
>DASVYG010000222.1:0-2374 GCA_036392315.1 Gemmatimonadaceae bacterium
TCAGGCACAGCGAGACTTCAACCGTATCTCGTCGTTGGCGAAGACGAGGGTGTCGACCGAACAGGAGTTGGAGCAGGCGCGCGCCAACGACGCGTCGGCTCGCGCGTCAGTCGATGCGGCGGCCGCGAACGTGACCCAAGCCAAGGCGGCGGTGAATCAGAAGACGGCCGCCGTTGCTGTCGCGCGAACGAATCTCGATCACACGATCATCCGTTCGCCGATCGACGGCATCGTGGTCGCCCGCAATGTCGACGTTGGCCAAACGGTTGCCGCGTCGCTCCAGGCCCCGACGATATTCACCATCGCGCAGGACCTGACCAAGATGCAGCTCTACGCCAAGACGCAGGAGTCCGACGTCGGTCGCATCAAGGTGGGCCAGCCGGCAACGTTCAAAGTCGATGCCTTTCCCAAGGAAACATTCCGCGGAGTCGTCAGCCAGATTCGCATGAACCCGACGACGATCCAGAACGTCGTCACATACGACGCGATCATCGACTTCCAGAATCCCGAGCTCAAGCTGTTTCCTGGAATGACGGCGTACGCGACGATCCCGATCGCGACCGTTCAGCAGGTGATGAAGGTTCCGAACGCCGGACTCCGCTACAAGCCGCCGCTGTCGCCCGAGGATGTTCGGGCGCTGTACGTCAAAGCGAAGATCTCCGAGGCGGAGGCGTCCGTCGCCTCGCCGGCGGACAGCGGCGGGCACTCGTCGCGCGCGATGACGCGCGAAACCGCCGTCGTGTGGAAGCTGCTCCCCGACCGCACGATCACACCGGTGCAAATTGCGATCGGTCTCACCGATCATGCGTTCACGGAGGTGACGTCGACGCTCGCAGGAACGCTGCAACCGGGTGACGAGATCGTGACCGGTGCACTCGTGTCGAAGGCGCAGCCGCCGGGCTCGCAGGGAATACGCCGGTAACACGATGACCGCGACGAGCCCGATAGAATGGCCCCCGGTGAGCGCGTCGGCCGGTCCGCTCATGCTGCGCGTGGAGGACGCCCACAAGTACTACGAGATGGGTGAGACGCGCGTGCATGCACTCCGCGGTGTGAGCGTGGACGTCGAAGCCGGCGGCTATGTCGCGATCATGGGCGCGAGCGGCAGCGGCAAGTCCACGTTCATGAACATCCTCGGTTGCCTGGACCGGCCGACGTCTGGTCGATACCTGCTCGACGGCGTCGATGTGTCGATGCTCGGCAAGCACGACCTCGCCGGGATTCGGAATCAGCGCCTCGGCTTCGTCTTTCAGGGGTTCAATCTGATCGCGCGGACGACCGCGCTCGAGAACGTGGCGCTGCCGACGCTATACTCACGCATGACGAACGCCGAGCGTACGAAGCGGGCGACAGACGCTCTCGCGCTCGTGGGTCTCGCGGACCGCGCCGCTCACTTTCCGTCGCAGATGTCTGGCGGACAGCAGCAACGTGTCGCCATTGCGCGCGCGCTCGTGAATCGCCCGGCGATCCTTCTGGCGGACGAACCGACGGGCAATCTCGACAGCCGAACGTCGGTCGAGATCATGGACGTGTTTCAAGCGCTGAACGATCAGGGCCTGACGATCGTCATGGTAACGCATGAACACGATGTTGCGCAGTTTGCCAAACGCGTCATCGTGTTTCGGGACGGAAAGATTCGAAAGGACGATCTCGTTCATGACCGGCCGCGTGCTGCCGACGTTCTAAAGTCGCTACCGACGCTCGACGACTAGGCGGGGCCGCCGTCAGTCATAAATTGGCAGACATGTTCACTCCGATTCGAGTCGGACTGATCGGGGACTATGACCCGTCGGTGACGGCACATCAGGCGATACCCCGAGCGCTCTCACTCGCCGCGGCGGCGGTGCCCATCTCGGTTACGCCGGAGTGGGTGTCCACCGAGGAGATCGCGACCGACGCCCGCGTGGCCGCGTTCGACGCGCTCTGGTGTGTACCCGCGAGCCCGTATCGCAGCGCTGAGGGTGCGCTGCGCGCCATTCGATTCGCCCGAGAGCGCGGGCGCCCCTTCCTCGGGACGTGCGGCGGCTTTCAGTACGCCATTCTCGAGTACGCCCGCACGGTGCTCGGCTGGATGGACGCCGCGCACGCCGAAGACTCGCCGGGCGCCGAGCGCCTCGTCGTGACACCGCTCGAGTGCACGCTTGTCGAGGCGCAGGGAACAGTGCGATTCCAGACCGGGTCGCGGCTGTGGAACGCGTACGGTGCGCCCGAAGCCGTCGAGGGCTACCACTGCCGCTACGGGCTCAACCCGGCAGTTCGAGCGGCACTCACGACTGGGCCGTTACGCGTGACGGCGGAGGACCTCGCGGGCGAGGTGCGCGGAGTCGAGCTGGAGGCGCACCCTTTTTTCGTGGCGACGTTGTTCCAACCGGAG
>DASVYG010000223.1:0-7672 GCA_036392315.1 Gemmatimonadaceae bacterium
CTCGCGCAACGGTCGCCCGCCGATCGGCCGGCGCACCGCCTCCTCGAACGCGCGCGCCTCGTCGGGCAGTCCTTGGACGAACGTAGGCTCGATGACGCGGACATTCGTCGACGGAAGATCGACGGCCAGCCCTTCTCTTCCGTACTGTAGGAGAACTCTCATTGCGTCACACGCGACCGACGCTGCGATCTACGGGGTAACGGTGCTGTAGAACACCTCGAGGTTTGTCGGAAGAACGCCGAAGGTCTTGCCCGGCCCCGTCCACACGATTCCCGCCCCCGTCGAGAGAGACACGATGCCATCGTAATCGCCAATGAATGGGCGGATCGTCGAGCCGTCCGGAACACCATATTGCGACGGGTCCCAGCTGGTGCTCGTGACGCGCTTGACCGACCAGGTGGACCCGCCGTCGCCGCTCGAGAGATATGTAATATCGAACAGCGTATTGCCGGTCCAACTGCGATCGTTCGTCATGAGATCGATCCGACCGTTCGCGGGCTCGATGCTCATCTCGACGTTGATGCGATCGCCGGCACTCGGGGCGACGATCTGAGGCGCCGACCATCGCGTCGGATCACTCGCGTCGGCGTGCGTCAACAGAATCTGCGCGCGGCCGGCAATGATGTCCGTGTACGCCACGTACAGCCGATGGCGCGTCGGATCGAACGCCGGCGCCGGATACGAGCCAGGCCCCCGAAACTGTCCGCCGCTGATGTTGAAGCAGAAGGTCGGAAATAGGCAGACCGGATTCTGAAAGGTGCCGAGTTGCGCTGGCTTGCTCCATGATCGGCCGCGATCGGTGGACACGCTCACGAACATCGCCGTGCCCTTTCCGCCCTGCACCGAGTTGTCGAACGTCACGTATGCCGTGCCCGTCGCCGGATCGGTAACGATGCGCTGATCCTGATCGCTCAATACCGACCCGCTGCTCACGGTCACCGGCCGACTGAACGATCGACCGCCGTCGGTCGACGTCGAGAGGTAGACGGGCGAATGCGATCCGAGTCCGTTGAACTGCGCCCAGGTCGCGTAGATCGTCCCGTCGCTGGCGACGTAGATCGCATCGTGATCAGGGAGCTGTCCGTTCGATCCGCGGGCGACCCCCTGGCCCTGGAATGCCGTCACCAGCGCCAGCTGCGACGGATCGTTGGGCCATGTTCTCCCACCATCGGTGGAGCGGCTGAGCAACAGCGCAGTTTGCGTTCCGCGATAGCCGAAGCATGCAAAGTACGCGACACCGTCCGGACCGAACGCCACGGCGGGATCGCCGCCGAAATCGTAGATGCCGGTCCCCGGGACGGTTGGGTCGTTCGTGAAGCGCGTGATCGCCGGAATAAATCCGTTCGGCAGCGTTTTCGTCCACGTCTTGCCGCCATCGAAGCTCACGTTGACGCCACAGCCGTTATTGAAATTCCAATCGTTGTTTCCGGTGAGCAGATTTTGCGGATTGAGCGGGTTCACGGCGATCGGGGTCTCGTTCTGCGCGGTGGTGTCGTCGCTCACATTCACGACCTTCGTACCGCCAGCGGTCGACGTGTAACTCGGGACACCTGTTTCACGCGCCGGTGCCGTGGCCGCCGTGTCGCGATCAGTGTTACACGCGCCGAGGCCTATGGCGGCAACGACCAGCACAATGCCGATGGCGTGTGAGCGAATACGCATGGTTGGAGCGGTGGTCGTGGTCTGGTAAATCATGAGTCTCCGGAGTGGTCGGCGCGGGAATCGCCGGATGTACGGTCAACTGATCCTCATGGCGCGCCGGCTCCGGCCGTTCGCCGCCACGTCGGCAAACGATACCACGCGCGCAGGTAACACGGAATGGTGCCGCAACCGGGTGCGGCTCGAGCACCCGGATCGGCACCAGTGCGTGCTCTGCCACCACGGTTACATCCCGTTCTTCCAGAACCTCTGCGCGGTCAGTCGCTTGTCCAGCGAGCATTCCTCGCGCTGTGCAGGCGACATTTCCCGCCAGGAAGGACACGCCGGCCCCAACCCGCAGTAGCATTCCTCAACCGCACGGCGTAGTGCCGCGATTTCTTCCGCTGTCGGGTGCGCTCGGTCATCTACTCTCAAGACGTCGGACTGCATATGCCCTCCTTGGCTACACGGACGACGTACCACACCGTTCACGGTGTCGCCGTGCGGCGCGACTCCGCTTGGTCGGCGACGGCCGACCTACTGCCGCTTCGGCGCGAGCGTGCGGATGTAATCGATCACCGCCCACCGCTGCTCATCGCTGAGCGTGGCCTGCGTGCTCGGCATCATGCCTCGCCCCGAGAAGATCTTCCAGAAAAGAGCGCCGTCCGTCTGCGACTGCACGTGCTCCGAGGCAAGATCGGCCGGCTTGGGATTCAGCGACGTCGACATCGGACCGTCGCCGTGGCCCTTCGCTCCGTGGCAGAGCTCACATGTCTGATGAAAGAGCGCGTGCCCACGATCCACCGCCGCGTCCGTCGCTACCACTGGGTTCGAGCGATGCGCAGCACGCTCGGGCGCGTCCCACGGCGTGCCGCCGTGCGCTCCCTGTGCACGTGCCGCGGTTGCGCGACCCGCGAGCGCCAGAAGCGCGAAGGAAATCGCCGCACCGCGTGCGGTGAACGAAACCATGCGAAGACGTGACATCGCTCAACCCTCCAGTTTGATGTGTGCCATCGCGATGAGTTGCCCCGCGACAAAGGCATAGGTGCTCCAGACGCAGAGAAGCAGGCAGCCGATCGTGGCGACGAGCGCGAGCGGCGGCCGCGTGGACCAGAGGGCTCGTGGTTCAGTGCCGCTCGTCGTCTGTGCCGGCGTATCGCCGCGTATCGCGGCGGCGGCGCTCGTCCCCGCCAGCTCCGCCGGCGTCTGCAGCGTCGCGCGCACCTGAAGTTGGCCGGCGACATCGCCCGGCAGCCCGTGCGGAAACGGAACGGCAGCGCTGCCGTCGGCCAAAGTCTGGTCTGTGCCGAGGGTCATGTTTCCAAACGTCCGAGTCACCGAGAATGCGACGGTGGCCCCGGCAACGGGACGTCCATCTTCGGTGACTGTTCCCACGAGCATGTCCTGCCCGTCTTCGGTCGAGCGTTTGACTGCGATCCGAACGTTCGTCGGACGCGGCGGCGTCGCTACGTCGGCGCTCGCCGGCATCTGCGCTTCAGCACTGCGCACTCCGCCGAACGACGTCAGCGGGCCGACCACCAGAATGATCCCGAACGCGGCGAGCACCGGTCTGTTTCGGCCCGCACGCGGCGCCGATTCGGTCGCCATTTCTTCCTCTGCATCCTCCGCTGTTTCCCAGATGGACAGGATCGGGAACAGCCGCGAGAACAGCGTGAACAAAAGCATGAAGGCGGCGAATGCGCCCGCCGTGATCGTGCACTCCACGATGCTCGGGAAATAGTGCGGCGTGATGCCTGCCGACGATGCGGGGAGGTACGGCGTCTCGAGCGTGGGTACGACA
This sequence comes from Gemmatimonadaceae bacterium, assembly GCA_036392315.1. Lineage (GTDB taxonomy): Bacteria > Gemmatimonadota > Gemmatimonadetes > Gemmatimonadales > Gemmatimonadaceae > JAQBQB01. Next base: position 3,440 of record DASVYG010000223.1, read on the forward strand.
ATGAGATATCGCTTGAGCCACATCCCGATGTTGATCAGCACGGAGGCCGCGACGATCGAGGGAAGCGAGCGCCGACTCGGGAACAGCAGCAACGCGATCGGTACGAACAACCCGAACGCCGCCCACAGCCAGAACGCCATCCCGAAGCCCGTGTCGCCGGCGAGGCGATCGAGCAGGCGGACCTCCGTCGAGGCGCCGCCATACCATGTGGTGAGATACTCGCTCAGCGTGAAGTAGGCGTACAGCAGCGACAGCGCGAGCAGAATCTTGGCCAGCTTGTGGAAATGCTCAGGACGGAGATACAGCTCGAGGTGGTAGGCACGGCGGAACAAGGCCATCGCAGTGATGATCGCTGCCGTCCCCGAGAAGATCGCTCCGATCACGAAGTACGGGCCGAAGATCGTGCTGTGCCAACCCGGCCGGAGCGTCATGCCGAACACCCACGACACCACCGTGTGCACCGACACGGCCACTGGAATGATGATCACCGCCATTGCGCCGAGCGCGCGCGCCAGACGCCGGCGATGCTCGGGGGTTTCTTGATAGCCGAGCGACAGTAGCTCGTACAGTCGAACGAGGCGCTTGGAGCGGCCGGCCTCCCGCGCCGCCTGCGCGAGGATCGGCATGTCCGGAATCATCGCCACGTAGAGATACAGGAAACTGCCGGTGATATACGTCGTCACCGACACGAGATCCCACAGGATGGGCGACTGGAAGCGGCCGTGGCGGAGCAGGTTCAACACGCGATCCGGTCGCCCCATGTCGATCACCACCATGCTCGCGCCAACGAGCAACGCGATGACCGTGATCGCCTCGGCCATTCGTGTGATGGGCCGGCGCCAACCGGCGTCTGTTACGCGAAGAATGGCCGAGATCAGCGTACCGGCGTGGCTGATGCCAATGAAGAACACGAAGTTCGTCATGTACGCGCCCCATGAGACGTAGTTCCGCATGTCGGTCACGCGGAGCCCGTTCACGAGTTGGTAGATCCACGCGACGAGAGCCGCGCCACAGACAACAGATAGACCGGCGATCCATAGCCGGCCCAGTTGGCCCACTGGTTCCAGCGTGGCGAGCAAGTCGCTCTCGAGATCCGTCACATCGGGGCGGTCGGCCCGCAGCGCTCCGCGGGTGGGGACGGGTAACGTCGTCGCACTCATCTCTGCACCACTCCTGTACGCTGGTTGCCGGTGTTGGCGCCGGGCTCACCGGGCGCGGGATAGTGTCGGTTGTCGGGCGGCAGATAGTAGACGCGCGGCTTGGTGCCTAGCTCTTCGAGCTCGCGGAAGGCTGCGCGGTCGCGCAGAAGCTTCGAGAGTCGGACGGTTTCGCCGCGAGAATTCGTGACCGCGTCCTCATTCTCGTCGCCGAACCAGATCGCGCCCATCGGACACGCGCCGGCGCAATGTGGGAGCTTTCCGTCGCGCGCCATGTCGGGGCAGAAGTCGCACTTCTCGGCCGTTCCGACGCGACGCGGGTAGCCCCATTCAGGTGAATAGCCGCGCGCCGTGGCGGCGGCGGGATCGTTCGGTCGGCTCCAGTTGAACGTGCGCACCGAGTAGGGGCACGCTGCCATGCAGAACCGACACCCGATGCACCGCTCGTTGTCGATGAGTACGATGCCATCATCGCGCTTGAACGTCGCGCCCACGGGACACACGCGCGCGCACGGTGGATTGTCGCAGTGAAAGCACGGGCGCGGGAGCCAATACGGAGCGGTGTCTGCGCCGTCTTGCATGCGAAAGACGCGAAGCCACTGACGATCGGAGGGGACGAAGTGGCTCTTCGCACACGTCTGCGAGCAGATGCCGCAGCCATCGCAGTTCGCGAGATCGATCACCATGACCCATCGTTTGCCGGGCACGCCGCGCCGGACTTGGTCCGGCGTTGGTCGCGCCGGCGCGTCACCTGGTGCGTGTGTCACCACGAGGTCGCCGTCCGGCGTGAGCGCCAAAGTGGCCGCGGCGCGCGGCCCACTCGACGCCGCTGTTGCCGCGGCACCCGAGTCTCCGGGCGCAATCGCGCCCGCCGCCGCACCGCCGGCGAACAGCAATCCGGATTTGAGAAAGTCTCGTCGCTGCATGCTCATGAGTTTCGAATGACCTCCGCGTCGGCGGCGCGCGTGGCGGCCTGGATCAACCTTACCAGCTCGCCCTCGCAGGGCGTCGCGACGTAGCAGAAGATTCCTTGTTCGACCACGAACGCATCCGCGTCCGATGAATTGCGGCTGAGGGCGATGACGCGCGCTTGCGGACACAGTTCCTTCACCAGCGCGATCTCGAGCTGCGCCGCTTCCGGCCGCTCGTCGATTCGATCGACGATGACGACGCCCGGGCGCTCACGCTGCAGGACGCGAAGCACATCAGCCCCAGGGCGCGCATCGGTCACCTCGCACGAGCCGTTGAGCAGCGCGGCCAACGATCGCCGGAGCTCGCCCGTTGGGCTGATCACTAGCACTGCAGTCGCAAGCACGACATGCTGCCTCCAGCGTGATTGACGCGGCTTTCCTCGTACGTCCGCGCATCATTGCCAAAGGCAGAACCGATGCCGTACTTCGACCAATCGGCCCTCAGCGCGACATTCGTCGCAGGTGCCTACGAGACAACGCGTTAGCCGACCACTCGCGAGTCGCTGCCACGCGGCGAAATGGAGCTGCATTCACACGCCTGTGACACTTCGTGGCCGATGAGTAGCGGTCCGCGGACGCGTCGAAGTTTTCGAGGGACCAACTCCTTGCCGCGTGAGCAGTTCGAGGAGTCGTGTCGCGATGTCACACTACTGTGAATGTCCGGCGGGCGATTCGCGCCGGCGCCACAGCTCAGGGACGGTGTTCCGTCAAACTGATGTCGTGCTTCTTGAGAAGACGATAGAGCGTGCCGCGAGGGAGCTTCGCCTCCGTAGCAGCGGCGGCGACGTCGCCGCCGTGAACACGCAGCAACTGCTCGAGGTATGTGCGCTCGAAGGCGTTGCTGTGTTGCTCGCGCAGCGCAAAATATCCGCGCATGTCCGCCGCCGTGTTGCCCGCGGCCGCGACGATTTCGTCGGGCAGGTCTTCGACGCGGATGTCCGGCCGACGGCTGAAGACGAGCACGCGCTTGATGACATTCTGTAGCTCGCGCACGTTTCCCGGCCACGGGTAGCCCATGAGCACTTCGAGTGCCTCGCGATCGACATCTACGGTTTCGTGGCCGATCTCCTGCGCGAATCGGTCGACGAAATGCGTCACGAGCTCGGGGATGTCATCGGGTCGCTGACGAAGCGGCGGCAGCTCGATGCGGACGACATTGATACGGTAGTAGAGGTCGGAGCGAAACGTCTGCTTGCGGATCTCTTCCTCGAGGTTCGCCGAGGTCGCGGCAATCACGCGCAGGTCGACGTCCAACTCCTCACTGCCGCCGACACGTCTGATGCGCCGCTCCTGCAGTGCGCGCAGCAGCTTGGACTGGAGGATCGCGGGCAGATGGTCGATCTCGTCGAGGAACAACGTGCCGTGCGCCGCGAATTCGACGAGCCCCAACCGTCGCGTGTTCGCGCCGGTGAATGCACCGCGCTCGTGGCCAAAGAACTCGCTCTCGAGAAGGTCCGCCGGAATGGCTCCGCAATCGACCGGGACGAAATGACCTTGACGTCGTCGCCCACGCTGATGAATGGACCGTGCGACGAGCTCCTTTCCCGTGCCTGTCTCACCCGTTATCAGAACGTCTACATCCGTGGCCGCTACGCGTTCGATCGCGTCGAACACGACGCGCATCGCCATGCTACCGCCCACGATATCGCCGAACGCATAGCGCCGCTCGACGCGCCCACTGAGAAGCTCGTTCTCATCTCGCAACCGTCGCTCGGCAAGCAGACGACGGGCGGTGGCGCGAAGATCGTCCGGCAGGAATGGCTTCACGATGTAGTCAGCGGCACCGTGCTTCATGCTCTCGACGGCCGTCTCGACGGTGGGATAGGCGGTCATCATCAGCACTGGAAGCTGCGGATCCTGCCGCCGGGCGATCTCCAACAGCTCGAGCCCATTGATGCCCGGCATCCGAATATCGGCAATCAGCAGATCCCAACTTCGCTGCTCGAGCTTCGACACCGCGCTATCGCTGCGAGACTCGACGTCGATCTCCACGCCGCTGATCGTGCACAGAGTGTCCCGACAGACCTCGAGCATGCCGATCTCGTCGTCGACGACGAGCACGCGCAATTCCGGCATCGTCAGGCTGCTCCAACGCGATGAGCGAT
>DASVYG010000224.1:0-17858 GCA_036392315.1 Gemmatimonadaceae bacterium
GCCTGGCGAATCGTCAGCGTCATTGGAATGACGAACGGGTACTGCGCGAGCACCCAACCCCAGAGAATGAGACTCACTTGCGCCGCAGCCGCCACCCGCGCGAGATGGAAGCTGCGGCGCCAGAGCGCAGCGATCGCCGTGATCGCTGCTGTCGCCGTGCAGAGGTGTAACAGCCACGACCACGAGCCGCCGACGACGCCTGCCATCACGCGCGGCGCCGCGGTTCGCGAGAGGAGCAGCGCGACGGCCGCGAAGACGGCGACGGCGGTCGCGGCACCCAACGCGCGCGCGCGAAAATCGTCGCGCAATGTCGCGTCGTCCTTTGCTTCGATCGTGAGATAGACCGAGGCGAGAAACGCGAACAGAGCCAGCGAGAAGAGGCCGACCGTGATTGGAAACGGCGCGAGCCACGGCGAGATGAAGACTTCTCGAAACGACGCAGTCCCCACTCGCCCCGACGCCTTGGCCACGTCGCCACTCGCGATCGCGCCGATGATCATTCCCAGGAGCACGGGAGTCATCGCGCTCGCGCTCGCGAACGCAACGCCCCACCGTCGTCGCTCCGCGCGCGCGCGGCTTCCGTAGCTTCGAAACACGAACGCCGATCCGCGCAGCACGACGCCGATCAGCATCAGGCTGATTGGAATGTGCAGCACGATACCCAGCGTCGAGAAGGCAACGGGAAACGCCGTGAACATCATGACGACCACCACGATCAACCACACGTGGTTCGCTTCCCAGATGGGCGCGATGGATTTGCTGATCAGATCGCGCTGCGCCTCACGGCGCGGGCCGTTGGCGAGCAAGTCCCACACGCCACCGCCGAAGTCCGCGCCGCCCATGAGGACATATGCGTTCAGCGCGAGCACCATCGCCCCGGCCACGATCTCCGGAAGGCCGATCCACGCGAAGAATCCGCTCACATCGTCTCCCGAACCATGCCGACAATGAGCGCGATGACGATCGCGCCCAGCCCGAGGTAGAGCAGCGCGAACGTCATCATGGGCACAATGAGGCCGGGCATTGGTGTCACCGCATCTGCGGTGCGCACGATGCCCTGCACCGCCCATGGCTGTCGTCCAACCTCGGTCACCGTCCAGCCGGCCTCGGTGGCGATGAATCCGAAAGGCGTCACGACCGCTAGCGCTCGTAGCAACCAGCGATGCCGCGACACGTCACCCCCTCGAATCCGGACCAGGATCGCCCACAGACTCACGACGGCCATCGCCGTTCCCAATGCGACCATGATTTGAAATCCGACATGCACCGGCGGTATCGGCGGCCAGTTCTCGCGCGGGAATGCCGTGAGTCCTCGTACCTCAGCGTCGGGATCATGAAACGCGAGCAGCGAGAGACCACGCGGAATTTCGATCGCGAACCGCGTTCGCTCAGCGTTCGCGTCGGGCCAACCACCAATGCGAAGCGGCGCGCCGCGCTCGGTAGTGAACTGCCCCTCGAGGGCGGCGAGCTTGATTGGTTGCCAGACGGCGACCGTCCGCGCGCTCAAGTCGCCGGAGATCGGCTGAAGAATCGCCGCCGGCGCGCCGACCGCGAGTGCGAGCTTGAGCGCGCGCCGGTGAAATCGCGCGTCTGGTTTTCCCAGCAGAATCGCTGCGTGGATTCCGGCCACCGCGAGCCCCGTGGCGGCGTACGCGGCCAGCAACATGTGCAGGCTCTGCTGAAACGACGACGGATCGAGCATTCCATCGATCGGGTCGATGCGTATGATTGTGCCGCCGGACATGACGAGCCCGGTCGGCGTGTTCATCCACGCATTGACCATCACGACGAAGATCGCCGACGCCGCACCGCTCACGGCAACGAGCAAGCCCGCCGTCAAATGCGCGCGCGGCGATGTGCGCTCCCAGCCGTACAGATACACGCCGAGGAAGATCGCCTCCGTGAAGAACGCAAATCCCTCGAGCGAGAACGGCAGCCCGATGATGGGTCCGGCAAACTGCATGAAGCGCGGCCACAATAGACCGAGCTCGAACGACAACACGGTGCCGGACACCGCTCCGACCGCGAACAGGATCGCGGTTCCCTTGGCCCATCGCTTGGCAAGGCGCAGATACACGTCGTCGCCCGTGCTGCGCCAGCGCCACTCGGCAAGCACCATCATCAGCGGCATCGCGATCCCAATCTCGGCGAACACGATGTGGAAGCCGAGCGACAGCGCCATCTGCGTGCGAGCGGCGAAGAGATCGGACATGGTGGAATTGTAAGACCGTCGTTCGTGCCGCGCAGTAGATTGGACGTATGCGCTTTGCGTTCGACGATCAGGGCAGCGACCAGCCCAACGACTTCGATCTGGATCGCGACTTTCCGCTCGGCGACGGCACCGCCGACACGAGCGGCGTGGTCGCCTGTCCGTATTGCGGCGAGGCGAACATGATCAGCCTCGATCCGGGAAGCGGTGAACAGCAGGATTACGTCGAGGACTGCCAGGTCTGCTGTCAGCCCTGGCGCGTCTCCGTACATTATCGGAGCGACGGAACCGCCGTCGTACGCGCTGTGGCACTCGACGACTGAGACGACCATGTCCGATATCACCGGCATCCATCACATCACCGCCATCTCCGGCGACGCGCAGGAGAATCTCGACTTCTACGCCGGCGTGCTCGGCATGCGACTCGTCAAGAAGAGCGTCAACCAGGACGACCCCGGCACGTACCATCTCTTCTATGCCGACGCTGATGGTCATCCCGGGACAGATCTCACGTTCTTCCCGTTCCGGTTCTCAGCCCCCGGCCGGATCGGTGCCGGGCTCGGGATCGAAATCTCGTTGGCGATTCCCGAAGGCAGCCTCGAGTACTGGCGCCAGCGTCTCTCCGAACACGGCGCCAAGCTCGGTGACGAAGAGGTTCGTCGAGGAGAGCGCGTGCTCACGCTCACCGATCCGCATGGACAGCATCTCGCGCTCGTCGAGACGGCAGATGAACGCGAGTTCGAGCCATGGCCACGGAGTCCCGTTCCCGCTGATCGACAGGTACGCGGACTCCACGGCGTCCGCGTGTGGGAACACAACCTCGCGCTCACGGCATCGTTTCTCACCGAGGTGCTCGAGTTCAGCGCCTACGGCGAGGAGAACGGCTGGCATCGTTTCGGCGTGAACGGAGGCGGCTCCGGTAAGCACATCGAGATTCGCGAGACACCCGACGCACCACGCGGCGCGTGGGGCGTGGGCACCATGCACCACGTTGCTTGGCGCGTTGCCGACGAGAGCGTGGAGCTCAAGGTTCGCGACCGGATCGCCGAGGCGCGTCGTCGGCCGACGGAAGTGATCGATCGATTTTGGTTCAAGTCCGTCTACTTCCTCGAGCCTGGTGGCGTGCTGTTCGAGCTCGCGACCGAAGGCCCGGGCTTCACCGCCGACGAGGAGCCGGAACATCTCGGCGAGCAACTCGTGTTACCCCCGTGGCTCGAGCCGCAGCGTCGAGCGATCGAGTCGTCGCTTCCGCCGCTGCGACCCGCGGCTGAAGTCAAAGGGTAATATCGCCGCCGGGATCGTTCTTCCCTTTCGCGCCCTTGTTCACCTGCGCGGCCGACGCGGCGAGCGCGCGCTTGGTCGCGGCGTCATCCAGCTCGATCGTCAGCACCGACCGCAGTCCGTCGGCTGACAGCTCGCGCTTGACGCGGAGCACGTGTCCCTGCCGCGCGCCGCTCGGGAGCAGCGTTTGCGGAACCGTGATCATCGATTTGCCGTCGACCTCGACCGACGCCATGGACTCCTCGATCGAATCGACGACCCAGCGCTGCGCGGAATCAGGCATGTTGTAGTCGGATGTGTGCGGTGAGCGCTACGGGATCGGGTTGCAGTCGGCCTGCATGGAGTGCTTGTCCGACCGACCCCTCATGTCGCGAACGCCTCGCTGGACCGAGACGGTGAACTTTCCTCCTGGTGTACCAGGGCTGCGAAACTCGATCGTCCCGTTCTCATCCGTACGGTACCACGGGATGTGATGCGCGCGATACAGCGCCTTCGCCTGCGTGTGCATGTGCCCGTAGCTGTTCACCGCGCCTACGGACGCGGCAACGATCTGCGGACGGACCGCATTGACGTACGCATTGGTGACGCCGTTGCAGCTCCCGTGGTGATCGGCTTTGAGTACGTCGACCCGCATGCCGGGGTTCAAATTGTAGTGTGCCCTCCCCAGGAACCAGGCGATCGCCTCTTGCTCGGCGTCTCCGGCCAGCCACATCGTGAACGACGCCGAGTCGGGTCCGACGAGCTTGACCACCGCAGAGCGATTGTTCGGATTCACCGACGCTCCATTCGTCGACGGAAGCGGACGCATGATGTGGAGCTTGGCGCCGCCTTTCATCGTGATCGTGCACAGCGGCGTTCCATTGGCGCATGGATCGTCGGTGTCGCGGTAAACGAGTTGGCCGCGGGCGACGCGCGCGTTGATCGAGTCGCGCAGATGGCGGAGGTTCGCTGTCGTGAATGGGTCCTTGTTCTCGAAGAAGAATCGGACGTTGATGTGACGTCTGCTCTTGAACAGCTCGCGCAGGCCGATGAGATGGTCAGCATGCGGATGGGTGAGAATCACCACGTCGAACGTGCTGTCGTTGAGACCGAGTGAATCGAGCAGGAACCCGAGACGAGGCGCCTCGGGACCTCCGTCGATCAGCACTCTGCTGCCGCCATTCTCAATGAGCGTGGCGTCGCCCTGACCGACGTCCAGCACGCGGACCACCAACGCCGAGGTGGATGGCCGATCGCCGTTCGCCGACACCGGCCTCCGCGATGCGGCATCCGACGACCCGCAGGCACCGAGTGCCAACACGCCGAACGCACACCGCATAGCCCGGTCGATCCGCAATCGCACAGCGAGGTCAGGGGGATGTCCGCAACGTCGAGTCGCGCTTGGCCTTGAACTCGGTTCCGGGTTTCCACTGCGGAAGCGCGTCGGCCTGCGCCACCATGTAGCCGACTTTGAACAGCACGCGGATATCATCGACCGCGCCCGACAAATCCCAATCGGGCTTCACCTCGTCCGACGGCTGATGATAGTTGTTCTTCGTGTACTCGTCACGCTTCTGTATGCCGTAACCCGCCGGCTTGCCGATGTACTCGATGCCGGCGTCCGTATCGAGCGCGGGCACGCCTTGTTTCGCGAACTCGAAATGGTCCGAGCGGTAGTAGAATCCTTTTTCAGGCTCGGCGTCGGGACGGACGGTGCGGTTTTCCGTCTTGAGCACGTCGGTGAGCACGTCGTCGAGCGTGGAGTTCCCCAAGCCGATCACCGTGAAGTCGCTCGTCCGCCCCCACTGATTGATGCCATCGATGTTGATGTTCGCGGCGGTCTTGTTGAGCGGATACAACGGATGCGTCGCGTAGTACTTGGCGCCGAGCAATCCCTTTTCTTCCGCGGTGACGGAAAGAAACAGGATGGATCGTCGCGGGGGCGTTGGCAGTTTGGTGAACGCCTTGGCGATCTCGAGGATCGCCGAGCTGCCGCTCGCGTTGTCCATCGCGCCGTTATAGATCTGGTCGCCTTTGAGCGACGTGTCCTTGCCAAGGTGGTCCCAGTGCGCGGTGTACACGACGTACTCGTCCTTCTTGTCTCCGCCGTCGATCTTCGCGACGACGTTGTGCGATTGGATCTGCCGTGCATCGATCTTGACGTCGAAGTTCGCCTTCGCGTTGAGCGCGACCGGCTTGAAATCCTTTCTCGCCGCGGCGGCCTTGAGCGAATCGAAATTCTGCCCCGCGGCCGATAGAAGCTCCTTCGCCTTGTCGAGCGTGACCCACCCCTCGATCCCGACCCGCTTCTCGGCGTCGGGCGAGAGCACGTCGAATTGCTCCTGTGAGTTGCTACCGCGAACCACGTCGTAGGGATACCCGGCCGGACCCGTTTCGTGAATGATGATCGCCGCCGCGGCGCCTTTGTCCGTCGCGATCTCGTACTTGTAGGTCCAGCGACCGTAGTACGTCATCGCCCGACCCTTGAACATCGTCGTGTCGAGCGCCGTGTCGTTCGGCACCCGGACCGGTGGATCGTTGACCAGCATGAGAATTGTCTTGCCCTTCACATCGACGCCCTTGTAGTCGTCCCACCCATACTCGGGCGCGACGACGCCATATCCGACGAACACGATGTCCGAGCCCGTCAGCTTGGTCTCCGGCCGGTTGTGCCGCGACATCGCGATGTAATCGTCGGGATACTTGAGCGCGATCGTCTTGCCCCGCGCGGTGAACGAGGCCGTGGGATGCGCCTTGTACCCGATGAGATCGACGTTCTGTAGGTACGTACCGTCGGGGTTTCCGGGCTTGAGACCCATTGCCTTGAACTGATTCTGCATGTAGGCGATCGCCTTCTGCTCGCCCGGCGTCCCCGGAGCGCGCCCTTCGGTCGAGTCATCTGAGAGATCTCTGATGTGCTGCAACAGACTGTCCGCCGTGATCGCCTGCGCTGCCGGGTCGGCCGTCGCGGACGATGGCGCCGCCGAGCCTCCGGCCGACGACTGCTTGCCGCAGCCGGCCGAGAGCAGCGTGACCGCAACTGCGAGCACCGAGCAACAAGTTCTCTGCGAAAGCATCGAGAGCTGAGGATTCACGGGAGTCTCTGTGAGGGGGGTGCGATGATCACGGTTCGCGCAGCCGCTGCCACGATCCATACATCGGGTTGGGTAGAATGAAATACCGCTTGCCGAATTCGTCGAGGGCGCGCGGTTCGTTGCGAGCGGCCTGCGACATGTTCGGGAAGTCGAGGATGTTGTCGCCAAACCACGCGACGATTGTCAGCGCTGGGATTCCCGGCGCCGCGGTGCCGTTCTGGATGCGGCGGAAGCGCGGGTTCTTATCGCTTTCGGCTCCCGGTTGACACAGTACGACGTCCGCCTCGATACCCGCCGAGCCGAGGTTCACGCGCGTGGGCGCGCAGAGCGAGTCTGCACGATTGGTCACGATCGCGACGCGGCCGCCGAGCGCGTGCACCGTGTGCGTCAGCTCGGGCGCGCCGGGAACCGCCGGTGCCGCGCGCTCGTTGACCCATGCCGCCCAACTCGCCTCGGTGTAACCACTGTCCATCACGACGCGACGGCGCTGATACTCGGAATTATCCAGCACCGTCTCGTCGGCATCGAGGACCACTGCCCATGACTGCGCGGCAAGCCCTCGGGAAAGCTCGGGGAGCCGGTCCGCAGCTACCCGATATGCTTGTCGCGTCAACGCGCGGTACTCGGCCGACGTCCGGAACCAGCGAACATCATTCGGCAGTTGGCGTACCGACGGCACGCTCGTGATCGGCCTGGGCGCCGGGGACACCGATCGCGCGCAGGCGCTCACCAAGGCGAACGCCGCGATCGTCACCCCTCGAAAGCTTGTCGCTGCGTACCTCGTCGATCGGCGGCTCACGTCGCCGGCTCCGGCGCCGCCGAGATCAGTCGCCCGCCTCTGTACACGTTCACGCCATGGTCTGCATGCAGAAGCAAATGGGCTTTCGAATTTCCATACGCCTGCATGAGGTCGAGCATCATCACCTCTTCGCCGCTCCACGGATACGCATACACCAAGTCGAAATCGTCGAGAGCGCGTCCGAGCTCCGCATACGCGGAGACTCCTTGTCCGATCGTACCGAGACGCCCGTCCCCCGTCTTTGGCCGCCAGCGATAGCCGCTCGGCAAGAAGCTTCCGGCCACGAAGTGCGCGCGCGACTCGTATCGCGCGGCGAGATCACGCGCGATCGCCACGAGCCCGGCGTCGAGCTCGATCCCATGCGCGTCGAACCCGAGCAAATCGGCCATGATGACGACGACACCTGTCGCCGAGCCCCATTCGAGGAACGTGCGCCCCGGCGCGCGGAACTCCAACAGCGTCTGCAGAATGCCGCCGTAGTCGCCGGGCACGAAAGGATGAAAGTTCTGGTCGCGCACCTCGCGATCGAACCGATCGTAGATCTCCGCGCCTTCGTCCATCAACGCGTGGAGACGAGCCCGGAGCGCCGGATCCAACGCCGCCTCCGCGGCCGAGCGGTTTTTTCTCGATAGTCGCATATCGCAGCTTAACACGCGGGCTCCGTGCGGCGGTAGATTACACGTCGAACACTCTCCCGGAGAACAACGAGATGAGCAGCTACGGCGCGACAGAGTTGGCAAACGCCTTTCGGACGGTGCGCAACAACACGATCCAGGTGGCCGAGGACATTCCGGAAGACAAATACGATTTCGTCGCGGCGCCCGGCTTCAAGTCGGTCAGCGCGCAGCTCCGCCACATCGCGTTCGCCCCGATCTTTTACTACGATCTGCACCGCGATCGCCGCCTCACGACCCTCAAAGGGTATGATTTCGGCGCCATCGTCGCGCGGACCGAGGCCGAGGAGGCCAAGCCTCGCTCCAAGGTGGAGATCATCGCGCTGCTGAAGACGGAAGGCGACCGATTCGCCGCGTGGATGCAGTCGCTGTCGCCGGAGTTTCTCGCCGAGACCTTCACCGATCCCACTGGCCAGAATCCCAAGACCCGCCTCGAGGGACTGCTCGGAGCAAAAGAGCACGAGATGCATCACCGCGCCCAGCTCATGCTGATCGAGCGGCTGTTGGGAATCGTGCCCCATCTCACTCGGCAGCGCGAAGAGCGCGTCCGGCAGCGTCGTGCGCAGGCGGCGCAGGCGGCTGCATCGGCCTCGGCGTAGTCAGCCCTTTCTCTCATCCAAGCTTACGTGCCCTTCGGTTCTCTCGAGCTACATCCCAGTCTCATCAAAGGCGTGAAAGAGCTGGGCTTCGCTCGGCCGACGCCAATTCAAGCCGATGCGATTCCCGCCGCGGTCGCGGGGCGTGACGTTCTCGCCTGCGCCATGACCGGCAGCGGCAAGACCGCGGCGTTTCTGCTTCCGATACTGCACCACCTGCTCGCGCGTCCGCGCGGGACGACGCGCGCGCTCATTCTGACGCCGACGCGTGAGCTGGCGGCGCAGATTCTCGAGGAGCTGAACGGTCTCGCGCTGCACACCCCGATCACTGCCGCGGCGGTCTTCGGCGGCGTGGGCGCCGGACCACAAGAGCACGCTTTCCGAAGCGGCGTCGACGTGATCGTCGCAACGCCCGGACGGCTGCTCGATCATTTGCGCCAGCCGTACGCGAAGCTCGACAAGATCGAACATCTGGTACTCGACGAAGCGGACCGGATGCTCGACATGGGATTCCTGCCCGACATTCGTCGCGTACTCAAGTACGTGCCGACCAAGAGGCAGACGCTCTTTTTCAGCGCCACCATGCCGGCGCCGATTCTCGCGCTCACGCGGGAGATGCTCCGTGATCCGGCCACGATCAATCTGCAGCGCAAGTCGGCGCCGGCCGTGGGGATCACGCAGGCGGTCTATCCGGTGCCGCAGGAGCTCAAGTCGGCGCTGCTGCTGACACTGCTCGAGCGCAAGCTCATCAACGAGGCGCTCGTGTTCACGCGGACCAAGCATCGAGCCAATCGGCTGTGGGAGTTTCTCACGAAACGCGGCATCGGCGCGGCACGAATTCACGGGAATCGCTCGCAGCCGCAACGCACCGAGGCGCTCGCGGGCTTCAAGAGTGGCGCGTACCGCGTGCTGGTCGCGACGGACATCGCATCGCGCGGCATCGACGTCGAAGCGCTCGGGCATGTCGTGAATTTCGATGTCCCACTCGTCCCGGACGACTACATCCATCGCGTGGGACGTACGGCGCGCGCCGAGATGACGGGTGAGGCGTTCACCTTCGTGTCGCCCGACGAGGAGGGCGATCTTCGATCGATCGAGCGCGCCGTGGGCAAAGCCCTTCCTCGCGTCACTCTTCCCGATTTCGACTATGCGGCCAAGCCCTCGGGGCGCTTCGAGGTGCCGGTCGCCGAGCGTTTGGCCAAGCTCCGATCACAACGGAGTGAGGAGCGGGCCCGGGCGCGTGCCAAGGAAGAACGTCGGCAGCAGGCAGCCGGCGGTCGGCCACGCGGCGGGCGACCCAGTGACGGGCGATCAGGTGATGGACGGTCGGGCGGTGGTCGCTCCACCGGGGGACGCTGACCCGCTCTAGCGATCGCTCATGACGCAGTCGTCGAGCGCGCCCGCACTTCTTCCGACGTGAGACCGTAGACCGGCGGCGTTTTCACACCGCGGAGACCGAGCATCAGGTAGATCTGGCCCCGGTGATGCGCCTCGTGCTCGAACATGGCGCGTAGCCACTTCCACGTCGTGATCGGCGTGCCGGCCGGCGTCGCGCACTTTCGCTCCAGCGCGTCCTTGTCCAGCGCCGCGAACAGCTCGCGCGATTCGGCATGCAGCCGATCGTAATACGCGAGCGTCGCCTCGTAGCCGTCGGCGAGAGTGCGGTCGTGTCCCGGATACCGACTCGGCCGCCCGTGCGCGGTCTCCGCGTACATGAACCGCTCGATGCCGGCGAGATGCCGAATGATGTCGCCGAACGAAAACTTGTCGGGCGCGGGCGCCCACTCGAGCATGTCCGGCGGTATGACGTCGATCACACGGCGCGTCCGGCCGTGCGTCGACTTGAGATACTCGAGCATCGTCGCGACGTCCGTTATTTGCATCGGGCTGATCCCTGCGGTGGACCGACAACGTTCTCGATCATGCACGTAAGCTATTCGCGCCTGAATGGCGACGGGATGGCCGGGCCGCCCTCCGCCGTGGTCCCGGGCCACGGGCGACGATCGTTTGCCCGGGCGGATAGGTTTCGATCCCGTTTCAGTCTGTCGGGTGGAGTCCAACGGATGCCAGACCGGCCTGGCGACCACCTTCTTGCTCGCGTCGTTCTACTGGGACAACTTCTTTGGATCGGGACCGAAGCGGGGCCCGGACGGGGCGGCAGCCCTCACGCTGCCAATCGGCAAGGCCAAACTGGCCGGCATCGCGGCGAGCGACATCGGAGCCGCGACATATGGTATGTTCAAGAAGGGTGGGGAGCTGATTAGGCAGCGTATCGCCCGACGTTCTTCGCTCATTCGGCTTTCCGGCCGCCGACGACATCGGGAACATGTTCCAGTTCTGCCGCGATTTCGAAGCCGTCTGTAACGGCACGCGGGACGCCGCACGGACGAGGGCACTCGCCCCCGGATTGCAGACCTTTAATCAGTGGTTAGAGAAGAACGCGGCGAGGATTCCCCGCCAGTAAGTGACCTCAGTAGGTGAGCTCGGTTGTTGGTGATGTATCTGACAGCGCGAGCGTGCGCAGAGCAGTATTACCTATCGCACTCCGACAGGAAAATCGTCATGGCCATCTGGAAGGAAACGACTTCCCCAAAAAAGGAAACGCCTACAATGCCGCCAGAACCCGCCCTCAAGAGAGACCTCGAGCCGCCACGCGAAGTCTCGTTCAACCAGGAGAGCGCGATTCGCCGCTCACCAAACCGCGAGACGCGAGAGTCGGTCATCGCGTCCGACATCACGATCGAGGGTAAGATCGATGGAGCCGGACATGTGCGTCTCGCCGGACGATTCAAGGGAGACGTCAACATTCAAGGCGATCTCACGATCGACACCGGGGCCAAGCTCACGGGAAGCGTTCGCGCGAACTCGGTCATCATCGGTGGCGAAGTCGAAGGCAACATCGACAGCGCGGCACGCGTCGAGCTGCTCGAGTCGGGCGTCCTGAACGGCGATCTCAAGGCCGGCACGCTCACGGTGGCTGCGGGATCGAGGATGCGCGGGCGAGCGGAGTTCGGGTGGAACGACGAGCACCCGGTCAAGTCCTCGTTCACGCTGGGGACCAGCCAAGCCTCGTGAGCACGGCTCGGCAGTCGGCGGCGGGCACGACGCGAAAGTGCCCGCACTGCCGAGCGGTGATTCTCGAAAGCGCAAGCGTCTGCCCGGCGTGCCGGAAGTATTTGCGGTTCGATTCGAGCGCGGCTGCCCGCGCCGTGCCGACCTTCTCCCCGTTGAGGGTCGAAGGCGCCATTCGTCATCCGGAGACGGGACAAGCCTGGGAATATTCCGTGATGATCTCCGT
Organism: Gemmatimonadaceae bacterium; assembly: GCA_036392315.1. Classification (GTDB taxonomy): domain Bacteria; phylum Gemmatimonadota; class Gemmatimonadetes; order Gemmatimonadales; family Gemmatimonadaceae; genus JAQBQB01. Next base: position 11,932 of record DASVYG010000224.1, read on the forward strand.
TCGAAACGAGCGCGGCGAGGAGGTCACACGCCAGGTCGTCGGCGTAGGCGCGCTTCAGCCGGGCGAGGAGCGAACGTTCACGTTCGCGGTCGAAGTCTTCGCTCCGCCTGAATCCGGGCGCTGATGGCGCCCGCGGCAGTTGTCTCACCGCCTAGGGCTTCTCGTACTCCGGCGCGAACCTGAAATCGTATTCGAGCTTGATGGTATCGGCCACGCTCAGCACCACCGGAACGTGCGGCTGCGCCAGCTCGAAATCCTTGAACGTGAATGCCGTCGTCGCCGTGCCGACGATGTCGTTCCCGTCGGCGTGCGCCGTGACTTGCCACGTCGTCGGACGCGTCACGCCGTGCACCGTGAGATCGCCGACGAGCGAGAACGTCTTTGAACCGCTCGCCGGCAACGGCGCATTGATGCCATCGAACGACACCGGCACGAGCTCGACCTGCGGAAACGTCGCGGTCTGAAGCGTGGCGCGCTGGATATACCCGTCGCGCCGCGCCTTGTCGCTCTTGAGGCTCGTGACCTGCACGACGATTTTCGAGCTGTCGCGCACGATCTTGCCGTCGGCGTCGACAACGAGCCGGCCGGCAACGTCTTTCGTCACGCCGACCGCGTCGTTCGGCAGATCGAATCCGGCAAGCTGTTCACGCACGCGGTACCGCGCTTCGTTGCCCACTGCCGCGACCGTGTAGTGCAGTCGCGTGGGTTTCGCGGACGCCGTCTTCGATGTTGTCGACGTTTTCGACGCGCCCGCCTTGGTTTGTGCCAGGACTGCATCCGCGCTCGACAGGGCGACGAAGAAAACGACGGAACAAAGACTGCTCGATCTCACGCGACTCTCCGGATGTTGCGCTATTGGGATATGGCTGCCACCAGAAGGGTTACGCGCCTGAGCGCGAATTCGATGAGTGGTGATGGCGCGAGGCGGGATGAGCGCGAGGGCCCCAACGAATCGCCGCGCCTACCGGCCCGCCCCGAATAAGTTTCGGAATGACTTCGAGCGCTCCGACTCCATTCGAGCTCCTTGGCGGCGAGGCCGGAATTCGACGCCTCGTCGAGCGATTCTACGATCTCATCGACAGCGCGCCGGAGGCGGCAACGATTCGCACGCTCCATGCGAAAAGCCTCAAGGCGGCGCGTGAGAAGCTTTACCTGTATCTCACCGGCTGGACGGGGGGCCCGCCCGTATACGTCGAGCGGTACGGGCATCCCCGCCTGCGCGCAAGGCATCTCCCGTTCCCCATCGGAACGCGCGAGCGCGACGAGTGGCTGTGGTGCATGGACCGCGCGCTCGACGAGCACGACATGCCCGACGAGCTACGCGGTCACCTCCGTGAGCGCTTTCACTCGCTCGCGGACCACATGCGAAACAAGCCGGACGCGTGATCGGCTACATCGCGCCGAGGTTCTTCTTCAAGAACTCGACGGTGCGCGGCCAGGCATCCTTCGTGGCGGCGAGATTCGCCTGCTCTTCCGCTTCGTTGCGCTTGGCCAACGTGTCATCCTGCGCGCGCAGGAATCCGTGTATGGCTCCCTCGTAATTCTTGCCGAAGTAGCTCTTCCCGAGCGCCTTCATCGCCGAATCCACCGCCGGCATCGCGGCGCCGATGCGCGCGTCCTTGGAGCCGCTGAGCAGCATTACCGGCGTCTTGATCTTGGCGAGCGAGTCTCCGATGGGCACAGCGCCGTTCATATATGGAAGTCCATAGTACGCCACGCCGCCGGCGAATCCGGGAGCCCCGCCGTTCACCGCGTGCATCCACACCGTGCCGCCTCCCCAGCAGTAGCCGATCACGGCGTAGCGCTGGGCGGCGGACGGCTGCGACATCGCGTAGCGCGCCACGGCGTCGATACCGCGATTGCGCTCCTCGGCGTTCACGCCGGCAATGAGCTTTCGCGCCGAGTCACCGGGTAGCTCCGCGGTGCTCGGACCGCCGCGCACACGCGACTCGAGATCGGGCGCGATCGCGATGAATCCCTCGGCGGCAACCTGATCGGCGACGCCGCGCACCCAAGTCGACAAGCCGAAGATCTCGTGCACTACGACGACCACCGGCGTTTTCGGGTTCGACGTGGACGGGTACACGATCCAGGCCATGAGAGAATCCTTGGAGCCCGGCTGCCACGCGACCTTGACCCACTCGCCGTGTCGCGGGCTCGCCGCGAGGCGCGCTGCCGCGTGATTGTTGCTCGGCGGAAGGGCGGTGTTGCCCTGACCACCGCCGCTCGCGGGGGCGGGGGCAGCGAGATCGCCGGCCGACATGTGGGACATGTGTTCGTCAGCAACGGGCTGGCGATGGCACGCCGCAAGAAACCCGGCGGCGACACAACCAGCCATGAGAACGCGCAGCGAGGACATGGAGCCTCCAGTCAACGATCGTGAAAAGTGGTCGAGGTCGGCAGCGTTGACCCCCCGATAGCCGAGTAGAGAATAGAGCACGAGTAAACTGTTCGGAAGTCGTCCGGCGGTTCCGAGCTCGCTCGTCAGGCGCGGAGCGCCTCCGATGGGTCTACCGCCGCGGCGCGGCGCGCGGGAATCCAGCTCGCCAAGAACGCGACGCCCAGCAGCACGATGCACGTGGCTCCGAGAACCACTGGGTCGGTGGGACTCACGTCATAGAGCAGCCCACGCAGGAGACGCGTCACACTGAGCGCGCAAACGACGCCGATGACCACACCGGTGGCACCGAGCGTCAGTCCCTGCCGCGACACCATGCGGCTCACGTCCAGCGGACGCGCGCCGAGCGCGATCCGCACGCCGATCTCACGCTGCCTGAGGCTCACGCCGTACGCCATTACGCCGTAGATCCCCACCGCACCAAGGATCAACGCCAACATGCTCGCGATCGCGAGCAAAACCAGCGTCACACGCGCACGTGCCGACGCGGCCGATACGATCTCGGTGAGCGAGTGCTCGTCGTACGTCGGCAACGCGGGATCGATCGCATGAACGGCCTGACGAATTGCCGGCAACAGTTTCGCGTTCTCGCGATCGGTTCGCACCAGCAGCGCGACGAAGTGTTCCGCGTTCATCGTGCGTTCCCCCGGACTGACGAGCGGCAAATACACGACGTCGTTTGCCGGCTTGTCGAGTGCGTCGTAGTGCACGTCACCAACTTCACCGACGATGGTCCACCATGGGCCCGTGATTCCCGGCCGCACCCGCTTACCCAATGGGCTCGCGCCGGGCCAGTATCGTTCGGCGAATGCATGGCTGACAACGAGCTCGAACGCGGGTCGCTGGGGGTCGAGAGGCCCGAAGGTCCGTCCCGCGAGTAATGGAATCCCCATGGTGTGGAAGTACTGCGCATCGACGGCCGGCAGGAAATGCACACGCGGCACGGCATTCGGCGGCAGCGGATGATCTTCGACTCCGATCACCGTGTCGTTGTGGTCGTTCGTGAGCGGCACCCAGTTGGTGAGCGTTGCGTCGCGCACGCCGGGCATTGCGCGCACTTGATCGAGCAGACGCGTGTAGACGTTGAACGTCTGAGTGGCCGCGGGATAATTGGCGATCGGCAGCGCGATCCGCGACATCACGATTCCACGCGGCTCGAAGCCGGGCTTCACGTCGCGCAGACGCGCGAAGCTGCGCGCGAGCAGTCCCGACACGGCAACGAGCACGAGGGCCAACGCCACTTGGGAGACGACGAGCGCACTCCGCGCCCACTGTCGCCGCGCACCGGCCGTCGAGCCGCGACCCGCCTCGCGCAACACCAGCGCAATGGGCACGCGCCGCGCACGCATCACCGGGACGAGGCTCACGAACACGGCGCAGAACACACTCACGCCCAGCGCGAACGCGAGCACGCTGCCCTCGACCGATACTTCCTGCAGGCGCGGCACGCCGAGGCCGCCGCCGAAGCTGGTCGCCAACTTTACGCCGAACGCGGCGAGCAAGACACCGATCACGCCGCCGCTCGCGGCAAGCACGAACGATTCGCTGAGTGCCTGCGCAATGATGCCGGCGAGACCGGAACCGAGCGCGCTGCGCACGGCCAGCTCGAGCTGCCGGCTTTCTCCGCGAACGAGAAAGAGGTTCGCCACATTCGCGCATGCAATCACGAGCACGAGCGATACGCTCCCGAGGAGAATCCATAGCAGCCGCGACACATCCCCAACGATGGAATCGCGGAGCGGCGTGACGAGTGGACGTACGTGCGCCTCCGCCCACATGGCGGGTGGAATCTCACTCGGAAACTCATCGAGGATTCGCGGCAGGACTCGCTCGAGGTCCGCACGCGCCGCATCGATGGTGACGCCGTTCTTCAGTCGCGCCACACCGCGATAGTTGAAGCTCCCCGCGTTCGCGGTCGCAGGATCCAGTGCGAGCGGCAGCCACAGCTCCGTGCTCGGCGAAGGATACGCGAAACCGCGCGGCATGACGCCGACGATCTGCCGCGAGACGCCATCGACGACAATCGGTTTGCCGATCACCGACGGGTCGCCGTGAAAATTGTCTTTCCACAACGCGTCCGACAGGATTACGACCTTGGGCGCCGTCGAGCGGTCTTCTCCCTCGACGAAGCCACGTCCGCTCGCCGGATGCACACCAAGCACGTCGAACAGATTGGCGCTCACGCCCGCCGACGCAACGCGCTTGGCGCGCGCCGCGTCGCCGTCGGCCGAGCCGAGATTGACGTCGGCGTCCCGCGAGATGGCGATGCCGTCGAATGCGCGGGCGCGCTCATGATACAGCAAGAAGCTCGCATCGGATTGGTCCGCTTTGTCGGCGCCGGCAACCTGCACCGAATGACCCAGCCACACCAAGCGATCGGGCGACGGGTAAGGAAGCGGCCGCAGCAACACGCCGTTCACGAGACTGAACACGGCGGTCGTGGCGCCGATGCCAAGCGCGAGAACGAACACGGCGGCGATCGTGAAACTTGGCGCGCGCGCGAGGCGACGTACGGCAAAACGCAGCTCGGCAAAGCGAAGCGCTTCCGGGATGGCAGCCATCGATGATTCCTCTTGATCGTTTCCATGGACGTTGCGCGCCAGGCGCCACGTTGCGGCCAGCCACTCGGCGAGGGCTTGCGTCGTGAGATCGCGCAGCGACGCGAACCAGAACGCGCCCATCGGCGTTCCGCGTCTCACCGCGTCGCGATGTTGATCCCGAAACGTCTCCACTAAATCCTGCGCGAACGCGCGGCGGAACCGCGGCGGATAGAGATGAAGCAGCGCGAGATAGAGCCGCTGGGCGGCGTTGAGCGGAGGGAGACGGAAGTCGGCCATCAGGCGAGTGCGGCTTGACCGCGCAGCGCGGTGCGTGCGGCCTCGGCGAGCGACGCCATTCGCTCGGCCTCGGCCGCGATGACGCGTTTGCCGAGTGACGTCACGCGGTAGTATCGCCGGCGCTCGTCATCGGCGTCGGCGGCCGGTCGTCGTTGTGATTCGACGACAAGGCCGTCGTCGAGCATTTTAGCAAGGAGGCGATAGAGCGCTCCCGCTTGGAGTTCGACCCGACCGTCGGATCGGGCGGCGGCGTCGCGCATAATGGCGTACCCGTGGCGTTCGCCATGGAGCAGCACGAGGAGGACGTAGAACGCGTCGGGCTTGAGCGGAAGAAAGTCCGCGGGATTGTTTCGGTCGGGGCCGGTCGGCATGGGTCGCTGAAGGCGGGAGGCCTTTGCCTAATATAGACAAATCGTTTATAGACTCCCTGTATGTACTGGTCGGCTCTCCGACTGTCAAGGCAGGTGCAGCGAGTGCGATCAACGCGACGATCGAGAGAGACTGACTGACGCCGGCGTGCATCGACGACTGCTGTTGGCCGAGATGACTAGATTCGCAGTGGGACGTCTCGGAGCCGTTGGCCCGTGGCGTCGAAGACAGCGTTGGCAATCGCGGCGGGAATGGGAGACGTTGCCGCCTCCCCCGCCCCGACCGACGGCACTTCCGGATGATCGATCAACTCGATGTCGATC
>DASVYG010000225.1:0-3321 GCA_036392315.1 Gemmatimonadaceae bacterium
TCGACCCCGTTGATCGGGCGCAACGTCGCTGCCTCGACGACGGTGCCGCGAAGGGCTCCCGGATCCTGTGCGGCCGCAGGCGACGTCAGGATTCCAGTGAGGCTGAAAAGGATGAGCGCATTGACCGCTGGCGAGCGATAAGCAAGAGGCGTTGACATGAGGCCGACGTTGAGGACAGGTAGCGCAGAGCGACGAGCCGAACGCGACGTCGCGATCGCATGTGGTCATTGACCGCGTGCTGGCCATGCCTGTGACAACGCGCTGTCACATCTGAAGGAGCTCAGGCTGAGTCGGAGAACCCCCTTCTCCCATTTGGCTTTCTTCGCTTCGGACCGCCGAACTGGGCAGCCGAGCACCTCGATCTCGACACGCCGGGCGTCGGCCTACACATTCGCCATGTGACGTGCTCACTTTACAGACGTCTTGAGGTAATATGAGAACGCTTATGCCACGCGTTCATATGGCGACGGTACGTGCTAGCCTCGTTGGGCGGCAGACGTCGGCTATTTCGTTGGTGCGCCCGCTATCCTGGCCCTGGCCGCGTCTCCATTTGTCGGTGCCATGAGCCACGTGTACGCATGGACTTGCGCGCTCGTGTGGGCACTAGTCGTGTTTGCGGGCGCGCGTTTCGTCCTTCGGCGGCGGCGCCCTCATAGGATAACATGATCGAAATTGCAGCGACCATCGTTACTGCGATTATTGCCATCGGCTTCTGATCATTCGCGTCGTGCGGCCGACGTCGTTTCATGGACGCTGGCCCGTTCGGTATTTACGATTTACCGTCGTGCTGCCTCCCGCAGCATTTGCCCTGCAATCTTGGTGGCTAAACGGCGGATGCGAAGCAGCCGGGAAATGCTTGTAGCGCGTCGAATCCCGGGCTGCCATGATCGCTCTGTCGTCGAATGCTTCTCGCAGCAGTGATGGGCGTTCCTGATGCTCGCGCCGGCTCACGATCGGCGTGCGGCGGCGCGCGGCAAGAACCGCCGCACGTCCGCGGTCACGTCGTCGACGGCCTCCGCGATGACGAGCACCTGTTCGGTGTACGACGACGGGACCCACTCGATCCACGGCGGTGGCTTGTGCAGTGCCGGCCGCGGCAAACCCGGCAGTGTAGCGCGCGTCGGCTCCTGATCCGGCGCGAGATGCCACCATTTGTCTCTGCCGTGCACGAGCTTGCCCAAACGATGGCGCCCTTCCCGACCCCGGTCGAAGTCTTCGAGCTTGGCCGGCAGTCGCGCCATGCGGCTCGGTTCATCGCGCGACCACGCGACGATGACGTTGGCCGTGAACTGTCCCACGCTCCACGGACGGACGCTCGCCTGGAAGACCACAAAGACGTGCGGCGCCACACTCTCAGGGACGTCCTCCATCTCGAGATAAAAAGTTCCCGACTTCGGCAGATCCGATGTTCCACTGAGCTTTGCCGGAATTGCCTGCGGCAGCGTCGCCTTCCAACTCTCGCGAAGTGAGGCGAGAAAACTGGAGAAGAGGCGTTTGGTGTCGTGGCTCAAGTGTCTCTTTCACGTCGGTGGTGCACCATGAGCTCCTTCAAGAAGGTCTACGATCTGCGGGAAGACGACCGTCTCAGCCGCCGGATACCGGGCGCGTCGCACGGGCCGATCCGGATCAAATACGAATACGGAGAAACCGGTTCAGCTGCGTGGTGGGACGCGATCGCGAGCGGCCAGCTAGCACAACGTACGATCGAAGGGCGCATCGTCGGCATCTTCGCATCGGGCCTCCCCGGGAGCGATTGGCTCGAGTTCGAGATCGAATCAGCGGGCAGTCGTACGCAGTGGAGTCGGTACGTTTCTGCCGGTGCAGCCGAGAGCCGAGAGCGACGCGAGGCGATCGACATGTATCAAGTCGGCCGGCCCGTTCGACTCCGTTACGTACTGCAACCCATCGAGCCGCCGCTGCCCGGCAAAGCATTTGTCGAGACGATTCTCGAGATATGGATCAGTGGCGATGCGTTCGGGCGCGCTACCGGTCTATGCAGCCTTTGATTCGCCGGCGGTTCGCGCGGCTGCCAGCGCGAGTCGCGGCAGGACTCGCTCAGTGCTCGTGAGAACAACACAAACTGGAATCGTGATCACCGCCCCGTAGAGCAGCGAACGGGTACCGCTCGCCCGCAGCCGTTCGAGAAACACGCCCGGTGCGCGCAGCGCGAGCTGCCATAAACGCCGACAACGCGAGCTGCAATGGCACCGTCGCGAGCCTCCGCGCCCGCGCCGTTGATGCACTCACGCGTCTGCCCACCGCTGCGTGCATGATCGCGCAGCGTAGGACCAGCGCGCATAGCATCGGGGCCGCTATGTTGCGCGCGCAGGACGGTATTCACGCGCGACTCGCCAACGCGTTCACGACGATCGAGCCCGTCGTCGCTGATTTGACGGCGTCATCGAGCCCAAGCGCTTCATACAGCTGTACCTGCCGTTCGCGCAGAATGCACGGCTCGACTTCCTTCGCTTCGGGGTCCGGGGCATCGGGCGCGTCCTTCTCGTGCGCACCCGCCCCGGCACGGAACCCACGGTCATGACGTCGCGCTGCGCGTTGCTCGCGAGCACCTTCCTCGGGTAGACGTGCTAGGCGTCACGGACATGACGCAAGCGCTGGAGCCGAAACTCCGGCCATGGCGTTTGGGCGCGAGGTTGTTCAGCGCACTGAGTATATTCGCGGCCGTCGTCGCGGTGGTCGGTATGTACATCGGCACGCCGCGCGACGATCTGACGATCTATCGAACCGCGATGAATTGCGCCGGAAGGTTGGGCATATGGTCGCTGGTCGCCGTTTGACGACCGCCATCGAGGATCGCGTAGGCGATCACTCGAAAGTTGAGTCGTCCGTCAAACCGGGCGAACGCCGATCGGGGGAACACTGCTGTCATCTCGTCGTTGGTGAGCACAAGGTCGGCGCGCTCGAACGGCTCGTAGCGACACGGAGTCGGGGAGCTTTCACAGTTCGCATCCGTCACAGCACGGGAGACCGTCGCTTTGCGCACCGGCCCCGCATGCAGGCTCACGAGATAATCAGCGCCGAGGGCGGGATTTCGCACCCCGGTCCCCGGATCGAGATCGGTGTCGAGCAGGAACATCACGCCAGTGGTTGCCGGGTCGAGCGAACCCGGCGCAAATCGAACGGTCAGACGAAGTGCGTCGTTCGTGACTTGGACGCTGGCGTAAACGAGGTCCGCCGGACGCGCGATGCGCGGATCGGCGGCAAACGCCGTGTCGCCGATTGGGTCTGTCGCTTCGCCGTGAAATCGGACAACGGGGTCTCTGCTCAGCGACGGAAACGAACAGCCGGCGATTGCGAGGACGC
>DASVYG010000226.1:0-29129 GCA_036392315.1 Gemmatimonadaceae bacterium
CGAGCTGACGCCGCCCAAGGCCGGCGTCTACGAATTCACGTGCGGAATGAGCATGCTGCACGGCCGCGTGATCGCGGAATGAGCTGGTTGCGCGCTTAGGACACGGACCCATGGCTACGACGCACATCGACGATCCAGAGATCTCTGCAACGACCGGTGCGCAGAGAGTGGTCATCCCGGTCACCGGGATGACCTGCGCCGCGTGTGAGGCGCGCGTGCAACGCACGCTGAGCAAGGCGCCCGGCGTCGTCGGTGCGTCGGTGAATCTGATGATGGGAAACGCCACCGTGTCGTTCGATCCGTCGGCCACGAGTCCCGAGATTCTGGTCGACACGATCCGCGAGACCGGATACGGCGCCGAGGTTCCGACGACCGAACGCTCGGCGTTCGAGGAGCAAGAGGCGCGGGACCGCGCGCAGCAAGACGAATTCATCGAACTACGACGCAAGGCGATAGCGAGTGCCGTCGTCGGCCTGATCGTCATGATGGCGTCCATGCCGCTCATGGCCGCTGCAGCACACGGCGCCCAGGGAACGGTGGCCGATCCGTTCATGCGTTGGGTGATGACGTCGTTGACACCCGTGCTGCGCGTCGCACTGCCGTGGCTCTACGCCGTTCCGACGGCGGCGCTGTCATTCGGGTTGCTCGCGTTGACGCTCGCGACGATGCTGTGGGCCGGCCGTCACTTCTACGTCCGGGCCTGGACCTCCTTCCGCCATCATTCGGCGGATATGAATACGCTAATCGCCGTGGGAACCGGCGCGGCCTTCATCTATTCGCTCATCGCGACGCTGGCGCCGGGATTCTTCACGTCGCACGGCGTCCAGCCCGACGTCTACTACGAGGCGGTGGTGATCATCATCGCGCTCATTTTGACGGGGAACGCCTTCGAGGCGCGCGCCAAACGACAGACGGCCACGTCGTTGCGGGCGCTGGCTCGCCTCCAGCCCAAGATGGCCCGCGTCGTCCGCGACGACGGGGAATTGGACGTCGCCATCGAGCAGGTGCGGCCGGGCGACATCGTCGTCGTTCGTCCGGGGGAGCGCATTCCGGTGGACGGCGAGCTCGTATCCGGACACAGCGCCGTGGACGAGTCGATGCTGACAGGCGAGTCGATTCCCGTCGAGAAGCACACGGGTGACCGCGTGATCGGCGCGACCATCAATGCCACTGGAGCATTCAAATATCGAGCGACGACACTCGGCGCCGACAGCGTGCTTGCGCAGATCGTCAAGCTGATGCGCGACGCGCAGGGATCGCGCGCGCCAATCCAGAAGCTGGCCGATCGCGTGAGTGCGGTGTTCGTGCCCGTAGTCATCTCGATCGCCGTGGCCACGTTCGTGATCTGGTTCGTGTCGCTGCACGCCGGCGGCACGGTGGCCGGTGCGGCGGTCGTCCGTGCGTTTGCCGCCGCGGTCGCGGTGCTCATCATCGCGTGTCCATGCGCGATGGGACTCGCCGTGCCGACCGCAGTCATGGTGTCGAGCGGGAAGGGCGCCGAGTTGGGAATCCTGATCAAGGGTGGCGAGGCGCTACAGCGAGCTGGCGATCTGACGACCGTTGTCGTCGACAAGACCGGTACGGTGACCGAAGGCAAACCGGTCGTCACCGACTTCATTCAGTCGGGCGACTCGGCGATCTCCCGAAGGGAATTGTTGGCCCTCGCGGCGTCGCTCGAGCGGGCGAGCGAACATCCGCTCGCCGACGCCATCGTGCGGTATGCCGGCGAGCAGGGTGTATCGCTCTTTCCGACGACGAGCTTTCAGTCGAAGACGGGACGTGGCGCATCCGGCGTGATCGACGGGCGCAGGGTCGCGATCGGCAACGAGGCCTCGATGATGGAGTCCGGGGTGAGCGAGACATCGCTCGCCGCCGACGCCACGCGTCTATCGGTCGAGGGAAAGACGCCGGTGTACGTAGCGATCGATGGTCGCGCAGTCGCGCTGATCGGCGTGGCCGATCCCATCAAGCCAACGTCGCGCGCGGCGATCGCCGAGCTTCGCGCCATGGGGCTGGACGTGGTCATGCTCACGGGAGACAACCAACGTACGGCCGACGCGGTGGCGCGCGAAGCCGGCGTCGATCGTGTCGTGGCGGGCGTGCTCCCCGACGCCAAGGTGGCCGAGATCACTCGGCTGCAGGCGGAAGGGCGGGTAGTCGCGATGGTGGGTGATGGGATCAACGATGGTGCGGCGATCGCCGCGAGCGATCTCGGTTTCGCCATTGCCACGGGAACGGACGTCGCCGTCGAGGCCGCGGACGTCGCGTTGATGCGCGGTGATCTGCACGGTGTGGTGCAGGCGATCAAGCTGTCGCGTCGCACCATGCGAACGATGAAGCAGAACTTGTTTTGGGCGTTCGTCTACAACGTCGTCGGGATTCCGGTCGCGGCGGGCGCCCTGTACCCGGTCTTTGGCATTCTCCTCAGTCCGATTCTCGCGAGCGCCGCGATGGCGTTCAGCTCCGTGAGCGTGGTGTCGAACAGTCTGCGCCTGCGTCGTTTTCGAGCCGCGTAAAGTCGGCGCCACCTCACGTTGACCATGATCAGGAGATGCGATCGATGAAGCGGGCGGCCAAGCACAATGGGACGGGAGCAACGCTCGAGCGGAAGGCTGTGGGCGTGGACGACGACGCCAAGGAGCGCAATCTGAAACGATTGCGGCGGATCGAAGGTCAGGTGCGCGGACTGCAGAAGATGGTCGAGGAGGAGCGCTATTGCGCCGACATCATGATGCAGATCTCATCGGTGCATGAGGCGCTGCGCGCCGTTGGCCGCGAGCTGATGCGCAACCATCTCAAACATTGCGCGACGACAGCCATTCGCTCCGACAAGGCCCACGCCGAGGCGATGTACGACGAGCTGGTTGAGCTGATGTACAAGCACAGCCGGTGATGCGCCGCGCGCCGCGTCATCGCGTCGCTGGACGCCGCGCCGTGACGCCCAGGAGCACTGCGAACACGCCTTTGCGCCACAGCACCTCGGGACGAAAGCCGGCAGCGGACATGAGCTGCATTTCCGTCTCGAGCGGGAGGTAATGGTCCTCACCGGCCCACGCGCGGAATAGCGCGGTGGTGTTCCGCGTGTCGTAGGTTCGCCGGAGGTGCGCTCGCCACGTGTCGTGCTGAACACGGGCCAGCGCGGCGTCTCGCGACGGATAGCAGTCGACGCTCACGAAGCACCCATCGGATCGCGTCGCCGCGCGAATTCGGCGAAAGAGTGTGAGCTTGGCGGCGCGCGTGCGTATGTGGTGCAAGGCGAGCGAACTCACCGCCGCGTCGCACCAGGGAATAGCGGTGCGGGCGAAGCTGCCGACGACGAGCGATGCGCTCGGTCCCAGTCGCTGGGCGGCAATCGTCAACACGTCGGCGTCCGCATCGATGCCAACAATACGGGCGCGCGGTACGCGATCGAGACAGCGTCGACTCAGCGCGCCCGTTCCAATCCCAAGGTCGACGATCGTTCTCGCCTGCCGCGGCACGGCGGACGCCGCGACGTCGAGCATCTCCTCGTAGTCGGGGATGAAGGTCCGAATCCGCGCATCGTATTCCGCCAGGTCAATGCCCAGATGTGCCGCCACGCTCACGCGAGTCTCTCCGTTCTGAATCAGTCTTCGACGAATCTCGTTGGTTCGCCGCGAACTGAGAAGGCTCAGCGCTTGCGCTCCGTATCGTCGTGCAACATCCGCACGGCCGGCGTATCGAGATCGTCGAACTGCCCGTGCCGAGTTGCCCAGACGAACGCGGCGACCGCTACGGCGACGACGAACAACGCCAACGGAAGCACGATGTAGAGAACACTCATATGGGCGTCTCGTCGAAGGTTCGGGCGCGCCAGGACGCGACGACGACCGTGAGCGAGCTGGCCGGCATCAAGATCGCCGCGACGAGCGGAGTGAGCTGGCCGCGCATGGCCAGCGCCGCTCCGATCACATTGTAGACTAGCGAGAACGTGAGATTCCGGCGAATGACGCGCATCGTTCGCGCGGCGCCCTCGGTGAGTTGGACCAGCGAGCTGAGCCCGGGTTTGGTCAGGTAGACGTCGGCGGACGCGAGGCACGCCTCTGCGCCGCCGTGCACGCCGATACCGACGGAGGCCGCCGCGATCGCCGCCGCGTCGTTGATTCCGTCGCCGACCATCACGACCGGACCGGATGCGCGCGCCGTCTCGATCGCCGCGAGCTTTGTCTCGGGTGACGCCCCGCCAGTGCAGGATGCCGGCGCGATGCCGACCTCTAGACCCACGGCGTCTACGACCGACGGCGCGTCGCCGGAGAGAATCGAGACCGACCATCCGCTCGAGCGCAGCCGCGCGATCGATGCAGCCGAATCGGCGCGCACGGGGTCACCGATGCCGGCCGCGGCAACGACGTTGCCGTCCACCGCGATGAGCACGGGTGTGAGCGACGCATCCGTGACGCGCGCGTCGCCACGTGCACGGGCGTGCACGAAGCGCGGGGAGCCCACCACCACTCGGCGTCCGTCAACCGTGCCTTCGATGCCGCCGCCGACGACATGAACCGAACCCCGCACGGGTGGAGCGCTGACATCGGGCCACGACGTGCGAAAGGCGGCGGCGATCGGATGCGACGAACCCTCTTCCAACGCGAGCACGAGCGGCTTGACCCAATCGGGGCCGTTCCAGGCGACGAGAGCCGTGCGGGCTTCGGTGATCGTTCCCGTCTTGTCGAGAACGAGGCGCCCAGGTCTCGCGAGCTGTTCGAGCGCGTCGCCGCCCTTGACGAACACGCCCGATCGCGCTGCGCGTCCGATGGCGACGGAGACAGCTAGCGGCGTCGAGAGTGCGAGGGCGCACGGACAGGTGACGATGAGCAGCGCGATGGCGTTGTCGACCGCTCGGGACGAATCCGCGACCCACCAGACGACGAACGTGAGGGCTGCGAGCACGAGCACGGCGGCGACGAAATGGCCAGCGATCCGGTTCGCCATCACGACGACAGGCGCTCGGCGTCGCGCGCTCTCTTCGACCTGGCGCATGATCTTCGCGACGCGGCTCGTTTCGCCCGCTTCCTCGACACGCACGCGGATCGGCGCCGCGATGTTCACTGTACCGGCGAACACGCGCTCGCCCTCACACGCCGCGACGGGTCGCGACTCGCCGGTCAGCAGGGACGCGTCGATCTGCGTCTGTCCCGACACGATGACTCCATCGGCGCCTAGCGACTCGCCCGCGCGCACATCCATCAACATTCCGGGCACGAGTGCTTGCGGCGGGAGCTCGCGGAGTGCGCCGTCGGCGTCGACGACGCGGGCTGTCGACGGAGTGAGCGAGTAGAGAAGCTCGGCGCTGTCGGCGGCGGCGCGCTGTCCGCGCTGTTGGAGATAGCGACCGACGAGCAGCAGGAACGTGAGCATCGCCAGGCCGTCGAAGTACACGGGCCCGGAGTCACGCAGCGTATTGATCGCGCCTTGCACGTAGCCGGCGCCGAGCGCGAGCGCGATCGGTACGTCCATGTGAAGGGTGCGTGCCTTGAGCGCGGCGATCGCGCTCGAGAAGAAGATTCGTCCGGGCCAAAGCAGCGCCGGCGTGACGATCACGAAGCTGATCCAACGGAAGAACCGCTCGTACTCGTGCTCCATGCCGCCAAGCCAGCCGCTGTACAGGGCCAGGGCTGCCAGCATGGTGTTGATGGCGATGGCGCCCGCGACGCCGATGCGGACGAGCATCGCGCGATCTTCGCGCCGGCGCATGGCGTCGCGCGCGACGCCGCGAAATGGATGCGGCGCGTATCCGAGCGAATCGAGCCCGCGCGCAACTGTGGAAAGCGGTACGGCAAATGGATCCCAGATGACGCGGGCCATCGACCGACGGATGTCCAACTCGGTGCTGGCGACGCCGCGAACGATCAGCGGAACGCGCTCGACGAGCCACACACACGACGCGCAATGCACGCCTTCGAGATACAGCTCTACCTCGGCGAGTCCGTCGCCGCGCGCTCGTACGTACAAGTCGTGGAACGTGGAGTGGTCGAACTCCTCGTAGCTCCGGCCGGTGACGCGCACCGGTGCCAATCGATGTTCAGCGAACTCGTAATAGCGATCGAGGCCGTGCTCGTGCAGAATCGAGTAGGCCGCGCGGCAGCCGCCGCAGCAAAACTGCTCCGGCGCGTCCGGTTCGAGGGCTCCCGGCGGGACCTCGAGGCCGCAGTGCACGCACTGCACGTGCTCGGCGCTCGCCGCCGAACCGGCCTGCGCGTACGCGAGCGACTCAGCGCGCGAGATGCCCATGCGATGGCACGTGTGACATGTGCGACATGGCGGCCGGAGCGTGCAGTCTGCCGGCGATGGTCAGCAGCCCAATGACGAGCACGAACGTCGCGCCAACGACCGGAAGACGACGTGCGAGTGGCCCGACCAGGTGACCGGCACCGACACCGATTGCGAGCAGCATGGGAACGGTGCCAATCCAGAACACGGCCATCGCGCTTGCCCCGGCGGCCGCGCTGCCGGTGCTTCCCGCCGCGACGACGAAGGTGTAGAGCCACCCACATGGCAGAAGCGTGGTGAGCAATCCGACGAGCAGCGCACGAAGCTCGTCGCGCTGATGACTCGCCGACACCAGGACGCCGCCGACGGCTCGGCGAGCCCACTCGGGCGCGAGTGAGAACGGGATGCGAATGCCGAGCGTTGCGCCGATTGTTGCCGCTGCCCACGCAACCATCAAACAGCCGGCGACGATCGCCGCCAAGTGCGCGACGCCGGCGAATCGACCGAGGTCGTCGACGCGCGCGCCGATCGACCCGGCTATGGCGCCGAGCAGAACATACGAGACGAGTCGGCCGCCGTTGTACGCTGCGTGCGTGCCCAATCGCGTTGGGCCGCCGCGCGGCCCGGCGTATACGCAGGTGAATGGGCCGCACATGCCGGCGCAGTGAATGCTGCCGAGCAGGCTCGCCAGCAAGATGCCCGCGAGCAGGGTCACGGGACTCCGTCGGCGGCGACGGCCTCCAGGCGAACGCTGCTCGTGAATCGGTCGTTGCCGCGGTGAATGTCGAAGCGAACTTCCCACTGGCCGGGGTGAGTCACCGGCAGGTGGAGGGCATAGGTCGCCGGCGTGTCGGGCGACATCGTGCCCTCGAGCACCTGGTTGGCGCGTGCGTTGTACAGCGCCGCGACGCGGACGGTCGCGCCGCTGATCGGTGTGCCGGTCGAGTCGGACAGCTTGACGTGCAGGGTCGCGCCATCCTTGGTGGTGAACGCATCGAACGCGGGCTCGACGCGCCACGCGAGACGCGCATTCTCGCGCATCTGCGCCATGGTGCTGTCCCAACCGACGGCCTTTCGATAATAGTCATTCTCGATCGAGAACGACGGATCGTCGTTGGCGATGACGGCCACCCAGATGTTCGCGCCGACCGTGAGGCCGAGTATGATTGCGATGCCGATCGGCCAGCCGAGTCCGCGCTTCATCGGTGGCGCTCGCGATCGTTGGCGTGTTCGTCGTGCTCGGGGCCCACGAGCTCGTAACTCACGGTGTCGATGAATCCAGCTCCGTCACCGATGATGAAGTTGACGCGCCGCTCTCCGTCGTGGAACGCTTGCGGCGGTAGCATGACGAACAGCGTGGCCATCTCGGTGTGGCCGGCGGCGACGGGCAGCGGATTCATGGGTGCGATGACGCTCCCGCCCTCGATCCCGTCGACGCGAATGGCGTACTGTCGGTCGGAGCGTGACCGGTTGGCGATCTTGACGCGTACTTGGTTGGCGACGCGCCCGTCCGCCTCGATGGCGTACGGCTCTCCCAATCCGCGCAGCAGGGTGACGTCCGCCGGCGCCTTGGTTCCCAGCGCGAACAGGAATCCGCCGAACGAACCGGCGAGCGCAAGGGGGTAGAGCACCACGCGCGGGCGAAGCTTGTGAACCGGCTCGCCTTCGAGCGCGGCGCGCGACGTGTATCGGATGAGCCCCTGCGGCCGGTTCACCCGGCGCATGATCTCATCGCAGGCATCGGCGCACTGGGTGCAGTGGATGCATTCCATCTGCAACCCGTCGCGGATGTCGATTCCGGTGGGACACGTGGTGACGCAGGCGCCGCAATCGATGCAATCGCCGGCACCCGCTGGACGAACTTTGCCCTTGGCGCGCGGCTCTCCGCGGTTGCGATCGTACGCGACAATGAGCGATTGCTTGTCGAGCAGCGCCGACTGCCAACGGCCGTAGGGACAGGCGACGAGACACGTCTGTTCGCGGAAGAAGCTGAAATCGAACATGATCGCAGACGTCGTGAGCGCCATCAACGCGAACGACGTCGGGTGTTGGACGGGCGAGCGTCGCACCCAGACTGCCAATTGATCGACGCCGACGAAGTATGCCAGGAACGTATGCGCGAGCAATAACGCGAGGCCAAAGTAGATGACGTATTTGGCGACACGCCGCGGATTGAGCTGTCCGCGAATGCCGAGCGCGTCCAACTGCAGCGAGCCGCTGCGTCCACCCTCGAGCCAACGCTCGAGGGGACGGAAAAGAAATTCCATGTACACCGTTTGCGGGCAGCCCCAGCCGCACCACACCCGTCCAAACAACGCCGTTAGAAGGAACACCGTTATCAGGATGCTCATCATGAGCAGCATGAGCAGCAACGTATCGGTCGGTAGGAAGGTCGTGCCGAAGAGGGTGAACTCGCGGCGCGGCAGGTCGAGCAGGACGATCGGCTTGCCGCCCATCCTGATGTACGGAATCAGCAGGAAGACGAGCATGAGCGCGTACGCCGTCGCCCGTCGCCGGCGAAAGAATTTGCCGTAGGCGGGTTTCGGGCGGATCCAGCGGCGGGATCCGTCGACGTTGAGCGTCGGCAATACGCGACCGACCGCGACGGGAGCGCTCATGCGCTCACGAAGGGAAACGAGTGACCTGCTGTCATACGCATCATTACGGCTGTTTGTCCCCTTGCGGCGCCTTCGGATTCGGCGGGTTCGTGCCCTTGAGGGACGCGACGTACACCACCACCGCCTTCACTTGCTCCGGCTTGAGCAGCTTTCCCCAGTTCGGCATGCCTTTCTCGAGGACGCCGCCGTCGACGGTCTTGTAGATCGCCGCCAGCGTGCCGCCGTGGATCCAGTACTCATCAGTGAGATTCGGGCCGATCAATCCGCCCGCGTCCGCGCGATGGCACGCGACGCAATTCGTGGCGAAGGTCGTTTTGCCAAGCGCGAGCGCCTGCGGATCCTTGGCGAGTGCGAGCAATGCGCTCTCGTCCACGCCACCCGTCGGCGCGGGCCAGCGCTTCGCGGCGTCGGCCATCTGCTGTTCGTATTCTTTGATTCTTCCCGGTCCGCGGATGCGCCCCGTGAAGTCGAAGTAATAAGCGGCGGCGAAGATGATCGTGGCGTAGAAGATCCAGACCCACCAGCGCGGCAGCGGATTGTCGTATTCCTGAATGCCGTCGTAGGCGTGATCCAGCAGCCGGTCGTTGTCTTGTGAGTGATCGCTCATGGCAAGGCCGGTGGCGAAGGTTGCGTCGGCCGCGACGGATGCGCCGGCGAGTCGTCTTCGAGTGGCAGACGCGCGACGTGGTCCCATTGCCGGCTCGACACGAGCAACCGAAGACCAACGGCAACGAACACGACGAAGAAGATGGCGAGCGCCACCTCGGCGTAGAACGCGAGGCCGGACGCGCTGACGACATCGGCGATGGACTTCATGGTGTGCTCCCTGCCGCGGCTGCGGTCGGACCCAATCGCTTGATATCGGTGCCTAGGCGCTGCAGGTACGCGGTGAGCGCGACGATCTCTTTGCGCTCGAGGCCTGTCGGCCCACCTTGTTGCGCGATGCCGTCGGCGATTCTCTTGGCCTGCGACTCCGCCATCACGCGGGCAACGCCTTGCTTGACCGCATCGCCGTACGGGACGCCGAGCATGGCCATGACGTCCACGCGGCGCTGAATCACGCTGTAGTCGAGATTATTCGTCAGCAGCTGCGCGTACGACGGCATGATCGACTTCGCCGTGATGGACCGAGGATCCTGCATGTGTCGCACGTGCCAGAGGTCAGGATACTTTCCGCCTTCGCGCGCCAGATCCGGCCCGATGCGCCGCGATCCCCAGAGGAATGGGTGGTCGTAGACGAACTCGCCGGGCTTGGAGTATTCGCCGAACCGCTCGGTCTCGTGACGGAACGGACGAATCATCTGCGAGTGGCAGTTGAAGCACCCTTCGCGGATATAGATATCGCGTCCCGCCAGCTCGAGGGGCGTGTACGGCTTGACGGACGCGATCGTCGGAACGTTGGAGCGGATGAGGAACGTCGGGATGATCTCGAACAGCGACGCGATGACTACGGCGATGACTGTCGCGACGCTGAAGAGCACCCAGCGCCGCTCCCACGAGCGATGCCACGCCATGCCGACGAAGCGGCTCCACACGCCGGCTGGCTCCGGCACGCCGTACCCCGGCTCGGGGTATGCCTTGACGAGTCGCGGCGCTTGAACAACGGGCTCCTCGTACGTTGCCGGCCGCGTACGCCACGTCATGAGAATATTCCAACCGAAGATCAGCATACCCACGATGTAGAGCGTGCCACCCAGCGCACGCATCCAGTACATCGGCATGAGCTTGACGACGGTCTCGATGAAGTCGGGATACGCCAGACGTCCAGTCGAGTCGAAGGCACGCCACATCAGTCCCTGTGTGACACCGGCGCTGTAGATCGCCACGACGTAGAGCAGGATGCCGAAGCTCGCGACCCAGAAGTGCAGCTCCGCGGCCTTCTTGCTGTAAAGCTTGGTCTGGAAAAGGCGCGGCAGGAGCCAATAGATCATGCCGAACGTCATGAACCCGTTCCAGCCGAGCGCACCGGTGTGCACGTGCGCGATGATCCAATCCGTGTAGTGCGCGAGCGCATTCACGCTCTTGACCGAGAGCATCGGTCCCTCGAAGGTCGCCATGCCGTAGGCGGTGACGGCGACGACGAAGAACTTGAGCACCGGCTCTTCGACGACTTTGTTCCAGGCCCCGCGAAGCGTGAGCAGTCCGTTGATCATGCCGCCCCACGACGGCATCCACAGCATGACGCTGAAGATCATGCCGAGCGTCGACGCCCACTCGGGCAGGGCGGTATAGTGCAGATGGTGCGGGCCCGCCCAGATGTACATGAACACCAGCGACCAGAAGTGCAGAATCGACAGCTTATACGAGTAGACCGGTCGCTCGGCGGCCTTGGGCATGAAGTAGTACATCATGCCGAGGAAGGGCGTGGTGAGGAAGAATGCGACGGCGTTGTGGCCGTACCACCACTGCATGAACGCATCCTGCACACCGGCGTAGATCGAATAGCTCTTGAGCGGGCCGGCGGGAATTGAGAGATTGTTGAAGATGTGCAGAATGGCGACGGTCACGACGCTCGCGATGTAGAACCAGATCGCGACGTACAGGTGCCGCTCGCGGCGTCGGGCGATCGTGCCGAACAGGTTGACGGCGAAGGCGATCCACACGACGGCGATCGCGATGTCGATCGGCCACTCGAGCTCCGCGTATTCCTTTGCCTGGGTGAAGCCGAGAGGAAGGGTGATCGCGGCGGCGACGATGATCGCCTGCCAGCCCCAGAAGTGAAACTTGCTCAGCCCATCGGAGAACATGCGCGCCTTGCACAGGCGCTGGAGCGAGTAGTAGCAGCCGGTGAAGAATGCGTTCCCAGCAAACGCGAAAATGACGGCGTTCGTGTGAAGAGGGCGAAGCCGCCCGAACGACAGCCAGGGCGTGACGTTGAGCGAAGGCACCGCGAGCTCGAGGGCGATGAACAGCCCGACGAGCATGCCGACCAGTCCCCACGTGAACGTGGCGAGCAGGAATTTGCGGACGATCGCGTCGTCGTAGGTGAATGACTCGAGCTCGGCGCCCGCCGCGAGCGGCGCTCCGGGCGTAAACGTCGTGACCGCGTCGCGACGCACGGCCGGCGACGTACCTTCATTAGATGGCATGGGTGCGGCGTCTCCGAGAGCCGGTGCCGGGAGCAGGGAGAATTCGGTAGCGCGAATGATGTTGCGCTCACCCGGCAAACGCTGTCGGGGCGGAGTACCGAAGCTGTGAAGGGTTTTCCCCTACTCAGCCGCGGATCTATTCGCTCCGAAGCGCGAGCGCCGGGTCGACCGCCGCCGCGCGACGAGCTGGTACCCAGCTCGCGGCCGCCGCGACGACGACTAGGACGACGGCCGACCCAAGTAGTGTCGGTATGTCGGTCGGCGTCACGCCAAAGAGCAGCGAGGCGAGCGCCCGGGTTGTGCCGATGGCGCCGAGGATGCCGCCACAAATTCCAATCAGAGTAACGACCAGCGCCTGACGCACGATCATTCGACGCACTTCGTTCGCCCGCGCGCCGAGCGCCAGCCGAAGCGCGATCTCCTTTGTCCGCAGGCTCACGATGTACGCGATCACGCCATAGATGCCGACGGCCCCAAGCACCAGGGCGATGGCCGACGCGATGGCTAGCAATCCCAAGGTGAACGTGGTGCGCGCCTCGGCATGCCGCACGACGTCGGGCATGGGGCGCGCGGCATAGACGGGGATCGACGGGTCCTCGCGACGCACGGCGTCTTCGACTCGAGCTGCAATCAGCTCGGGCGATTGTGCGGTGCGAACGACGACGGCAACGTCGCGGGGAGTCCAGCGTGTGGTGTCGAGTGCCAGGGTCGCGACGATTGGCTGATAGATCATCTCGTCGGGCGCCTGCTCGAGCGTCGTGCCGCGGACGTTTCCCGTTACGCCGATCACCGTGTACCAGTCGCCGGCGGGAATCATTCGCACCCGTCTGCCTACGGCGTGCCCGCCCGGCCAGTATCGCTCGGCGAGTGCTCGGCTGACGATGACATCGCGACGTGGCAAGTCGGGATCGGGCGCCTCGAAGGTATGACCTTCGAGGAATGGGATTCCGAGTGCGCGGAAGTATCCCGGGCTTGCAAAGGCCGCCTGATGGATGTTGGGAATCGTTCCGGGTCGCAGGGGCCGATCCTGAACGAAGAGGGCGGTGTCCTGCCGACCCTGATCGTCGAGCGGCAACTTCGTCACGACGCCGGCGGACTCGACGCCGGGCAGTGCCGTGATGTCGTCGAGCGTACGTGTGATCAATCGGGCCGCATCTCCCGAACGCGGATACTTCGTCTCGAGCACCGCAATTCGGAACGTGAATGCGTGCGACGCGTCGAATCCGGGTTGAACGGCGCTCAGGCGGGCGAAGCTCCGCGCCATCAATCCGGCGCCGCTCAACAACACCAGCGCGACGGCAACTTGGACGACGACCAGCGCATTCCGCGCCCGATGCCGCCGACGCCCCGCGGTGGTCGAACCACTGGTCTCGCTGAGCGCCGCGAATCGCGAGAGCGCAGTGGTTCGCACGACTGGAACGATGCTGATGAGAAGCGCTGCCAACGCCGTGATGCCCGCGGCGATCGCCGCCGCGGTCGGATCGATCCCGACTTCCGCGATGCGCGGCATGTCGACGCTCGAATCGAGGGCGCGGGTCACCGCGATACCGAACGCGGCGAGCGCCAGGCCGAGCGCGCCGCCGACGACGGCGAGGACGATCCCCTCGGACGTCGCCTCGATGGCAAGATCACCGCGAGTGGCGCCGAGCGCCCGGCGAACCGCGAGCTCGCGCTGTCGGGCGTCGACTCGCACCAGGAAGAGATTGGCGACATTGGCGCACGCAATGAGCAGCACGAACCCGACTGCGCCAAGGATCACCCACAGCACGCGTCCGATGTCACCGACCACCACATCGCGCAACGGACGAACGACCGCCCGCATCTTCGTTTGTGCGATCGCCGCCGACGTCAACCGACCGGGAAACTCCTCCGGCGCCGTGGGCAGCACTCGCTGCAGGTCGGCCGTGGCAACGGCCAGCGAGACACCGGGGCGCAGTCGCGCGACGGCGTGATAGTCGAATGCCGCGGACTTGGTTCGAGAGGGATCGATGCCGATCGGCAACCAGAGGTCGACGCGGCTCGTGGGGAAATCGAACCTCGCCGGCATGATCCCGACGATCTCGTGCGGCACGCCGTCGATCTCGACGCGGTGACCGATCACAGACGCAGCGCCGGCATACCGTCGCTCCCAGAGACGCTGGCCAATGATCGCGACGGGCGGCGCGGCCGGCTCGTCCTCCTCGTCGCGGAAGGCTCGGCCGCGGATCGGTTGGACGCGAAGCGTCGCGAACGTGCTCGCGCTCACGCGCGCCGCAACGAGATGTTCGGGCGATATCGTCGCCCCCGAGCCCGTGCCGAGGTCGGCGCCGAGCGCGGCGGTCGTCAGCCGATAGGCGCCGACATCGGAAAGGGCGCGGCTCGTATGGCGATAGTGAAGGTATGTCGCATCGGACTGATCGATGTGGTTCACGCCACTAAGCGAAATCTCATGGGAGAGATCGACGAGCCGCGACGCGTTGTCGTAGGGAAGTGGCCGCAACAGCACACCGTCGACGATGCTGAAGACCATGACGCTCGCGCCAATGCCGAGCGACAGCGTCAGAAGCGTCGCGATGGCGAACGCCGGCGTTCTGATCAAGCGCCGAATGGTGTGACGGAGAGCGGGGATGACGGTGGCCATGATGAACAACCGGTCGTGGACGGGGGCGCGATCCTAGCTCCGCGCAAGTTTGCGCCGCGCGGCACCGAGTCCAATAGCTACCGGGATGTTCTGACCAACCTCTAACGCGTCGCGCTTAGTCCGGTTCGCCGAGTAGGCGCTTGAACCACGGATCGCCTTCGAATGGACGCTGAGGCATGGCATGATGCCAGGCGTTCGTCGCCGCTTCCTGCGCGAGCCAGAGGTCGGGATCGAGCGCGCTGAGCGAGTCGCGGATCAGAGCGGACGGCATGCCGGTGCGCTGTAAGGCGGTGTCGAGGGCGTCGAGCACGAGCCCGAATTCACAGACGAGATCCTCATGGCGGCAGCGCTGTGCGCGGCGAAAGCTGCCGTGATCGTGTGCCGCGGCGAGCATGTAGCGTCGCGCCTCGTGATCGGGATCTCTCGCCTGATTGACCAACTCGCGCAGGACGCGCCGCATATGGCCTAGGGCGTCGTCGCGCGGCATGTCAGCCCAGGGCTTTTCGATCCTGAGTATCCGCCACCAGCCGTCGACGACATCGTCCGCGTTCACTGGAATCGCGTCATCCCAGCCTCCGAACGACGCTGAATCTCTGAACTCGTTCATGGGTGCGTCGATTGGGGTCCTTAACGTCCTTGCCCGCGGAGGGCGGAACAACCGATTGCTTGTCGGGCGGGTGAATCGAGGGCATGTTAGCGCCGCGGCATCAGGCGAGACTCAGTCCAATGTCAAATCACGAGTCATCAGGCGACCAAGTGCTTCGACTTCGCACATTCGGCGGCATCAGCGTCGCGGACGGTCAGGGCCGTCCCATCTCGAATGCAACGGATCAGCGACGTCCGCTCGCACTCGTTTTCATCGTCGCCGCGAGTGGCCACCGTGGCGTCACGCGCGACAAGCTCATCGGATTGCTTTGGCCAGACGTCGATTTGGAGCGAGCCCGACACTCGCTGACGCAGGGCCTGTATGCCGCGAGGCGTGCGTTCGGCGCGGACGACTTGTTCCTCACCGGCGGGTCCATCCGATTGAACGACGATCGAATTTCGAGCGACATCGCGGATTTCGAGAGGGCGCTGGATTCCCGCGACCTCGGTGCGGCAGCTGCGTTGTATGACGGACCGTTCGTCGACGGCTTCTTTCTCTCGAACGCCATCGAGTTCGAGCACTGGGTCACCGAGCGAAGGGCCGATTTCGAGGAGCGAGCTGTGACGGCGCTGGAGCGCCTGGCGAGCGAGGCCGAGCGGGAGATGCAATTCGCTCGCGCCGTCGAATATCGAAAGCGACTCGCCGCCATTCGTCCCCTCGATACATCGGCGGCCACACGGCTCATCGAGCTGCTCGCGCAGCTCGGCAACCGGGCCGGGGCGATTCGTCATGCTCGCCGGCACGAGACGCTTCTGCGTGAGCAATTGGACCTCGACCCCGATCCGGCATTTGCCGCGCTCTTAGCGCGATTGCCCGAGGTGAGGCCGACCGTCGCCCCAGCCCTCGTCGTTGAGCCGATCGTACCCGAGGGTCGGCACATCGGCAACCTCGCGGTGCCCGCCGCTCACTCGGTCGACGCATTCGCTCGCGTCACGCGACGGCGCTGGGCACGACGCACCGGCGGGGCGGTCGCCGCGGTCGGAGTCGGGATGATGATGGTCGTTGCCGCGCTGGTGGTGAGCAGATCGCCAGACCGGAGTGCACGAGACCGCGCCGCAATGCATGTGCGGTCCAGGACGTTGTTGGTGGCGCCGTTCAACGTTGGCGGCGCGAGCGCGTCCAACGCGTACATCGGCGGAGCCGTGGTCGAGCTCCTCGCGCCGCGATTGCGACTCGACTCGACGACGAAGTGGATAGATGCCGGGACGATCGAGGCCGCGTGGCACGCGCGCGGATTCGATCGTCGGCCGGAAGTTCCTCGGGACTCGATCCTCGGGCTTGCGAGCGGGCTTGGGGCGGATCGTCTGGTCATTGGTAGCGTGGTCGGATCGCCGGCGCGCACGGTGCTGAGTGCAAGTACGATTCGGGTCCGCGACGGATCGATACTCGCGCGCGCGAATGTCGCGGGGTCGGCCGACAGCATCGCGGCGATGGTCGGCGAGTTGGCGGCGAAGCTGCTCGCGGCGGAGGCGGGTGAGAGCACGCAACTGGCGGTGCATTGGGGTCGTTCTCCGGCCGCTTTGCGCCGGTACATTGCTGGCCGCTTGGACGATCGGCGACACCAGTACGCGGCAGCGGCTCGCAGATATCAAGACGCGCTCGCTCTCGATTCCACATTTGCCACGGCGGCGCTTCGCCTTGCGATTGCCTCCGATCGTTTAGGAAACGCCGAGTTGGAGACGGACGCGCTTGCGCGGGCGTGGGCCCATCGCGACGAACTCGATTCACGCGAGCGCGCGCTCCTCGTGGCGTTCATCGGGCCCCGATATCCACAGCCATCTTCCGCGGCGGAGCAACTCCACGCGTGGGAGGCCGTCGCGCGCCTGGGGGCCAACAGCCCCGAGGCGTGGTATCAGCTCGGGGCGCGCCTGTTTCACGAAGGTGCGCGATTGGGAGCGCCAACCGCGTTCGAGCAAACACTCACGGCACTCAACCGCGCCGTGGCGCTGGACCGCGACTACCGGCCTGCGCTTCAACTCCTGGGCGCCGTCCCGACTCGAGCCGACAGCGATGCGACGGAGCCGCTGCCGGATTTTGCCGATGGAGATCTGACGGCGGCGCGCGCGGTCGCAATGTCGGGGGTGTGGAATGCCGCGCGCCTCGAGGACGCGGCTCGCGCCATAAAGGTTCTCGAATCGCAAGCGACGACGACCGCCGAATTGATCGACGCCAAACTTGCCGAGCACAGTCTCGCGTTGAACGAGGGCAGGGTCCGCGATGCGTTCGCGACGACGAGGCGCCTGCATCAGCTGCGGCCGGACTCGCACGGGCATCTGCGTCTGCGTGTCTTGGATGCCCTGTATGGCGACGGCGACACCGTCGCAGCGGCGAACGCTGCGCGCGACCTTGCGCAACCGGTCGATTCGATGTTCAGCGCGTTCCCGCTGGCGCACGCGAGGCGAAGCGCGGATGGCTGTGTACTGGGCCAATGGCGGATCGCGCACAAGGACACTTCCGGCGTGCGTGACATCGTCAACCTGCTTCGGCATCAACGTCCTCCGCGCGACGCGGCTCCGGTGACCGCGCTGCCCGGTGCCTGCGCCGAATTGCTCGACGCCTCGTTGGCCGTGGCGACGCATCGGCCGGACGCACTCGCGCGTGTGCTGCGTGTCGATTCGTTGATGCTCACGGCAGCCGTCGCCGGAAATGCGTCGAGCTACGCGCACATTCTCATGTCGCGTCTCTACGAACAACTTGGCCATCCACGTCGCGCGCTCGCGGCGATCCGCAAACACGACTACATGATCGGGTGGTCCGCGTATCTCGCCACGACTTGGCGCGAGGAAGGGCGGCTGGCCGCGTCGGTTGGCGATGCACAGGGTGCATCCCTCGCGCAGCGACGCTATGTCGCGCTGCGCGCTCGGGAGCGTTCGTAACGAATCGACGGTGCTTTGGCTGTCAGCCTTTGCCTGACGGCCGCCCTGTCATTTCCCGACAGATTCCAGCCGACCCAGCCGGCAGAATTCGTCGAACCATCACCCCGCCACTCATGCCCTCTCGCAGCTGGGCCGAGCCTTGGAAGATCAAGGTTGTCGAGCCGATTCGGATGCTCACCCGCAGCGATCGCGAACGGGCGCTCGCTGAAGCCGGCTTCAACACGTTTCTCCTTCGTTCGGAGGACGTATACATCGATCTGCTCACCGACTCGGGCACGAACGCAATGTCCGATCGTCAATGGGCGGGAATGATGCTCGGCGACGAAGCCTATGCCGGGTCACGAAACTTCTATCGTCTCGAGGACGCGGTTCGCGAGCACTACGGGTTTCCGCAGCTCATCCCGACCCATCAAGGGCGCGGCGCGGAGCACATCCTGTCGCAATTGCTCATCAAGCCTGGCGATCATGTTCCGGGCAACATGTACTTCACGACGACGCGCCTGCACCAAGAGCTCGCCGGCGCGACGTTCCACGACGTCATCATCGACGAAGCGCACGATCCCAAGTCGGAGCACCCATTCAAGGGCGACGTGGATCTCGCGCGGCTCGATCACCTCGTGCGCACCGTCGGGGCGGACCGCATTCCATATGTCAGCGTTGCCGCCACCGTCAACATGGCGGGCGGGCAGCCGATCAGTCTCGCGAATCTGCGTGCGGTCCGCGCCTACACGCGCGACGCCGGGATCAAAGTGATCCTCGATGCCACGCGCGCTGTGGAGAATGCGTGGTTCATTCAGCAGCGAGAGCCGGGGAATCGCGACAAGACCGTCGCGCAGATCCTGCGCGAGCTGTGCGATTGCGCCGACGGCGCGACGATGTCGGGCAAGAAGGACTCGCTCGTGAACATCGGCGGATGGCTCGGACTGCGCGACGACGAGCTGGCGGCCAAGGCGCGAAATCTCGTCGTCATCTACGAAGGGCTGCATACCTACGGTGGTCTCGCCGGTCGCGACATGGAAGCCATGGCGATCGGGATCGAGGAGTCGGTGCAGGAGGACTACATTCGCGCGCGCATCGGACAGGTGCAGTACTTGGGCGACAAGCTGACGCGCGCCGGGGTGCCGGTGGTTCGGCCGATCGGCGGGCACGCCGTGTTTCTGGACGCGGCGGCGATCCTCCGTCACTTGCCGCGAACGCAATATCCGGCGCAGGCTCTCGCCGCGGCGATCTATGTCGATTCCGGCATTCGCGCCATGGAGCGCGGCACAGTCTCGGCCGGACGCGATCCAGTGACCGGGGCCGATCGCTTTCCTGCGCTCGAGCTGGTGCGGTTGACGCTACCGCGGCGCGTGTACACGCAAGCGCACATGGACGTCACGGCGGAGAGCGTGATCGCGATCTACGCGCGTCGTGAACGCGTGTCGGGCTTGGCGTTCACGTACGAGCCGGAGCATTTGCGGTTCTTCCAGGCGCGATTCGCGCCGGTGCCCGGCCCGCGAATGTTCAGCGACGCGCGACACGAGGTCGAACAGAACCGGTCATAGCTCGTCGGCGAGCTCCGGCGTCACGCCTTCTCGAGCGCCAACTCGAAGACCGATCCCTGCTCGATGGTGCTGCGCACGGTGATGTCGCCATTCATGGCGCGGGCAAGGTCGCGGCTGATCGCGAGACCGAGTCCCGTGCCTTCGGATGGCGTGGCCAGCGTTCGGCCGACCTGAACGAACGGCTCGAAGATCGAGTCCAGCTTGTCGGCGGGTATCCCGACTCCGGTGTCGGCCACACGAATGCCGGCATGGTCTCCGCGCTCGAACTGCTCGACGACGATTGATCCGCCGCGCTCGGTGAACTTGATCGCGTTGGAGAGCAGGTTGAGCAGGATCTGCTCGACCTTCGCGATGTCAGCAACGGCGCGATAGTCGGGTGTCTGTTCGAGCCGAATCTGGAGACCGCGCTGGATTGCCTGAGGCTCGACCATGGGCAGCACCGCACGAACGGCGTCGCCCAGCGACATCGGATGCATGTCGTAGTTGATTCGGCCAGCCTCGATTCGACTGAAGTTCAGCAGGTCGTTGATGATGGCGAGCAGATGCTGCTGGCTGCGACGAAGACGGTCGAGATAGTCGCGCTGTTCCGAAATGAGCTCTCCGGCTACCCCGAACAGGAGGAGATCCGCATAGCCGCCGATGGCGTTGAGCGGCGTCCGTAATTCGTGCGACATCGAGGCGAGGAATGCGCTCTTGGTCTTGTTCGCCGCCTCCGCCTCGGCGATGCGGCGCGCGTCGGCAACGGCGCGCTCCTGCGCCGCGCGACGCTCGGTGAGGTCGCGCGTGACCTTCGAGAACCCGATCAGCTTGCCGCTGGCGTCGCGCATCGCGGTGATGATCACGGTCGACCAGAACAGCGAGCCGTCCTTACGAACACGCCATCCCTCGTCTTCGAAGCTGCCGTCGCGCGCGGCAACCTCTAGCTCGTAAGCCGGCTGCTTGCGGGCTAGGCTTTCCGGCGGATAGAAGATCGAGAAGTGCTTGCCAAGGATTTCGGCGGTCGTGTAGCCGTTGATGCGCTCCGCACCTTCGTTCCAACTCGCCACGTGCCCTTCGGGGTCGAGCATCAAGATGCCGTAGTCGCGCACCCCTTGCACGAGCATCCGGAAGCGCTCCTCACTCAGCCGAAGCGCCTCTTCGGTGGCGCGGCGTTCGCTGAGATCGCGCGTGACCTTGGCAAATCCGACGAGGACTCCGTCGGAATTCCAGAGCGCGGTGATGACGACGTTGGCCCAGAATCGAGAACCGTCCTTCCGGATGCGCCACCCTTCGTCCTCGATGCGTCCCTCGGCAATGGCGATCTCCAGCTCCCGTTCCGGTTTTCCCGCCTGCTGGTCTTCAGGCGGGTAAAAAATGGAGAAGTGCTTGCCGATGATCTCGTGCGCGGCGTACCCCTTGAAACGGCGAGCGCCGGTGTTCCACGTGATGATGTGACCGGTCGGGTCGAGCGCGAAGATCGCATAATCCCGCACGCTGTCGACGAGCAGCTTGTATAAGCTGCCCGACTCGTCGAGGGAGGAACGTTCCGCCGGAGGCTCAGTGGCGACAGACGACTGGTCGCGATGATCTGAGCCGTTGGACGAATCCGGCGGTTCGCGATGGGGATCCTTCATGATCGAATAGTCTGATCCGGCATAGGCCCGTCGCAACTGGGCCTACAGTTGCGACCCCACCGAGCCAACTTGAGTATTGCTCAGCCCGATGCGGTCAACGGTGGTGCGAGAGCCATCCCAGCAGCCTGAAGCATGAAGCGGGCCGGGCCGAGCTTTGCCGCGTCCACGCGCGATCGCGTGGTCGGCACGACGGTCATTTTCGCATACATCGGACCGTGGGGGACCGTGGGGGATCGTCCGAGGCGCGCGCGGACCGCGACGAGGATCAGTGCGATGCGGCTGGGGCGCTAGGGAGGGGGACCGCGCCGTCGAGCAGGCGACTGCCAAGCCACGCACCGAGCGCCGCCGTGATCACGACGGCCGGCAGTGCGGCGGGGTCGTCGAGCTTGAGATGCAGCCAATCGAGCCCGATCGCGCCGGCGACGGCCGCCAGCAATCCAAACGGCGAGCTTCTCATGATGTCGCGCCACAGCATACGCGCTGGTCGGCGACGCTTTCCGCTGAAGAAACGCGCCAATCCGCCGATGATGATTCCCGCGAGGGTCGCGCCGAGGAATGTCCATGGCGTCACGAAGTTGACGACCGTGCCTCCGACGCGGACGCCGTCCAAGTAGGCGCTGATCGAATCGGGGCCGGGCAGACCCGATCGGAGATGAACTGTCGGAACCTCGGCGCCGCTCATTCGCACCGACGACGGACGTACCGGCGCACCAGTCGAGGAGAACGTGATCGTTGCCGTGTCGCGGCGCGTGATGCCGCGCGGAAGGGAGACGGCGATGTCGGTCGTCGCGAGCCCGAGGCCTTGCAGAGTCGGCTGCTGCGGGATCATTGCGACGGACATGCTTCGGACGGGAATCGGGATGGTGATACCGGCCGGGTCGGCGCCCGTCCGAATTCGCACATTGGTCGAGTCGGGCGACTCGATGCGCACCGAATCGTACTCGAGACTCGTGTGACCGATCGCGAGTTCCAGCGGGGAGATGGTGCCGCCACTCGTCGTCGTGAGCAGCATCTTGAGCGGGCGTGGGAGGGTAATGGCGACGTTGGCGTGGAGCGTGTCCTCCAGACCCACGAGCGCAAGGCCTCGATACGTGCGCGACGCGACATCATACGTCAATCCGCCGCTGGCGAGAATGAAGAAGGGAACCAGCACGCGCTCGACGCCGGCGGAGTCGATGGTCAGCCAGCGGTACGGCATGACGTACGTCGTGGCGGCGCTCGTGAGCGATGGAATCGTGGCGGGCGCGACGTCCGCGCTCAGCGACGCGGGAGGAGCCGGCGTTGCGGTGGGATTCGTGCCCGGCGTTGCGGCGGGCTTGGTGCCCGGTGTCGTTGCAGTCGCGAGCGGAGTGCGAATCCGTCGCGCGGTGTCGGACATCTTTCTGAAGACGAATTCACCGGGTGCGATCCCGACGGAGCTCGCATTGGCTCCGAGGTCGCTCACGCCCGTGGTTCGCACCACTCGAATTGATGCAGCCGACTTGCCGAGAATCGCGTCGAGTCGATCGCGGCTGATGGTCTTTTGCATCGCCCGCGCCGAAGTTGCCTGGGCGCGGGCACCTACGGGGAAGGAGAGCGCCGGTAACGCAAGCGCAACGATCGCTGCAGCTGACCTGAGTGGGAAAGCCATGGTTCCTCTCGCGACAGGCACGCTACGAACGCTGGCGGCATCGCCGAGGCCTGCACATCCTAGGTCATTCGCGCGGGATGAACAAGAGCGACCGGTCTCACATCGCGAATCGGATGAGGTGTGCGAGTCGCGCAAATAGGCCCCTCGGTGCCGGCACAAGCCGGTCTATTTCGGAGTCGCCCTCGATCCACGTCGTGCGGGCCATCAAATAGAATAGATCGACCAGGCCCGACGACGCCTGAAATCCGGAGACGATGAGGCTCGCCTCACCATCGAGCATCAAGCCACGCCAGTCGTGGTTCTGCGTTCCCAGCGAAAAATAGAAACTGATTTGCTTTCGCTCGGCGGGAGTCAGCGAGCGCTCGTAACCCTGGAGCAGCAGATCGGCTTCCCGGGCCGCGGCGCTGTCCACGCGTTGGACCGTACCGATTGCCTCGGCGAGCTTCGTCGTCTCTTGTGATTGAATGCGAATCGCCTCCCCGAGCGTGTTCTCCCAGCCGGGTTGGTGCACCAGCGCCGCGATGGCGCCGGGTCGAGCGATGAAGACCGTTTTTTGGTGTAGCTGCGGCTCGCGCGGTTGTTCGTCGTGCGCGATCGCCGGACTCGCGGCTTGCGCGCGACCCGCGCGCGAGGTGGCTTGATCGAGCACGGCGAGCGCATGCGCGTCGAGCGGGATCACATCGCGAATCCACGGTGAGCGCGTCAGCCCGGCGCGAACCTCGGCGAGGCGACCGGCGACATCGGTTACGGGCGCATGCGCTGCGTAAATGCCCACGTGAAGTGCGCCATGGACCCCTCGTAGCTGCGCGTCGAGGTGATCGTGAATGGCCAACAATCGGTGTAGAACATCCCGCTCGAGCGCGATGATCGGCGGTTCGGGGCTCGGCGCGTTCGCGAAAGCGGGCGCGATGATGATGACCTGACTGCCTCGCGTCGCCGCGCCGGCGAGCATCGCCGCCCAACTGGCGCTCACCCAGAGCGGATCTGGGACGATGATGACAGAACCGGGTGGCGCAAGACTGTAGAGCATCGCCCGTGCGACCGACGATCGCTTTGGGCCGAAGCCAGGTTCGTTGTGAAGCTCGAGGGCACGCGCCACGAATTCTCGCGATTCGGTTTGCGCAACCGGTGCTCCCTTCGTTGCGCGCAGCGGCGCGGGAATTTGATCTTCGCGGATTCCGTTTGCGACGAGCATTCGGCGCAGCGCAGCACGCGCCTCGAGGGCCGCCGGACCGCGAACGCGATAACCGCGATCCTCCCAGGTAGCGCTGGCATAGTGCTCGCCTATTCCAATGCCCGTCACGAGCAGCGCGCCGTCGTACGGATCCGTCTCGGTGTAGTCGTACAGGACGAGCTTTCTGTGATCGCGAATGAGATTGTCCGAGACGAATGGGAAGGGCGGGATGATGCGGCTGCTGCGGAATGAGAAGTCGCTTGGCGACGTGACATTGACGTGCACCCTCACGACGCGCGCGAGCCATGCGTCGCCGCCGCGCACCGCTGCTTCGCGTTGGAGTCGCGCCGAGCGTGATACCTCGCCGCGCAACGCGGCCAACCGTTGCCGAAGATGTTCCGCCTCCGTCGTCTCGCTGGCGCGCAGTCGGATAGTGGCGCCGAGCGGATTTTCCAGGATATCCATCCAGAGGCGGCCATCGCGCCCGTGGTAGTAGAAAGCGTCGAGGAGAATCACAAACTGCGGGAAGACACCCGTGCTGTCGTAGCGCTGCACGGCGGCGGTGAGCGCGGGCAAGTAGGCGTCCGCCACCATCGTGTATGACGTTTCGTCCAGCTCGCCCGACGGGCGCCGTCCAGTGAAATCGTGCGTCCACAGCACGTGATACTTGCGCGCGGCCGCGATCGAGCGTCCGATCTCGAGCGGCAGGTCGACTGTGCGCATGTAGGCGAGCGAGTTACGATCGGTGAACTCGCGTCCCGTCACGCGACCGATGAGGGCGTCGACTTCCGCCTGCTCATCGTACTGTTCCGGCGCGAGCGCAAGCTGTGGTGGCAGCCAGACGAGACGCGAGTCCTTCCACTGGACTAGCAGGTTGCGACACACCTCGTTGATCATTCCGAGCCAGCGCTCGTGCACGGCGAGCACGCGCGTGCGTGAGTCGAGCTCGGTACCGGATGAATCAGTCAGCCACCGGGCGAAATGATCGCGAGCGACGCCGAGCATGCCGTCGATGCCGCTATCGTCTTTGACTTGGCCAAAGAGCGCATCGTAGGGGAGGATGACGTCATCGAGCATGCCCGCGCGTGCCCGCGCCGCGATCGCTTCGCCGTGCGCGGAGCTGCCCGCCGCGAGGCCGAACGCGTGCGACAGTTCCTGACGATACGCGTTCGTCGCCGCCTCGTATGAGCCACCGTACGGTTGACCGGCAGCCGCGATGAGCGTACGCTCATTGTCTTCCGAATACAGATTGGTGAACGCTCGAATGAGCTTCGTCGCCTCGGCCAACTCTGACAGAACGCGGTCGATCGAGTCGGTGAGAACCATTGCCGACGCGGCAGGCGGCCGCGAATTCGGCGACGGCAACTCGACGCTCGTTCGTCTGGGACGAGTGCGGCCGGCGAACGGCTGCAGGAGCGGAACCTGAATCCCAAGGTCGAGTGTCTGATGGCGGGCCGGCAACCAATCGACTCGGAGCATCGAGCCGCCTCCAAGCAGGCCGCCCCGGCGAATCGCCGTTTGAAACGACAGCACGGCGTCCACGCCGCCGTGGTTCACGCTCCAGTCGGCGCCGACGCCGAACCCCAACCCCGGTGACCTTGCGAATAGGCGAACGTTCGCGTCGCCGCTCCCTGCCTGTCGTGCCGCGACAAGCTCCGTGGCAACGTCGAACAACCCTGTAACGGGGTTGAGAATCGCGCGCTCAACACCAAGCGTCGCTCCGAAACCCGCGGAAGCCCCTGTTCTGGCGATGCCGAACCCAGACGCATAGGGACGCCACAGAGGCGGCTGGCCCATGGAAAAAACGGGCTCGGCTGCTTGTGGCGCGAGCGGGATGACCGATTGCGCGGTGGCCGACGTGGCGCTGAAGGCCACGGCCAGGCCACCGAAGAGCGTGCTTCGCACGGGCCGACGCGATTGAAAGAATCGCGCCGCATGGGCGAGTCGGGCTAGCCGAGTCGATCGATTCGCGAATGCTGGTGGGCGGCTGACCGCAGGTGCAGCAGAAAAAAGTCTCGCGCCAACTCGGCGACTCGCTCGAGCGCTCCGCGCTCTTCGAACAGGTGTGTCGCGCCGGCCACGATCTCGAGCTCGACGTCGGTATGCATGGCGGCTCGAGCGCGCTCATTGAGCGTGATCACGACGTGGTCGCGCTCACCGACGATCAATAACGTCGGTGCCTTGACGTTCGGCAGCGATTCCGCCGCCAGATCGGGTCGCCCGCCGCGAGATACCACCGCGAGCACGCGCGACGGGCGCTCGGCCGCGGCAACAAGTGCGGCGCCGCCCCCGGTACTCGCGCCGAATAGACCTATAGGCAGATCGTGCGTGTCCGTGTGCTCGGCGAGCCAGTCGATGGCGATCACAAGACGATCGGCCAACATTCGAATATCGAATCGATGATGACGCGTGATGTCGTCCACCGCCTCTTCGCCGGGCGACAATAGATCCAACAGCAGCGTTCCGAGCCCGGCATCTCGAAGCACACCCGCCACGAATCGGTTCCGCGGGCTGTACCGACTGCTGCCGCTTCCGTGCGCGAACAGAACGACGCCGGTGCTCGCCACGGGCACGTCCAACGTTCCTTCGAGCGTAACCTTCCCCGCGGGAATCGAGATCGTTCGCTCGAGCTGATCGTCGTCGTAGGTGGGCATTGGCGTCTCCGAAAGCTGCGAGTTCGCCGAAATCAGCGTCGCATAAACGGCACCAGCATCGGCATTGCGCGTACGCTTCGCGGGGAGCAGCGTGCTCGACCGCACTGAAAGCGGCGAGTTGTGCCCGCACACGTCGCGGCAGATCTTAGAGACGGGTACGGATTTCGACAGGTGCGCCGCACTCGCATCCACCAGCCTCCGCCAACGAGCGATGCTTTACACCATTCTTTGCTACAACTCTGAAGAGACCATCGGCACCTGGAGCCAGGAAGAAGACGACGCCGTCATGGCCAGGCTGGCCGTGGTGCAGGACAAGCTCGCGAGGAACGGCAAGCTTGGCCCGGTGGCTCGACTCCGTCCGACGAAGACCGCACGGACCCTATGGAAGGATCGCGAGCCCCATTTCGTGACTGACGGACCGTACGCCGAGACCAAGGAGCAGATACTCGGCTTCTACGTTATCGATTGCGAGTCCGACGACGAGGCCATGGACATTGCGCGCGAGCTGGGCCGCGCGAACCCCGGCGGTGCCTACGAGGTTCGGCCGGTCTTGGTGTTCTTCCCCGACGGCGTGAACGAAATGAACTCGGCCCAGTCATCCGGCTCGTAGCGCGTCGACCGGATCGATCCGAGTCGCGCGCCGCGTTGGAATCCAGCACGCCACGGCCGCGACGACCGCGAGGACGAGCGCGACAGCCGCGAGCGTGCCGGCATCGGTCGGACGCACCTCGAACAGAAGACCGGCTACCATGCTCGCCAACGCGCGCGAGACGAGCATACCCGCGACGAGTCCGAGCCCGACGGATACGAGCACCTCGCGGAGCACCAGCGCGTGAACGTCGACGGCGCGCGCGCCCAATGCGATGCGGATCCCAATCTCGTTGGCGCGACGGCTGAGCGAGTGCGAAATGATGCCGTAGATGCCGATGCTCGCCGTCACCAGTGCCGTGACGGCGAACAATCCAATCAACACCAGCTCGAAGCGTCGTTGCGCGACGACCGTGGACACGACTTGGTCGATCGTTCGTATGTGCGAGATCGGAACCGATGGTGCGAATTGCCGCAGCGCTGTCCGCACCGACGTCGTGAGCGCAGCCGGATCGCCGTTCGTTCGGACCAACAACGTCGGCGCGTAGCCGCGATACCAATACGGGTGATACACGGTCAGACTGGCGTCGTGCTCGATGCCCGTCGTCCGCACATCGGCGGCGACCCCGACGACAATCGACAACGAGTCGTTGCCGGCGTGAACGTACTTACCGATCGCATTCTCGTTCGGCCAGAGTTGGCGAGCCGCGTTCTCCGACAAAATGACGACGTGCTGGCCGCGATCGCTGTCGAGGAACGTTCGTCCCTTTCTGAGTGTCACGCCAAGCACGTCGAAGAAGTTCGGGCTGATGAACCGGAAGTTCGCGTCAACCTCTATACCCCACCCGCCATTCGCGCCAGACTCGGGCGCCAAGCCATCGATCCATCCCTCGCCCTCGAGCGGAAGCGCGCTCGTTAGCGCCGCCGCGGTGACACCGGGGAGTGTCGATACGCGTTGCATGACCTCACTGTAATACTGATTGCGTTGCGCGATCGTGGGGTACGCGCCGCGCGGGAGCGTGACGTCGAGCGCGAGCACGCGTTCGGCGCTGAATCCGCGATCCGCGTGCAGCACGCGGACGAAACTCTTGAGAAAGAGACCCGCCACCACGAGCAGCACCGCGCTCAATCCGACTTGCGATGCGATGAGCCACGACCGCGCCCGTGCGCCTTGCCGGCTCTCGGTCGCCCCTCGGCTGCTTTCCTTCAACACGTCGCCCGGCGTTGTTCGGCCGAAGCGCAGAGCGGGCACGAATCCGAACGACAAGCCGGCCAGAATCGACACGATGAGTCCAACGGCCAACACGCGGGCGTCGACGTGCACTTCGTCGATGCGCGGCAAATCCGCCGGGGCCAGCGCGACGAGCGCGCTCACGCCCCAACGCGACAGCACGATGCCTGCCAAGCCGCCGATCAGCGACACGGTGACGGTCTCGGCGAGTGCCTGTCGCATCAAACGTCCTTGCCCGGCACCGAGTGCGACACGCACGGCCGATTCTCGGCGGCGCGCCGCACTCCGCGCGAGGAAGAGCGTCGCGAGATTCACGCACATGATGAGCAACATCGCCGCGACAGCCGCGAGCAGAAGCAGCAACGGACGACCGGCGCTGCCTACAACTTGCGTTTGCAGCGTCGTGATCGCCGTGCGCGACGGCGGGTTGTCGCGAAGGGCGACAGCGTTCGCGGCGCTGATGGCGTCGAGCTGCGTGCTCAACGTCGCAGGCGTTGCGCCGGGCTTGAGCAGCGCGATGACGCCGTAGTCATGCTCGCCTGGAGTCGTGCGCTCTCTTGCGTTCAGCGCGAGCGGGACGTACGCGTCGCCGCGACTCGGCAAGCGCAGGAAGGGCCCCAA
>DASVYG010000227.1:0-3271 GCA_036392315.1 Gemmatimonadaceae bacterium
TGAGTCCGAGGCGATCGAGGTGTGGCGGCCGGATGATGCGCGAGCCGTGCTGGTTGACGATCGCTTGTCGTGGCGTCCGACGCTCGATGTTCCCGCGCTGGAGATCGACGTCAGCGCGTTATTCGACGTGGCCGACTCGCCGCCCTAATCCACGGCGTCTCGACCGGTGGAGATGATGACGCAATCGGACTCACGGAACGCCGAGAATCCACCCCTCGATGGAAGCGATCGTGCGCCACACCGGTCCGGATTTCTACCTTCCGGTGAGCGCGACGGTTGTCGAGGTGTTGCGGCAGTAGATCTGAGCGTCGGGCAGGAACGAGGCGTGCTAACGGGGATCGGACGCGGACTGGACGCCCGCGCAGTCAAGCCGCACTTTCCGGGCATCAACCCCGTCAGCGCGCCACCCTGTCAAAGGCCTCGCATGTCCGTCCCGGTTTCAGGTGGATCAACCGCGTTCTGCCGCGCCTGCGGTCGCCCGATGGACCCCAAGTCCGTGATGTGCATCAACTGCGGCGCCATGCAGGACGGCGGCGGAGTGCAGACCTCCAGCGCGACGTTCCAATCCGAAAAGCGCGTCCTCCCCGCCGCCCTCCTCTGCTTCTTCCTCGGCGTCTTCGGCGCGCATCGGTTCTATGTCGGCAAAATCGGCACCGGCTTCCTTCAGCTCTTCACGATTGGCGGACTCGGGATTTGGTGGCTGATCGACCTGATCCTGATCCTTACCGGGTCCTTTCGCGATAGCGACGGGCGAAAGATCGACGTTTGGACATAGGGCCAGTCACGCGAGGTCGCCCAGCCGCACGCGTTGCGCGATCACCGTGATGTCTGCGGCGGTGCGTGCGGGCCGGTGTAGACCACCTTTCCGCCGACGATCGTGTACAGCACCTTGGTCCCGAGAATCGAATCGGGCGGCGTCGTCATGATGTCGCGCGAGAGGACCGCGATGTCCGCCCACTTCCCTGGCGCGAGTGACCCGCTCTCGTGCTCCTGGAATGCGACGAACGCGCCGTTGGTGGTGTACGTCTGAAGCGCTTGTTGGCGGCTCAGCTTCTGCTCGGGGAAGAAGGCGGAATCCGTGCCCACCTTGTCGCGCGTGACAGCGCACCAGAACGACGCGATTGGACTGATGTCCTCGACCGGCACGTCCGTTCCGTTCGTCACTACGGCGCCCGTCTTCCAAAGCGATTGCCAGACGTACGCGCCTTCCTTGGCGCGCTGGAATCCGAGTCGCGGCAGCACGTACGGTGCGTCCGAGCACTCATGAATCGACTGCATGCTCGCCACTACCCCCATCTTGCCGAAGCGCGGGATGTCGCTCGGGCTCAGGTGCTGCGCGTGCTCGATCCGCCAACGCAGAGTGTCGCTCTTTACGTGGTGCTCATTGAAGACTTGTTCATACGTGTCGAGCGTCTCGCGATTCGCGCGGTCGCCAATGGCATGTACCGAGATCTGAAAACCATGCGTAATCCCAAACTCGGCGATGTCCTTGATGCGCGACATCTTGGTGACGTTGAGGCCCGTATTCGTTGGATCGTCGTCATACGGTTTGAGCGTCCACGCGCTGCGCGAGCCGAGGGCGCCGTCGGCCGTGATCTCGCCGATGGCACGCACGGTGAGGTGGCCGTTGCCATAGTCGATCATACGATGTGCAACGAGCGCGTCGACGTTGTCGGGCCGCACCTCGCCTTGGCTTACGAGGATGTACAATCGAA
Organism: Gemmatimonadaceae bacterium; assembly: GCA_036392315.1. Classification (GTDB taxonomy): domain Bacteria; phylum Gemmatimonadota; class Gemmatimonadetes; order Gemmatimonadales; family Gemmatimonadaceae; genus JAQBQB01. Next base: position 1,716 of record DASVYG010000227.1, read on the forward strand.
GCGGCATGTCGCCTTCGTCGACGATTTGCTTGATGCCGTCGACCGTGGCCAACGACTCGCCCATGTCTTGGAACGTCGTCACGCCGTTCTCGAGCGCATTCTGCACCGCGAAATGGACCTCGTTACGAAAGTCGGCTTTGGCTTCCTCCGGTGAGCGCTGCGCGAGAAACTTGGCGAGGGCGCGCCGCACGAGGCCCTGCGCGCCGTCCACGAGCACACCGGTCGGCTTTCCAGTTTCATCTTTGATGATCTCGCCACCGGGCGGATTCGGCGTCTCCGGGCCGATGCCGGCAAGCTCGAGCGCTTTGGCGTTGGCGATGAGCGCGTGACCGCTCGCGTGACCCAACACGACCGGGTTGTTCGGTGCGGCCTGATTGATGAGATCATTCGTCTGGAAGCCTTTGACCACACGTCCCGGCGAGCGATTCCACTTCTCTTGATGCCAGCCGCGTCCCTGGATCCACGCGTTGGGCTTGGCCGTCTTCGCCGCGTTCTCGACCATCGTCGCGATGTCCTGCCATGACGGGACGCCCATCAGCTTGAGCTGCGTAAGCGACGAACCCAGCCCCGTGAAGTGTCCGTGCGATTCGTTGAAGCCGGGAATCGCGAGGTGTCCCTCGAGGTCGATGACTTTCGTCTTCGGTCCGACGTAGCGCGCGATGGCCGCGTTCGAGCCGACGGCGGTGATCTTGTCGCCGGTGATCGCGATCGCTTGGCCTAGCGGATTCTTCGCGTCCATCGTCACGACCTTCCCGTTGCGGAGTACGAGGTCAGCGGGGGTAGTCTGGGCGGACGCCGCGGCAGCAGCGAACGCGAGCGCGCCGAGCGGCGCGAGGAGTAGATGATTGAAGGAGCGGGAAATCATTGGATGTCCGTTGGATACGAGACGCTGCCCAAGGCCATCTGCATCGGCCCGGCGATGCTCGAAAATTCGACACTGCAGCGCTGTGACGCCAGCACACGTCTAGCTAATCTCTCGAGCAACTCGCATCCGGAACCCACCTGAGCCAGATTCTTCGCCTCGGTTACCCACCCTCCGGAGCATCCATGCGCCGCCCCTGCTCATCACACCGAACGGCGCGAATGTCGACTCGCCCGGCGAACGGCTTCATCGCGGGCGGTGTCTATCATCTTACTCGAGCCACAACGGAGCAAAGTCGTGATGCGCCTGTGCACGCGCGTGATCATCTTGGCGAGCCTCTTCGCGCACGGCTCTCCTGCCCACGCTCAGAGATCCAATTCCGAGCTGCCCGCGCCGGCGCCGACGACGAAAGAGGCCGTTGGGCTGTTCGACGTGGGACTCGTGAAGCGCGCGGAAGCGATTCTCTCGTCGCCGGACAAGTGGAACCGGGCCGACAAGGGCGACTGCCGGCGCGCGGGTACCACATATTCCATCAGATGTGCGCTGCGGCGCGCCGTGGTCGAGGGCGCGGGACTGGCCTGGGATCCGAAGGCTGCGCCGCAAGGTTCCACTGCGAACACGCACGTGGATTGTACCATGGATGTGTCCGAGGAACATCGCGGAGGATCGTGCGGGCGCCTCTGGGACGAGTTGC
>DASVYG010000228.1:0-2531 GCA_036392315.1 Gemmatimonadaceae bacterium
TCGCGCGGCGGCTTCAGTGGTGCGCAAACGCAGGTGACGCTCTCGCCGGGTGACATCAACGTCAGCCGCCGCGCGTATCTCACGTTCGATTCTCCGGTGCTCCAGGCGTCCGATCCGATCGCAGCGCGAGCCGGCCAACAGTACACCGCACTCGATCTGAATCTCGGGACCGCCGGCGCGACGAACATGGACCGTTGGGTGTACAACACGGGGCTCGAGCTCAAACGGCAGATGTCCGACGTGACGTCGTTGCTCGCGGCCGATTCCAGCGTGTTGTCGCACGCCGGCGTCGCGGCGGACTCCGTCTCGCGGCTGCTCTCCGCCCTCGACGCGCTCGGTATTCCGTCGAGCGCGCGTGGCGTGCCCGACACACGCGCCACCGACGTCGTCAACTTCATGGGACGTCTGGATCGGCCGCTGTTCGACTACAACACATTCACGCCCCAAAACACCACGTGGGGCATCACGGGCTTCGCCAACCGCACCCACACCGGTGCGCTCAACTTCTCGCCCACGGCAACGCCTGCGCATGGCGGCGAGACGACGGACCTCGCGGCCGGCGTGCAGGCCGACTACTCGGCGTACTTTGGCGCGAAGAAGGATCAGCTCAACGACGTCAAAACTGGCGTGAGCGTTCGGCATGTCACGACCTCGCCATATGTGACGCTTCCCGACGGGCGGGTGCTCGTGTCCTCGGCCCTCGATGACGCGCGCGGCGGCGTCGCATCGCTCGCCTTCGCCGGCAACTCGGCCCTCGACGCCGAGCGGACGGTGGCGACGTGGGAAACGACGAACGAGACGTACTTTTTCTGGAGAGGGATCGCCGCGCATCGCGGCAAGCTGTACGCCGACTCGCGTCTCGATCAGTACTCGATCGACAATGCCTTCAACCGGCTCGGTACGTACAGCTACAACTCGCTCGCCGATCTCCAGGCGAATCGCCCGGCGAGCTTCACGCGCACACTGTCGTCACCCACGCGCACGGGCGGAGAATGGAGCGGCGCGTTGTCTCTGGCGGACAATTGGATCAAGTCGACGCACCTTTCGATGATCTATGGCGCGCGGCTCGAGACGAATGCGTTCACGAGCACGCCGGCCGCCAACCCCGAGATCGAGCGTCTGTTCGGCGCCGCGACCAATCACGCGCCGAACACCTGGCACGTGAGCCCGCGCGTCGGCTTCAACTGGTACTACACGTCGGCGCGACCAGTCAACGGAGTCTCGGTCAATCCCACCGGCATCTTCTACACGGTGCCACGCGGCGTCATTCGCGGCGGCATCGGTGAGTTCCGCCAGAACGTCGATCCGACGCTCCTGTCCGAAGCGAGCGTCGCCACGGGACTCCCGGGCGGCGCGACGCAGCTCTCGTGTTTCGGCGACGCGGTTCCCTCGCCCAACTGGCAATCTTTTTCCGCGAGCGAGTCGAGCATTCCATCGCAGTGTGCCGGCGGCTCCGCCACGGCCGGGCTCACCGACGCCGCGCCGAACGTGTTGCTGTTCGATCGCCATTATCAGCCCGCGCGGTCATGGCGCGGCAATCTCGGGTGGGCCTCGGCCGTGAAGTCGGTCATGTATGTGGTGGACGTGACGTACGCCGTCCATCTCAATCAGCCGAGCAGCACCGACTTGAATTTCGCGCACGCGTCGCGGTTCACGCTGGCCAACGAGGGTGACCGCCCGGTGTTCGTGCCGGCATCGAGCATCGTGCCGGCGTCAGGCGTGATTGCGCCGGCGGCGGCGCGCACGACGCAGCAGTACGGCCAGGTGCTGTCGCGTTTGTCGGACCTGCGCGGCTGGGCGCGTCAAGCGAGCCTGCGTCTCCGTCCCAACGTGCTGTTCGTGGGCCGCTGGAACCTCGATGCGACGTACACGTTCACGGACGCGCACATGCAGAGCCGCGGCTTCGATGGCACGACGTTCGGCGATCCGTCTCGTATCGACTGGGCGCGCGCCGATTACGCGCCGCGTCATGAGATCACGATGTCGGCCGGCTTCTCGCATCCATTGTTCGGCGTGTCGCTGTTCGGCAAGGCCACCTCAGGTCTTCCATTTACTCCGATGGTCGGCAGCGACGTAAACGGCGACGGCCTCGCGAATGACCGCGCGTTCGTCGCTGATCCCGCGCTCACCACCGACCCCGCGCTGGCGGCGGGTCTCCGGTCTCTTCTCGCCACGACGTCGTCGCGTTCGCGCGATTGCCTCTCCGATCAACTCAACAAGGCGGCGGCGAAGAACAGCTGCGAGGGGCCATGGACGGCCTCCTTCAATATGGCCCTCTCGCCGGGTTATCAGCTCAATCGCAGACTACCGTTCCGGAGCCACAATCCTCAGATCTCACTCTACGTCAGCAACCCGCTGGGTGGGCTCGACCAGTTGATGCACGGGAACAACCTCAAGGGTTGGGGCACGCCGTCGTTCCCCGACCGCGTGCTCTACTACGTACGCGGCTTCGATTCCACCGCGCGCCAATTTCGCTACGAGGTGAACCCTCGCTTCGGCAACACGCGCCCGTCTGCGACGACGCTGCGCGT
>DASVYG010000229.1:0-1679 GCA_036392315.1 Gemmatimonadaceae bacterium
AGGAGTCTGCGAGGCGGCGATCCGTGGAACGACGAGCGCCAGGAGCAAGAGCGTCTGGCGCCGAAGCCGAACCCGCATGAATCGGGGCCGGTGTCTCAATTCCATGGTTCGTCGGCCGATGGTCCGTAGATCGACGGCACTTTTCCCCCTGCCATGCGGACGTAGACCGACAACTGTCCACGATGATGGATGTGGTCGTGGAGCATGAACCACGCGAAATCGTCGAGCGAGTATTTCCCCATCTGCTTGGGGCCGGTGAAGAACGTGACGGAGCCCTCGAGATTGGGATTGGTCCCGTCGCGCAGATGCGACAGCACGTCGTCGCGCGTTTTATCGAACTCGGCCAACACACCCTCCCACGACTCGGGTGGTTTGCCGAACCCTCCGCCGAGAACCTCTTCGTGCTTAAGGCCTTTCAGCAGAAGCCTGCCTTCGACGACGAACGTCCAGGCGAGCGCGAACGCCGTGTTCGAGCGTTCGTGTGGACGGAATCCGGATTTGTCGGCGGGCAGCGCACGCAAAACCTTGTGTGTCGTGGCCAGCTCGCGCTCGAACGCGTCGAGGAATCGCGCCTTGGGCGTCTTGGTGCTCGCCGCGGAATACGACGGCGTCGGAGTCGTCTGTTGAGCCATGGAATGCCTCGATGTTGGAGATCGTTAGAATGCCGCGCGACGAACGGCTGCGGGAAAACTCAAGTCGGTGACCACGCGCCGAGCAGTCGTCGAACCGCGATGATCTGTCCGACATGATATGACGTATGATCCACGGCAACGAGGACAGTGCGGAGATATGTCTGTCCCGTGCCGTGCGGGATCTTGGCGGTGAGATCGCGACCGTCTTCCATCGTGAAGGCGGCGAGTGCTGCCGTGTCGCGATGGATCGCATCGACGGTCTGTTTCCACGCGGCGTCGTTGGCCGGCGCAGGGCTCGACGGCCAGTAGTCGTCGGGCCACTTCAACTCTTGGTACTTCGGGTTGCGGCAGAACTCCAACAAATCGGCCTGCGTGCGTCGAATGTGATCGAGCAGTTCCCACGCGGAGTGCGGAAAGTTGTTCGGGCGCTTGCCGCGCAGCTCGGCGGGCAAATCCCTGATGGCCGAGTCGAGTGTTGCGTGTGCCTGCTCCCAATCCAGCGCCGAGGCGACGATGCGTCGCCAGTCTCCTTGTGGTGCCATGGTGCTCAGCTCCGTGCGAGGTTCGAATTGCAGAGACTCGAATATAGTAACGCGGCCACGTTCCTATTCCGCCGCGACGCCGACCACGGCGCTCCGGCGTTCCAGCCACAGCGTGTCTCGCCAGCGTCCATGATGACAGGCGATTCGCTCGCGGCGGCCAACGACGCGAAAGCCACAACGTTGGTGGAGACGAACGCTCGCCTCGTTTTCGGGAAAAATCGAGGCCTGTAACGACCACCGTCCATCGCGCTCCGATGCGTCGATCAACGCAGTGAGCAGCTGCCGCCCAAGACCACGCCCGCGCGCACCGGCCGCGATGTACACGCTCACTTCGGCGACTCCCGCGTACGCGGGACGCGAGGAAACGGGTCCCAGCGCAGCCCAACCCACGACCTTGCCCTCGTCGTCGCGCGCGACGAGACGGCATGTCTTCAGATGCCCGGCATCCCACGCATCCCACGCCGGCGCTTCGGTCTGAAACGTTGCCTCACCGGTCGCGATTCCG
>DASVYG010000230.1:0-5859 GCA_036392315.1 Gemmatimonadaceae bacterium
CCGAGCCTTGATCGGCGCGCTGAGGCGACGCGGCATCGCGTCCCTTCCCTGGTCGGACGCCGCGCGCCGTCTGCGCCAGCGCATCTCGTTCGTCGCACTGCACGATGACGGATGGCCCGACGTCTCCGATGCCGCACTCGATGCGCGGCTGGATGAATGGCTCGGCGCGCGGCTCGACGGCGTGCGCCGACTGAGCGACCTCGATCGAATCGACCTGAGCGACGCGCTCGCCTCTTTGCTCGATTGGAGACAGCGACGCGCGCTCGACGAGTTGGCCCCGACGCACATCGAGGTGCCGAGTGGGTCGCGCATTCCCGTGGACTACAGCGATCCGCAAGCGCCCGTGTTGGCGGTGCGAATTCAAGAAGTGTTCGGGATGACCGAATCGCCGCGGCTCGCCGGGGGCCGGGCGCCCATCACGATGCACCTCTTGTCGCCGGCGCATCGTCCGGTGCAGGTCACGCGAGACCTCGCCGGCTTTTGGCGCACGAGCTATTTCGACGTGCGGAAAGATTTGCGCGGCCGGTACCCCAAGCACGACTGGCCAGAAGATCCGCTCGCCGCGACTCCGACCAAGCGGACCAAGCGTCGGCCCGAGTGATCGTGTGAGCTTTACGGTCCGTGCAGGCCGCGATCAGCGTCGCGGCGGGTGAATTCCAAATCGCGCACGCGGCTGATGGTCAGCGTGAATCCGCTGATCGCACCGTGGTCGTCGCGCACCACGCGCAGCAGCATCTTGTCGCTGTTCGTGTAAAGATCGCTCGAGAGCGCCACGAAATGGATCTCGTCGGCATGCGGTCGCCGCAGCACGAGATATCCGTCGCGCGGGGTGAGCGTCACGGGAAGATCGAGCTCGTCGCTGTAATAGCTCCCGGAAAGTTGCGCGAGCTGATCGTTTCGCCGGCGTGATTCGCTGGAATCGGTGGGCTGGTGCGGCGACCCCGCCATCCATGGGCTCGACGAGAGATCGAGCGTCGTTGCGCTGGTCTGTTGCGCCGCGAGGCCGAGCATGATGGTACCGACCTGCTCAGCCAACATCGATGACGCGCTCGACGTGTTGCACAGCGTGATGACCGACATGTCCCGCTGGGGGAAGCGAAGCAGCGTGCTCCGGTAGCCGCCGTACGCTCCGCTATGCGAGTACGTCTTGAGGCCGTGGAATTGACCGATGGCCATGGCGAGCGCGTACGGAATGGGTTGGCCGTCGTTGAGCCGACCCGGCTCCTGAAGCATGGCGATCGCCCGCTGTCCGCCCACGCGACCGGTGCGGAAGTTCGCATCCCACTTGGCGAGATCCGCAACCGTCGAGTAGACACCGCCGTCGCCGACCACGTCCGTCTCCGGCTGACTGATGCGATAGGTCGAACCGCTCGGCTCGTAGCCGAGCGCGCGCTGCGGAATGAGCGCTGTGTGGTCGTCACGAAATTCGGTGTGCGTCATGCCGAGCGGCTTGAAGATGCGCTCGGCGGCGAACGTCCGCAGTGATTGGCCCGACGCTCGACGCACCACGATCGACAGCAACGCGTAGCCCGTGTTGCTATAGAGGAACTCGTCTCCCGGCGCGAAGTTGAGATTTTTCTGACGCCCAACGAGCGTGAGAAACTGTTTCTCCGTCAATTGGCCGTCGGTGGGCCAGCCGGAGACGGCAAGTAGGGTGTAATAGTCACGCAACCCGCTGGTATGGTTCAGCAGCTCGCGAAGAGTGATCACCGCCCCGAACGACGGAACCTCCGGGACCCACTTCTGAATCGAATCGTCGAGCGAGAGCCGGCCGTCGAGCGCGAGGAGCACGATGCTCATTGCCGTGAACTGCTTCGATACCGACGCGATGTAGAACCGCGTGTCCGGCGTGATCGGCCTGTCGTGCTCCAGGTCGGCCATGCCGTAGCCCTTGGCGAACACGAGGTCTCCCGCTCGCGTGACGCCGACGGCGCACCCCGGCGACTCAGTGGAGGCGAACGGGGCCAACACGGAGTCGACCCAACGGCCCGCTGAGTCCGGCGATACGATCTGAGGCGACGCGATCTGAGAGGAAGCGGGAGCGGCCACCAACACAGTGGCGAGCACGACACGTCGGAGCATTCCGGAGGACCTCCTCATGTAACCTCTCACGACTACCGGCGGCTGTCTAGCACGGAATTCCCCGACCGTCGGCGGTCCGGCGATTTCCCGGCGGGAGATCGCGTCGGAAACGGCTTTGAAAATCGTTTGGCGTCCAGCTTGCAGACTGGTGGCGGTACACCCGGTCACAACCCCGGGGTCCACACGGCGGAGATATGCATGGCGGAAATTCGCGTTGAGCCACGGCGCCGCGGCATGGTCTGGCTCTGGATCGTGCTGGCGCTGATCATCGCCGGCGGTCTGGTCTACTACTTCATGTATTACCGTAACGGCGCGACCTGAGGCCGGGTTTCGCGACCGCGCGGTGAGAGAGGATGCCTCATGGAACTCGACGATCGACATGGACGTGACGCCGCGGGCGTTGGTCCGTACGCGCGCGAACGCGAATCACTCGTCGCGCTGAGCACGCTCGGTTCGTGGAAGGTGTCCGACGGCGAACCCGACATTCGCGGGTGGGACGTTTGCACCGTCAGCGGCCGACAACTCGGCTCGGTGCACGACCTCATGATCGACCCGAAGGCGGCTGAAGTCGTCCTCGTCGACGTCGATCTTCCGGGCACCGATCGCCACACCTTCGTGCCGATCCGCGTCGTCCAGATCGACCGCGCGCGCCGACTCGTGCTCATGGACTCGGCGGATTTGCCGGAGTCGGATCTCGCCCGCACCGGGGATGCGATCGTGGCGGATCGCCAAGCGAGCGACATTGGGACCGTGCGCTATCCTCGCTCGGATCGCGAGGTCACGCACGATCGGCCGGTGCTCGCAGACGAAAGTGTTCCTCCGTCGAGTGCATTGGCCGCCGAGCGTCGGAGGTCGGAGCGACGGCGAATCGACCGTCTGAGTACGGATCTCTAGCAGAGTTCACGCGCGGAGCAAATCGGCCACGTCCGAGCTGCCGCGCACGATGATCTCCGCCACGGCGCGCCCACAGAGCGCGCCGATCACGTTTCCGGTACCCGAATACGCGCCGACCGCCCACACATGCGGCCGTACCCGTTCGAGAATTGGCAACCCGCTGTGGGTGTATCCCACGGTTGCCGCCCAACGATGCGTGATCTCCGCGCGGACATCGAGCTCACGTCGCAGCAGCGCGGTGAGCGCATTTTGCACGATCTCGGTCGGGCGGTCGTCGGTCGTCCACTCCTCGTCGCCACCGACGTCGCGACATCCACCGAGCACGACTCGACGGTCCGCGAGCTGCTGCCAGTAGTCCAGCCCCCACCGTGCGTAGGTCGGCCGCGGAAAATCGACGTCGAGTGCCGGAGCGGTCGCGAGCATCTGGAGACGCGCGCTCCGAACGCGCCCCGAGAGCTCAGGAAAGATCGACGCCAACCCGCCGTCCACCGCGACGACGACGTGTCGCGCACTGATGCAGCCATTCGGCGTCGCGACTCGGCCGTCGTCGATCGACAGCGCCGGTGTCCGTTCGAACAACCGCGCGCCGGACGCGAGCGCCTCACTCGCAAGTGTATGACAGCGCGCCGCAGGGTCGTATGCCGCGTCCGCCGGAAACAGGAGACCCGTCCCTTCGGGCCCGGCGTACGGCTCGACTGGCAAGCCGTCTCCACGCATTGCCTCGAGCTGGTGCGCGCAATCCGCCTCCTCCTCCGCCGACTTGGCGATGCGCAGGGTTCCAGTTCGGCGAATCGCCTGCGGCGTCTCGCCCGCCATCCGGTCGATCTGCTTTAGCGTTTGCTCATAGATGGCGACCGCGGCGCGGCGGCCGAGGCGGGCCACGACGTCGTGGTGGAACATCGCCAGGCCGCCGAGCAGAAAGCCGCCGTTCCGCCCAGCCGCGCCGCCGGCAACCGTGGTGGCGTCGATGCCGACCACGCGACGTCCCTGCGCGACGAGCGCGCCAACGCACGCCAGGCCGGAGCCGCCGAGGCCGACGACGCAGACGTCGGTCTCGATCTCACCGTCCAGCTGCGGCAAGCCGAGGGACCTTCCCGCTCCCCAAATCGGCGCGTTCGTCATGGCGGGCAATTTACCGAAGGCGCACGTGAACGCGACGCGCACGCGTCCCTGAAACCGACGACAGGGAAGTCCCGTAGTCCGGTCACTGGGCCACCACCGGAGAAAGGGATCCGCATGCAGGCATTGATTCGCGATGTGCGCTACGGAATACGGACGTTGGTCAAGAGCCCCGGGCTGACGATCATCGCCACGCTCGCTCTGACGCTCGGCATCGGGCTGACGACGACGATGTTCAGCATCGTGTACGGCGCGCTGATGAAAGGCCTGCCATATCCCGACGGCGACCGGATCGTCGTCGTCAGTCGCTCCAATCCGACGCGAGGCATCCAGCAGCAAGCTGTTCCGATCCAAGACTTCGTGGACTACAGGGCGCAACAGCGCAGCTTCATCGATTTGGGCGCGTCCACCTCGGGGACGATCTACGTGAGCGGCGACGAGAAAGCCGAGCGCTTCGACGGCTCGTGGGTCACCGCGAATACGTTCGACATCGTCGGCGTTCATCCATTTCTCGGACGGAATTTCCGCGCGGGCGAAGATAGCCCGAGCGGCGAAAAGGTCGCGATCCTCTCGTACGCCATGTGGCGCGAACGCTACTCGGCGGATCCCAAGATCATCGGCAAGCAGATTCGCGTGAACGGCGTTCCTTACTCCGTCGTCGGCGTCATGCCCGATGGATTCGCGTTTCCGAACAACGACAAGATCTGGGTTCCGCTCCAGAACGACCCCCTCGAGGGCAAGCGCGGCGAGGGAGTTTTCCTGAGCGTGTTCGGCAAACTGAAGCCGGGCGTCTCGCTCGACCGAGCGAGCGTCGACATGGCGACGATCGCCAAGCGCCTCGGAGACGAGTATAAGGAGAGCAACGAGGGGTTTACCGCCAATGTGCAACCCTTCGTCGATAATTACATCGGCAAGCAGCCGCGCCAGTTGTTGTTCACGATGTTGGGCGCGGTGTTCTTCGTCCTTCTGATCGCGTGCGCGAACGTCGCGAATCTGTTGCTCGACCGCGCGGCGCATCGCACCAAAGAGGTTGGGATTCGTACGGCGCTCGGAGCATCGCGCTCGGCGGTGGTGCGGCAATTTCTGGCCGAAGCGCTCGTCCTGTCACTCATGGCGACCGTGTTCGGAATCGCCGTCGCGTATTTTGGTATCTCGACCTTCAATCGCGCGATCGCCACCACTCAGGTTCCCTTCTTCATCGACATCCGGTTGCATCCGCAGGTGTTGATGTTCACGATCGTCGTCGCGTTCGTTACGACACTGATCTCGGGCGCCATTCCGGCCTATCAGTCGTCGCGCGCCGACATCAATGAGATCCTGAAGGACGAATCGCGCGGTGCGTCGAGCTTCCGCATCGGACGGATCAGCAAGGGGCTGGTCATGTTCGAGATCGCGCTGTCGTGCGGGCTGCTCGTCGCCGCGGGTCTCATGATCAAAAGCCTGGCGAACATGCGGAACATGGATCCGGGCTTCACCACTGCCAACGTCTTCACCGCACGAATCGGTTTTCCGGCGGCCTATACGGACACGCTCGCCGAGTGGCGCTTCTTCGACCAGGTGGTCGAGCGCGTGTCCACGCTGCCGGGCGTACAGTCCGCCGCGCTGAGTTCCGGTTTGCCGGCGGCGCGACAAGGGTTTGGCGGCAACTCGTTCAGCATCGAAGGCCAGACGTATCTCAAGGACAAAGATTACCCGCGCACGCGCTCGATGGCTGTCACGCCGAGCTTCTTCAAGACATTGAGTGTGCCATTGCGGCAAGGACGC
>DASVYG010000231.1:0-2596 GCA_036392315.1 Gemmatimonadaceae bacterium
TTCGACACGCTCGGCTTCAAGACGCACTGGGTCGACGGCGCGGCGTTCCATCGCGCCGGCCATCTCGTCGCCGAGCACGCAGGGCCGGGGCCGAAGATTCTACTGATCGGACATCTCGACACGGTGTTCGAGCCAACGAGCCCGTTTCAACACTTTCAGCGGTTGAACGATTCGACCGCGACCGGGCCGGGCATCATCGACATGAAGGGCGGCGACGTCATTCTGCTCTACGCCCTGCGCGCGCTTCGAGACGCCGGCCTGCTCGACAAGATGAACGTCACCGTCGTCTACGATGGCGACGAGGAAGAAGCGGGAACGCCGATCGACGCGGCGCGGCGTGCACTCGTGGACGCGGCCGGTGGCGCCCGGGTGGCCCTCGGCTTCGAGGATGGCGCGGCCGATCCCAAGACCGCCGTCATCTCGCGCCGGAGCGCCGGCTCGTGGACCCTGCGCACGACCGGACACCCGGCGCACTCGTCACAGATCTTTAAACCAGAGGTGGGCGCGGGCGCGGTGTACGAGGCGTCGCGCATCCTTCACGAGTTCTACACTCGCCTGTCCACCGAGCAATACCTGACGTTCAACCCGGGCCTGGCGCTGGGCGGCACACTGCTCAAGGTTGACAGCACCGGCACCGACGGCTCCGCGTCAGGCAAGCGAAATGTCGTCGCCGAGCACATGGAGGTGACGGGCGACCTACGAACGCTGTCGCCGGCGCAGCACGACAAAGCCAAGCGAACGATGCAGGAGATCGTGTCGCATCACTTGCCGCAGACGTCGGCGACAATCGAGTTCGACGATGGCTATCCGCCGATGGCGCCCACGGAGGGCAATCGTCGTCTGCTCGCGATGTACGATCGGGCGAGTCGCGACTTGGGCTTTGGAGGCGTCGTGGCCGTCGATCCATCACGCGCCGGTGCCGCGGACGTATCGTTCGTGGCGAGCAAGGTTCCGATGATCATCGACGGCATTGGGCTCTCAGGCCACGACGATCACACGGAGAAGGAGACGGCCGATCTGCGCATGCTTGGCCCGTTGACCAAGCGCGCGGCGCTGCTGATGTATCGACTCACGCAGACGCAGGTGCGTCCCTAGTCTTCGTCGCCCGACGCGGGACGAGGGAATGCCTCCGGTCATTTCGGTGTCTATGGTACGGAGGCCTCTGGATTCATCGACACCGATCACTGACCGCTGGCCGATCGCACGCCGGACGATGAGCTGCTCGCCAAGGCGCGAGCCGGCGACGATCGTGCATTCGCGACGCTCGTTGAGCGCTACGAGGGCGCGGTAGCGGCCAGGGACGCGGCCGCGGGGGCCGGCCGCCATTCGGTCGCGGCGGCCCACCGCCGGGCGACGGGCGCGGGCCGCCGAACCAGCGACATTAGCGAACGATAAATCGGCGACTCCACCGCGCGCCTGTCGGACTGACCGGCGTCGACAGAGTATACTCGCCCGCCTGCGTCGGCGTGAACTCAAAGTCGTACGTCTCGCCGACGTCGACGGCGACCTTCGCCGGTCGCACGGTCGCTTGCGCGCGAATCAAGTCCGCTCCGTCCTTGGCCAGCGCGCGCCACGTCGTCAGTGTCGTGTCCCGTCGCAGCGTAAAACGCGCCTGAGCCGCCGCGCCGATGTTGATGAAGCGAAGCCGATGGCTCTCGCCGACATGCATCTCGAGCGGGGGTGATGAGACCGAGTCACCGTTCACGAGCAAGTGAACCGTGCTGTCCTTTCCATCCCAGCCGACGACGAACACGTGATCGGTGCTCGGATCGAACCGCTGCCCAGGATCGAGCACGACGATCCCGCCGTACAGACCCGACGCGAGCTGCGTCAGGTCGCGCAGATGCGTGTGGTAGATGAACGTTCCCGCGCGCGGCATCGAGAGGTGCGCAAGGAATGTCTGCCCCGGCGGTATCGAATGGGCCGTTTTCATCGCGGTACCGCTCCACCCCGCTACGCCGTCGGAATAGCTCTCGAGCTCGAGCCCGTGCCAGTGAATCGACGTCGGCTCTTTCAACCGATTGTGCACGAGAACATCGGTCGGCTCGTCGCGCGTGAGCACGAGGACCGTGCCCGGGATGACCACTGAGTCCGGCGCGGGCGGCGTTGCGCCCTGCTGCAGCACGAACGCCATCGCGCGTGCGGAGCGTCCGCGCTTTGCGCCCTCCTGCACGTAGAGATCGAGCCGTCGCGGCCCGGCGCGACTCGGCTCGGCCACGCCGGGCTTCGGCCTGGCGTCGATGCCGAGCACCAGGCCCGCCATGTGCTCGAGTGGATTGCTGGAGGTCTCATCGTGCCCGCCATGCTCGGCCGGGACGAGGCGCGCATCCGTTGGTATGACGTGAAACGCAATGTGACAATGGAACACCCATCGTCCCGGGCGCACCGGTGACCACGCCAACAGCATCGTAGCTTGCGGATCGAGATCTTCGGTCACCGCAAGCCGGCGCGCCGACGGGGCGTACGTCGTGTCGTCGAATGCATCGCCTTTGCCGTCGACGCGAAAGTACGCGCCGTGCAGATGCATCGGGTGCAGCCGGTTCGACGCGTTCAGCACGCGCCACCGCAGCGTATCCCCGACCACCGCATCGAGACG
>DASVYG010000232.1:0-5949 GCA_036392315.1 Gemmatimonadaceae bacterium
CGACAACTTCGGCTTCGTGCGCGGCTCGATGGTCACGATTCACAGCTACACGAACGATCAGAACATTCTCGATCTGCCGCACAAGGATCTCCGCCGTGCGCGCGCCGCAGCGCTGTCGATCATTCCGACGACGACCGGCGCCGCCAAGGCGACATCGCTCGTGATGCCGGAGCTCAAAGGAAAGATCGACGGCATCTCGCTTCGCGTGCCGACGCCCGACGTGTCGCTCACGGACCTCGCAGTCGTGGTGGACAAGGCGGTGACAGTCGACCAGGTGAACGCCGCGTTCAAGGCCGCGGCGGACGGGCCGATGGCCGGCATCCTCCAATACACGAACGAAGAGCTGGTGTCGTCGGACTTCATCGGGAACGCTCACTCGTGCATTCTCGACGCAAAGAGCACTAACGTCGTCGACGGGCTGCTGATCAAAGTTTCGGGCTGGTACGACAACGAGTGGGGCTATGCGTCGCGCTGCGTCGATCTTCTGCGCTACGTCGGCGCCCGGCTGTGATCGCGTGACCGACGCATGAACAAGAGAACGATTCGCGACCTGACCGACGCCGAGGTGCGCGGCAAGCGCGCGCTCGTGCGCGTGGATTTCAACGTGCCGATCGATGGCGGCCGCGTCACCGACGACACGCGTATTCGGGCCGCGCTGCCCACGGTCCAGACGCTGCTCGATCGCGGCGCGCGCGTGGTGCTGCTCTCGCACCTCGGCCGGCCAAAGGGCAAGCCCGAGCCCAAGTACTCGCTCGGCCCGGTGGCGCGTCGCCTCGGTGAGTTGATGCCGAAGCAGCACATCATGTTCGTGGAAAGCACGGACACCGACGAAGCGATCAAGGCGACCCACGATCAAGACGCGCACGTCATTCTCCTCGAGAACACGCGCTTTCTTGGCGGCGAGGAAACGAACGAGGAACGTCTTGCCCGGGGCCTAGCCGAGCTCGGCGATCTCTACGTGAACGACGCGTTCGGATCGGCGCACCGAGCGCACGCGTCGACCGAAGGCGTGGCGCATTGCCTCAAGCCGGCCGTGGCCGGCCTCCTCATGCAGAAAGAGCTCGACTACCTGGGTGGAGCATTAGAGAATCCTCAGCGCCCGTTCGTCGCCGTGTTGGGCGGCGCGAAGATCTCCGGCAAGATCGACGTCATCGAGCAACTGCTGCCGAAAGTCGACCGCCTGATCGTGGGCGGAGCGATGGCGTGCACGTTCTTCAAGGCGATGGGGATCGAGACAGGGAAGTCGCTCGTCGAAACCGATCGCGTGGACATGGCGAAGGATCTCCTCGCCCGCGGAAGCAAGAAGCTGCTGCTTCCCGTAGACGCAACGGTGGCGCCCGCGCTCGACGCGCCGCAGAGCGCGCACGCTGTCAAGCGCGACGCGATTCCGGCAGATGAAGCCATGTTCGACATCGGTCCGGCGTCGGCGTCGCAATTCGCCGAGGCAATTGCCGCCGCCAAGACGGTGATCTGGAACGGACCAATGGGCGTGTTCGAGACCAAGCCGTTCGATGCCGGAACGCGCGCCGTGGCCGACGCGATGGCGCGTGCAACCAAGAACGGCGCGACGACGATCGTTGGCGGCGGAGACTCGGCGGCGGCCGTCGCCGAGATGGGACTCGAGAACGCCATGAGTCACGTGTCGACGGGCGGCGGCGCATCGCTCGAGTTTCTCGAGGGCAAAGTGCTGCCAGGCGTCGCTGCCCTCGACGACAAGGCGTGATGCGCCGCCCAGTGTTGGCGGCCAACTGGAAGATGAACAACGGGCCGACGGAGGCTCGGGCGTTCATCGCGGCATTCACCGCCCGCTGGACGCCGCGCAGCGATCGCACGGTGATCTTCTTTCCACCGGCTATTTCGCTGACCGCCGTCGTCCAAGCTCTCGGAAGTCGCAACGACCTCGGCGTCGGCGTGCAGAACATCTGGACCGAAGACAAGGGTGCGTTCACCGGTGAGAACTCGGCGCCGATCGCCAAGAGTGCCGGCGCGAAATACGCACTCGTCGGCCATTCGGAGCGGCGCCACGTGTTCGGCGAGACCGACGCCGAGACGGCGAAGAAGTGCGCCGCCGCGGTGCGAAGTGGTCTCACGCCGCTGCTGTGCGTGGGCGAGCTGCTGTCCGAACGCGAGTCGGGGACGACGACCGCCATCGTGCTGCGCCAGCTCGAGGCCGGTCTCTCGGCGCTCGAGGTCGACGCGATCGCGTCGATGGCCATCGCGTACGAGCCGGTGTGGGCCATCGGAACCGGGAAGACGGCGACGCCGGCCGATGCGTCGACCGTGCACGCAGCGATTCGATCGTTCCTCGAGGTGCGACTCGGTCAGCGCGCGGCGGACGTCCCGATTCTGTACGGCGGCAGCGTGAACACAGGAAACGCCAAATCGCTCCTTGCCGCGCCCGGCGTCGACGGGCTGTTGGTCGGCGGCGCGAGCCTCGACGTCGAAGGATGGACGGCGATCTGCGACACTTGACGGAGTGCGCTAAGTCTAGTGATATTTAAGGCTTACATCACGCCCCGCCGAGCCTGACCAGATGCTGTACAACATCCTTCTCGTTCTTCTCATCATCGATAGCCTCGTCCTCATCATCGCCGTGCTCTTGCAGGCGGGACAGGGCGGAGGCATGGCCGCGTCGTTCGGCGGTGTAAGCAGTTCCGCGAGCTCGTTCATGGGAGCGCGCCAGGCCGGAAATCTTCTGACCAAGGCGAGTTGGTGGTGCGGTGGTCTCTTTCTCGGGCTCTCGTTTCTGCTCGCGCTTGCATCCACGCGCAGCCGCACGCCGAACTCGGTTCTCGATCAGACGTTTCAGCAACCGGTGACGGCGCCGGCGACGCCATCGCCGAATCCCGCCGCGGCAAATCCGGCGATTCCGTTGTCGCCTGCGCCAACGAACGCAGCTCCTGGCGCTCCTGGCGCGGCAACGCAACCGACGCAGGGCACCAAGGCACCTGCCACGAGCACGACCAAGCCGCCGGCGGGCAACGCACCGCCAGCAACCAAGAAACCATAACAGCGCTCTCGTGACTGTACGCCGAGGCCAACCAGGGTTCCTTCTCCTCGAGGATGGAACCCTGTTTCGCGGAAGCCTTC
The DNA here is from genome assembly GCA_036392315.1 of Gemmatimonadaceae bacterium. GTDB lineage: Bacteria > Gemmatimonadota > Gemmatimonadetes > Gemmatimonadales > Gemmatimonadaceae > JAQBQB01. The sequence continues at coordinate 3,091 of DASVYG010000232.1, forward strand.
TCGGCCGCGTCGAACCGACGGTGGCCGAAGTCGTATTCACGACGAACATGACCGGCTATCAGGAGGTGTTTACCGATCCCTCCTTCCGCGGACAGACCGTGGTGATGACGGCGCCGATGGTCGGCAACTACGGCGTCAATACATCTGATCCGGAGTCGGCACGTCCGCAAGTTGCGGCGATCATCGTTCGCGAGTTGTCACGCCATTTCTCCAACTGGCGCGCCGAGGGCGATCTGCTGTCATGGCTCGACGCTGGGCAAGTGCCAGCGCTCGAAGAGGTTGATACGCGACGTCTCACTCGACATCTGAGAACGGTCGGTGTCATGCGCGGCGTCGTGGCCGCCGGCACGGAGCCCGATCGCGATGCGCTCGTGGCGCTCGACGCGTGTCCGTCAATGGAAGGGCTCGATCTCGCGTCGCGCGTCACGACGCGCGAGCCCTACTCGTGGGGAAATCCGAACGCGCGTCATCACATCGTCGCGTACGACTACGGAATCAAGCGAAACATCTTGCGCTTGTTCGCCGAGCACGATTGTCGAATTACCGTCGTACCAGCGCAAACGTCGGCGGAGGAAGCGCTTGCACTCGAGCCGAGCGGTGTGTTCCTCTCGAATGGTCCCGGAGATCCGGCTGCGGTGAACTACGCGCCGGACACCGTGCGTGAAATCGCCGATCGAGGCGTCCCGATTTTCGGTATCTGCCTGGGACATCAGATCTTGGCACTCACGTACGGCGCACGCACGGTGAAAATGTCGTACGGTCATCGCGGTGGAAATCATCCGGTCAAAGAAATCGCGACTGGAAAGGTGTTGATCACGACGCAGAATCATGGATTCGCCGTCGAGGGCAGTGAACATGAGATTCCCGGCGCGCCCGAGCTCGAGGTGACGCACGTGAACTTGAACGACGGAACGGTCGAGGGACTTCGTCATCGCGACAAATCAATCTTCGCGGTGCAATATCACCCCGAGGCCGCGCCTGGTCCGCACGACGCCCGTCCAGCCTTCGACGAATTCATCGACAGGGTCCGTTCTCGGCCAGCCCCAAGTGGTCCAAGCTCTTGACACACAACAGTTAACGGCGCTAAGTTCGGTGAGCATCCCCGGCCCCTCCGGCGCTTGAACACGAGGCAATTCGAATGACCAAAGCTGACCTGGTCGAGAGAGTCACTGCCCAGATTTCCCGCACCGCTGGGCCGATGATTTCCAAAAAAGACTGCGCTCGCGTTGTCGACGCCTTCTTGGAGTCGATAAAAGAGGCCCTACAGGGCCAAAAGAACATCGAAGTGCGCGGCTTCGGCACCTTCAAGATCCGCCACCGCAAGACGCGGATGGCGCGGAACCCAAGGACGGGCTCGCCAGTCGAAGTCTCCGCACGACCGGTTCCGGTGTTCAAGCCGTCCAAGGAACTGCGCGCCATGGTCGCGGGCATCGACATTGGCGAGCTGGAGGATGACATTGAGGAGATGACAGAAGCCTGAGCGCTCTCATCTGCATTGTCGCACCGGTTCAATCGGCTCGATGCTCAAAGCGTCGAGCCGATTTTGTCTTCCCAGGTCGCTATTCTACACGTAGCATCCTGAGTCACACCGAGTTATCCCAATGACCGTCACTGTGCTGCTCTTCGCCTCGTACGCCGACACCCTCGGCAGGACTCAGCTCGAGCTGGACCTGACGAGCGGCGCCACGGTGGCCGACGCGCTCGGACGTGTGCGCGCCATGCCCGGCGCCGACCGCTTGCCGCCCGAGCCGCTGGTGGCCGTGAACGAGCGCTACGCGCAGCGAAGCCAGGTGCTCACGTCGGGTGACGAGATCGCGATCATTCCTCCGGTGGCCGGCGGCTGATGCGCTCGACCCTGACGGATCGCCCGATCGATACCGCGGCGCTGGTCGCAGAGATCGCGCGCGCGGCGAATGGCGCGACACTGTTGTTCGTCGGCACCGTTCGCGACGTCAACGACGGTCGACCGGTGACCGGCATCGAGTACAGCGCCTATCGATCGATGGCCCAGCGCGAGATGGCCGACATCGTTCGCGAGGCCAGCGAACGATTCGACACCGCGGATATCGTCGTTGAACATCGCCTGGGGGAGTTGACGCTTGGCGACGCGAGCGTGGCGATCGCGGTGGCGCACCCGCGCCGCGGCGGCGCGTATGACGCGTCACGCTACGTCATCGAGCAGCTCAAGAAGCGCGTCCCGATCTGGAAGCTCGAGCTGTATGTCGATGGAACGCGAGAGTGGGTGGGCGCGGCGGGCCAGCGCGTCGCGGAGCCGGTGAAATGACGCACGATCCGCGGTCGGGCTCGAGCGAGTCGCAGGCGGCTTCGTCGCCGACGTCATCGCCAGAACCATCGCCGGCACTCTCGCCGGCGCTGCGTGATCAATTCGGACGCAGCATCGAGTATTTGCGAATCTCCGTCACGGATCGGTGCAACTTCCGCTGTCTCTATTGCATGCCGGAGTCGGGGATGCAGTGGCTCCCGAAATCGGAGATCCTGTCGTACGAAGAGATTGCCGAAGTCGTCGGCCAGCTCGCACCGCTCGGGCTGCGGCGCCTGCGCATCACCGGCGGCGAGCCGACGATCCGGCCGCAGATTCACGAGTTGATTCGAATGCTCCGAGCGGTGCCCGAGATCAGCGACATCGCGCTGTCGACGAACGGCGTTCGGCTCCCGGAGCTCGCTCCGTTGCTGCGCGAGGCGGGGCTCGATCGGATGAACATGAGCGTGGACAGTCTTCGGCCGGAGCGCATCTCGCACATCGCGCGACGGGATCTCGGCTTCGACCCCATCCGCGCCGCTCAGGCGGCGCAAGATGCGGGACTCGGTCCGATCAAGATCAACATGGTCGTGATGAGA
>DASVYG010000233.1:0-39201 GCA_036392315.1 Gemmatimonadaceae bacterium
CAACGTCGCAGGCGTTGCGCCGGGCTTGAGCAGCGCGATGACGCCGTAGTCATGCTCGCCTGGAGTCGTGCGCTCTCTTGCGTTCAGCGCGAGCGGGACGTACGCGTCGCCGCGACTCGGCAAGCGCAGGAAGGGCCCCAATTCCGCGCCGCGGAACATGCGAAAATCCGGCGCGATCACGCCGAGCACCGTCCACTGTGCATCACCGATGGTGATGGCCCGGCCGACGATGTCGGAGCGCGCGCCGAACTGTTGTCGCCATAGCTCGTCGCTGATGACGACGAGTTGCTCGTTGCCGGGACGGTCGTCGCCAGGTGCGAGTAGCCGCCCCACTTCGGCGTGCGCGCCGAGCATGGAGAACAGGTTGTCGGAGACGCGGTATATCGAGATGACGGTCGGGTCGCCGGCGCCGCTCAACGTGAGTTGGTTCGGGCGCACGGCGGCGATGCCCTCGCACACAGTGCACGCGTTCTTCCATGCGAGGTAATGCGCGGCGTTCGGTACCCACGTGGGAGTCACGTTCTTGAGGCGGTCGCTCAACACTTGAATGCCGACGAGACGATCCGCGTTCCGATAGGGAAGGGATCGGAGGACGACGTTATCGGCGACCGAGAAGATCACGGTCGTCGCGCCGACGCCGAGTGCGAGCGTCAAGATCACGGTCGCGGTGAACGCCGGAGTGCGTCGGAAGGTGCGCACCGCGTGTCGAACGTCTTGTATGAGATCCTCGAGCCCGCGACTGCGGACCTCGTCGCGCGCTTCTTCGCGAAAGCGCTGGCGTCCGCCGAACGCGATGTGCGCGCGACGCCGAGCTTCGTCGGGCGGCAGGCCGGCTCGAATGTTGTTGGCCGTCTCCATGTCGACATGGAAGGCGATCTCGCGATCGATCTCGTCGGCGACGCGGCGTCGCGCCAGCACCGCGCGGAGACGAATCCAAAGCGCGTCGAGGAATGACACGTGACTACTCCGCCAACAGCACGAGGTCGACCGCGCCGACGAAGGTGCGCCACTCATTCATCTCGGCGGCAAGGGCGCGCTGCCCGGCGGCGCTCAAGCGATAGTACTTGGCCTCGCGGTTGTTCTCGGTGGTGCTCCACTCGCTCTTCACGAGGCCGCGTTTCTCGAGCCGGTAGAGTGCGGGATACAACGAACCCTGTCCGATCTGGAGTGCGTCGCGCGACAGTTGTTGAATTCGCTGGCTGATCCCCCAGCCGTGCATCGGCGCCAGCGAGAGCGCTTTGAGGACGAGCAGATCGAGCGTGCCTTGCAGCACGTCGGAGGACGACGCGGCCACCCGGGCTCTCCTGTCGAATGTTCAAGGGAGTATGCGGAACTCCTGTCGAATGCGCAAGGGTAGCCGAACGCATCGCCGTTACCTTTCCCGGAGCACAGGAGATCTTCGGCACCGAGGAGATGGCGATGCGCGCGATGCTGTTGCGTCGGCCAAAGACCATGTCGGCGACGCCAGACGACGCTGCGGCGCTCGAGCTATCGGACGTACCGATTCCCGAGCCCGGCGAGCGCGAGGTGCGGCTCCGAGTGTCGGTCTGCGGCGTGTGTCGCACCGACCTCGACGTCGCCGAGGGACGCATCGCGGCGGGACACTATCCCGTCGTTCCCGGCCACCAAATCATCGGGCGCGTCGACAAGATCGGCGGCGCGGTCACACAGTGCCGCGTGGGTGACCGCGTGGGCGTAGCGTGGATCCATTCCGCATGCGGCATCTGCCGTTGGTGCCGGAACAGCGAGGAGAACCTGTGCCCATACTTCGAGTCCACCGGGTGTGATGCTGACGGTGGGTACGCCGAATACGCAATCGCCCGCGCCGACTTCACTTATCCGATTCCGGACGCGCTGAGTGACGTCGAGGCCGCGCCGCTGCTGTGCGCGGGCGCCATCGGCTGGCGATCGCTGCGCCTCACCGGCCTCGGCGACGGCGATCCACTCGGCCTCACGGGATTCGGCGCGTCCGGTCACCTCGTGCTGCAGCTCGCCCGGCGCCGCTTTCCCCGGTCTTCCATTTATGTGTTCGCGCGGAGTGAGAGCGAGCGGGCGTTCGCGCGCGACCTCGGAGCGACGTGGGCGGGCGACACGGCTAGCCCGCCGCCCGAGCCGATGGCAGCAATCATCGATACGACGCCTGCGTGGAAGCCGGTCGTCGACTCGCTGTCGCACCTGATGCCGGGCGGACGACTCGTCGTCAACGCCATCCGCAAAGTGAAATCAGATCAAGCCGAACTGCTGCGACTCGACTACGCCACCCACCTCTGGATGGAGCGCGAGATCAAGAGCGTCGCCAATGTCACACGGGCCGACGTGCGCGACCTGCTCGCTTTCGCGACCGACAGCGGCCTTCGACCCACCGTCGAGGTAATTCCCCTCGAGCAAGCGAACGACGCGCTGGCGCGATTGCGTAATGCCATGGGCATTCATGGCGCAACCGTGCTCTCGGTGTAGCTTACGATCAGTCGCGTCTGTCTCGCGCCTCCCTCCCGTGCGGATAGCCTCGGGAACGCGCCGTGCAATTATGGCGTTCAGCATTGATCGCCACTCTCATGAATATCCGGAGCACTCCAATTCCACGGCTCACTCTCCGCTCGCTACCCGTCGCGCTGCTGACATGTGCTGTCGCAGCGGCGTCCGGATGCATGCTCGCCAGTCCGGCGCGCTCTGCCGTGGCTGATCCGCCTGCACCGCTCGCCACCGAAAAGGTCGTATTCCCCAGTGCCTCGGGTAGTCTCATCCACGCGTGGCTCATGCGTGGGCGCGACGGAGGCGGCTCAGTGCTGTTGCTTCACGGCGTCGGCTCGAACCGATCCAGCATGTTGGGCCGAGCGCAGTTTCTTCACGACGAGGGATTCACCGTGCTGGCGCCGGATTTTCAAGCGCACGGCGAGTCGCCCGGTGACCACGTGACGTTCGGCGCGCGTGAAAGCCTCGACGCCGCGGCTGCCATGAAATACTTGCACGACGTCGTGCCGGCCGAGCCCATCGGCGTGATCGGCGTCTCGATGGGCGGAGCGGCGACGTTGCTCGGGCCCGGTCCGATCGCGGCGAACGCATTCGTTCTCGAATCGGTGTATCCGACGATCCGTCAGGCGGTGAGCGACCGTCTCGCAACATGGTTCGGTCCGTTGCGCGGAATCGGCCGATTGTTTACGCCGGCCGTGATCGACATCGTCGGATCCGAGATTGGCGTGTCCGAGGCGGACCTCCAACCGATCTCACGCATTGGGCGAATCCACGCGCCGCTGCTTCTCATCTCGGGAACGGACGATCCATACACGCCGCTCGCCGAGGCCGAATCGCTTTACGCGCGGGCGCCGTCGCCGAAATCGTTCTGGGCGGTCGTCGGCGCCGGGCACGAGGATCTCCACGCGTTCGAAGGACGCGAATACGAGCGTCGCGTTGGCAACTTCCTCATGCGGTACCTGCAAACGCGGCCGTCAGCGGCCGTTGGCGCCGCCACAGAAGCACAGTCGCCGAGCGGGCTCACTCATAGCGCAGCGCGGCCATCGGATCGATCCGCGATGCCCTGAGCGCGGGAAGAAGTCCGGCACCGAGCGCGACGACCGCCAATAGGACCGCAGCGACGGCGATCACGATCGGATCGTACCCCTTGAGCTCGAACAACAGCGACGCGGCCGCGCGTCCGAGCCCGATTGCGCCGGCGATTCCAATGACGCCGCCCACGAGCGTCATCAGCCCAACCTGTCCTAGGACCATCGTGCGAACGTTTCGACGATCGGCACCGAGCGCCATGCGGACGCCGATCTCCCTCGTACGTTGTGCCACGGAATACGCGAGCACACCGTACAATCCGACCGCGGCGAGCAGCGTCGCCAATACGGCGAACGACGCGGACAGCGTGCCGATCATCCGGTCGAGGAAGACGTTCTCCTGCACCTGTTGCGGCAACGTCTTCAGATCCTCGATCGGGAGATTCGGGTCGATCTTCTTGATGACCGCCGGAATAGTCTTGAGGATCTGCGACGCAGGCAGCGCGGTCCGCACGTAGAAGTTGTTCGAGCCGAGCCGCCCCGCCTGGCGATACGGCGTCACGAACACCGGGGGGATCTGATCCTTCACCTGCGAATACTTCGAGTTCTTGGCGTAGCCGACGATCGTAATGTTCAGCGAATCGTTGCCCACGGACATGTGCTTGCCGACGACATTCGATCCCAGGTTGAACTTCTTTGCGAACGCTTCGTTGACGATCGCCACCTTCATCGCGCCGGCGTTGTCGCTCGCCGCGAAGTCGCGACCGGCGAGCAGCGGAACGCCAAGGACGTGGAAGTAGTTCGGACCCACGGCACTGAAGCGCGATCCGGCGTCGGTGTCAGGATCCTTCTTGAATCCCTCGACCGAAACGCCCTGGCCCCAGTTGCTCCCCGACAGGATCGGTATAGCGGACGACGTCACGCCACTCACGCCGGGAATCGCCGCCAGCTCCTCTTCGATCCGCGCATAGAGCGCGCTCGTTCGCGCCGTATCGTACCCGCTCCGCGACGGCGAGACGCCGAACGTCACGACGTTGTCGATGTTGATCCCGAGATCGACTTGGCTGACGTTGCGCAGGCTCTTGATGAAAAGGCCGGCCGAGATCAGCAGCGCCATAGAGAGCGCGATCTGCGCCGTGACGAGACTCGTGCGGAAGCGCGCCGCGGCGCGCCCGCCGGACAGCTTTCCGGAATTGTTGCGTAGCTCGGTGACCAAGTCGGGCCGCGTGCTCTGGAGCGCTGGGACGATTCCGAAAAGCAGACCGGTGCCGAGCGAGACGGCGGCGGTGAACCACATGGCCGCCATGCTCAGCGAAAAGGGCATCGCCTCACCCGCTTGCGCGGGAAGCATGGCCATGATGCCGCCGAGCGTCCAACGAGCGACGACGATGCTGACGAGTCCACCGAGCATGGCCAACAACACCGATTCGGTGAGGACTTGAGCGATCAACTGCCGGCGGGTTGCGCCAAGCGACAGTCGCACGGCCATCTCCATCGCGCGATTCGCTGCCCGGGCGAGCAGAAGATTGGCGATGTTCGCGCAGGCGATGAGTAATACGATGCCGGTGATGGCGAAGAGCAGCAACAGCGGCGTGCGCGACCCCTTGATCGTCGAGCTCTGGCCCTTTCGACCGTCGGCGAGGGTGATCTCCTTCGCGCGGAACTTCGCCGCTGTCTGAGCGCTCATCCCCTTCTGAAGCGGCGCCTCGACGTCGTTGATGATGGGCCGATAGACCGCGTTCACAGCGGCGCGTGCCTGATCGATCGACGCGCCTGGCTTGAGCCGCGCGAACAGGTAGACCCAGTAGCTGTTGCGTTGGTCGAACCCTGTCCAACCTTGGTTCAACACACCGCGCATCGTGATCGGAACGAACACGTACGGCTGGGCTCCGAGCGTCGTGCCGGTGAATCCCTTCGGTGCGACGCCGACGATGGTCATTCGCTGGCCGTTGATCGTGATGATCTGATTGACCACGGACGGATCTGCGCCGAGATGCGTCTCCCAAAACGGATAGCTCAGCACCGCGAGATAATTTCCGCCGATCGTCTGGTCGTCGGCCGGGGTCAACAAACGGCCGACTGCCGCGTGGATCCCGAGCACGGGGAAATACGAGCCGGAGACGAACAGTCCCAACCCGTTCACCGGTGTCTGTCCCGTCATCGCGACGTTGACACCGAAGATGAAATGCCCCGCGACGCCACTGAAGGCGGTGTTCGCCTTCTCGAGGTCGCGGAACATCGGATAGCTGAAGACTTCGTCGCAGCCGCCGGCCTGGTTGCAGGAGTTCGAGCCGCGCTGCGGACCGGGCGCCGCGAGATTCACGAGACGCTCTGGCTGCGCAACGGGCAGCGGTCGCAGGAGCATCTGATTGAAGACCGAGTAGATCGCCGCGTTGGCGCCGATGCCCAGCGCCAACGAGAGCACCGCGACGATCGTGACGAAGGGCGTCTTGAACAACGTTCGAAAGGCGAGCTTCACGTTGCGCATGCAATGTCCGGTCGAGGTGACAGCGACTGTACGAAGGCGCGGCCGCGATTGTTACAGCCTGTCACAGCAATGAATCGCGCGCATCCCGCGGCTCGTATTGGACACCCGGGCGACGTGGATCGTTGTTCTCGCGTGGAGGATTCATGGGAGTCCGCCTCCGCGTCGCCGGCGACGCCTCGGAAACAAACGGCATCTCCTATGCAGTCGTCGCACGTCGACGGCACGCCCACCTATTCTGGATACTGACGATGCGCACCAGCGGAACGGTCAAGTGGTTCAACGGCGAGAAGGGATTCGGATTCATTACGCCGGACAGTGGTGGCAAGGACATCTTCGTGCATTTCTCGGCGATTCAAGGACAGGGATTCAAGTCGCTGAACGAGAATGAGCGCGTCGAATTCGACATCGTGCCCGGGCAAAAGGGGCCACAAGCCGAGAATGTCACGCGGCTCGACGCCGGTCAGACACCTGGAGCCGCCGACCAGTCGGCGGAGAAGGGTCGCGGAAAGGGCGGGCAGCGCCAGGATAAGCCGTGGGAGACGCGCCGCATCGACCGATGGGAGGACGAGGGTCCGCGTCGCCGCAGTTAGCGAGCGGCGCGGGGATTCTCGAGGTCGTCAAAGATCAGGCTCGGCGGTCCAGCTCCTCGGCCACGGGACAGGCGAGTGACTGCCGGGCCAGCACCTCGACCAATCGGACACCGGCCGAGTCGAGTCGCGCCGCAGCCACCGCCGTACATTCGAGTACGACTTGGGCGCACGCAACGCCCTTCGCCCGCCGGGCTCGGCAGAACTCGGCGATCGCCGAGACGAGTGCGGCGGGCGAGTAGTTTGGCGCGCGCAATGGAATCAATTGGGCCCGCAAGCGCCGATGGGCGATCGTGGCGGGCTCGAGCTGACGCGTCGCGCTAAGTGGTGCAGCGATGCTGGATGCGATTGCCGTCATGAGGAGCTCGGAGGGGAGCGCCGAGTTCCGCATCGAATTTCATGCCACTCGCTCGGCCGTGAGCGCTCGGGGCGCTCACGGCACATTGGCGCGAGTTTGACGGCGGCGTCAGGCCTTGATCTTGTTGTCCTTTATGTCTTGGGCTTTGGTCAGGTGCGACTGGACCTTGCCCACGGCCTTGTTCAACAAGTCTTTGAGCTTCGTGTTGGTCGTCGACTTCTCGAAGTTCTGTAGCTTGTCGAGCACATTCTTGTGCGCGTCGATCTGCTTGTCCATGTAATCACTGTCCCAGTCTTTTCCAGCTGCCTTGTTGGTGAGATCGGTGATGGCGTCGTGCGAGCTCTTGGTCAGATCGGCGACGTCGCTCTTGGTCGTGTCGGGCGTGACCTTGTTGCTCGACGCGAACGATTTGCCTTCGCGAAGCATGGCGGAGTGGTCGGTCACCATTTCGCGAGCGAATGCCTTGACCGCCGGGTTGGCCGCTTTGCGTTCGGCGAGTTTCCCTTGCGCGATTTCCGCATTGTCCGCCGCGGTGGCGTACGCGAGCATCTGCGCGTCTGACCACCCGTTGTCATTCGTGGCCTTCGTGCCCGCAGTATCCATGGGCTTCCGCGTGGTGTCCCGCAGTGAATCGCGTCGCGCCACTTCTCCCGCGGCGGCAGTCGTGTCGGTCCTATTGCCGGCCCGCTGACAGCCGGCGAGCACGGTGCCCGCAGTGACGATAGCGATGGCGAACGTCAGTCGTTTGGCTGTTGTTGATCTCGAATGCATGGTGGACTCCGCGTCGGCGTGAGATCAGTGGCATGCCGAGAAGCCGCCCGGGCTCTCCGAGAGCGATTCACGGCACGTGTCCCCTGTGAGGCGTCACGAACCGGTTTGTGCAAACGCTGCGCCGACTGACGACTTGAGTGGCCGTCCCTTCGTGATCGAACAGCGATGAGGACGCTATTCTGCTCGCGCGCCTTGCTCGGCGAAGATCTGCACCAAGTGCACGAGCGTCTCAGTCGTCTTTTCGAGACCACGCCGCGAGTTGAATTCCAGCTTGCTGTGAAATTCATGCCCGCCGGTGAAGATGTTCGGGCAGGGCAGCCCTCGGAACGTGAGCTTCGATCCATCGGTTCCGCCGCGAATGGGCATCGTGAACGGCGTGAGCCCCGCGCGTCGCGCCGCCTCGAAGGCGTTTTCCATCAACTGCGGATGGTCCTTCAACACCTCGCGCATGTTCTTGTAATTCTCCTTGACGTCGACGGTGACGGCGACGCCCGGAAACCTCCGCTCGGTGGCCGACGCCAGCTCGCGGAGCAATCGCTCTTTCGCGTCCAGTCCCGAAAGCTCGAAGTCGCGCAACAGCACGCGCACGTTGGACTCTTGCACGTCGGCGACGCCGGCATATGGGTGCACGAACCCGACGCGACCCTCCGTGGTCTCCGGCAGCATGTCGTGCGGCATCTGAGACAAGTAGTCGGCGAGTGCGTAGATCGAATTGACCATCACGCCCTTGGCCGTTCCCGGATGCGCGCTCTTTCCATGAAAGGTGATCGTGGCCATGCGCGCGCTCCACGTCTCGTCGCTGAGCTCACCCAGTGTACCACCGTCGACCGTATACGCGAAGTCGGCGCCGAACTCCTCGACGTCGAACTTCTCGATGCCGACCCCTATCTCCTCGTCCGCCGTGAAGCCGACGGCGATGGTTCCGTGCGGGATCTGAGGATTCTCTCGTAGGACATCGATCATCGTCATGATTGCGGCGACACCGGATTTGTCATCGGAGCCGAGCAGTGTGGTGCCGTCGGTGGTGATGATGTCGTCGCCGATCAAGTCATTCAGCACCGGATGTTGGGCGACAGTGATGACCTGCGATCGATCGCGTGGCAGCACGATGTCGCCGCCGCGGTAATCGCGATGTACGATGGGGTTGACCCCCGCGCCCGTCACCGCGGGCGAGGTGTCGACATGCGCGATGAAGCCGATCACCGGCAGATCGTCCGCGTGCGCGACATTGGCCGGAATTGACGCGTACACCATGCAATGGTCGGAGATGCGGACGTCCGCTACGCCGAGCTGCTTCAACTCCTGCACGAGGAGCTTGGCCAGTGCCCACTGTTTCGCCGTGCTTGGCGTCGTGGACTGGTCTTCTTGCGACTGCGTGTCGAGTCGCACGTAGCGGAGGAACCGGTCGACGACGCTCTCGCTCGGTGACGTTAGTGATGTGCTCATGGCCTGTATAGTAATCACGGGAGCCGAATGCACCTGTGTGCACCGTCGCGCACGCTGGTTGCGGAGCAGGGGGCCAGGTCGTATTCGTTCAATCGATCTATGACGACTCCGTCGCCGCTCGAGACGCGCCTCGCGATGATCGAGCAAGACCTCGCCGCGCTCGCCGCGGACCTTGCATCGCTGCGCGCCGAGCTCCACGCGGTACGCGCCGGCCCTCACCCCGGGCCACAGGCCGCCACCCGCTCGATGCAACCGCCGCCGCGACAGGTGCGACGCATCCCGATCACGACGCCGACCCTCACCGCGCAGGACGTCGAGCGCTTGCTCGGTCGCTATGGGATGCTGGGCATCGCCGTCATGGCCGCCGTGGCCGCGGTGGGGACGTTCCTGAGCTGGGCGATCAGCCACGGATATCTGACGCTCGGCCCGGGCGCACGAACGCTGACCGGCCTCGTGTTCGCGGCGGGAATCGGCGCGTGGGGATTCAAGCTCAGGCGCACCGAGCGCTCATTCGGCTCGAGCATGCTCGGGCTCGCGCTCGTCATCGTTCAAGTCTGTGCCTACGCCGCGGGTCCATCGTTTCACCTCGTGCCAACGATCGTCGCGTTTGCCGGCGCCACGATCGCGTCGTGGGCGTTGGCCATGTTCGCGCACCGCGAGGCCGACGAACCATTGTGGTGTGTCGGCTTCGGCGGCGCGGCGCTCGCGCCGTTCGTCACCTCCGACGGACACGGCAGCGTGTACGCCCTCGTGGCGTACGGTGCCGTTGTTCTGCTCACCGCGTGCTTCGCGATCAGCCATCACGAATGGCCGGTGGCGTGGCGCGTGTTCTACGCGGCGGCGGCGCTCTTCGTGTTTGGCGCGGCCGCGCTGGCCCGCGCCGCGGGAACGACGGCGGCTCTCACCGTCGTCGCGCTTCCGTTCGTCATCGGCGCCGTCGGCGTACTTCCGTTTGCGCCTCAATCGCGCAAGCGCGGCGCGCTGCGCTGGCTCGCTGTGCTTGCCGCGTTGGTGATGACTGTCGCTCACCCCGTGACGAACGACGAACGATGGGCCGTGACGACCGCGTTCGTGCTCGCCGCCGTGCTGTGGCTCGCGCTCATTGATCGCCACGCGGGCGTTCCGCAATCGAGCGTGTTCTCGGTCGCGCGCGCACGTCCTTCGCTCCTTGATTGGATCGATGGCGCGCTCATCCCGCTGGCTTTCTCGCTCGAAGCAGTCGCGGGGACCGGCCGTGCAACGAGTCCCGAATACGTATGGCTGGCGACGACGATCGTGCTCGCTGGCTTCGCCTGGAGACGCGCCGTCGGGTCGTTGCGCGATGCGGCGGCGTTTTCGGCCGCGGCGCTGGCGATTGGAGCAGTGTCGGTGCTTTCGCTCGAGGTTCCCGCCGGCCGCATCGCGGGCGTCACGGCACTCGGCCTCGCGTTCTTCGGCATGCACATGACTCGTCCGAGCCGAAGTTGGCTGGCGGCGGGTGGCGCCATGATCGTTTTTGCAGCCGCGCTCAGCCTCGCGGCGTTGACCGAACGCCCAGCCTATGGCTTCACGCCCTTCCGAACCGAGCCATCGGCGACGGCGCTCATTGTCGCGGTCGCGATCGTTGCTATCGCGCGTTTCTGGCGCGCGATCCGTGTCGCCACGCGAACGTCAATGGGGGAACGCCCCGAATGGACTTACGCCGCATCGCTCAAGCTCTTGGTCAGGGTGCTAACTCTCGCTCCCTGGCTTTGGACGTTCCTCTGGGTACTCATCGAGCTGGCGATGGCGTTCAGTCCCAGCACATCGACGCTGCTGCTCGTGACGTACTTCGCCGCGACGGCCGTGGCCTGCGTAGCGGCGGGTCGCGCGCGCCACGCACCGCGGCTGAGACAAACGGGCCTCGCGCTCGGCCTCGTTGCCGCCGGCACGGCGGTGTACGGCGCGAACACCTACTTCGACTTCGCCGCGCGCATTGCGGCATATCTCGTGACGAGCGCGTTTCTATTGGGAATTGCCTATTGGTACCGTCGGCCCGGCGCCTCGCCGGCCGCCGCGGCATAACGAGCGAGCGCCGCCATCATGCGTCTCAAGCCGGTTGATTCAAAAAAGAAAGTGAGCCTCCGCGATGCCGACGCGCGACCGCCTCGCAACGCGCCATCGGGCGACAAGCTCAAGACGATGATCGACGAGCAGACGGAGCGCATCGCCAATCTCCAACGCGTGTTCTACGGCGACGCACGTTACGCAATGTTGATCGTCCTCCAGGGTCGAGATGCGTCGGGGAAAGACGGAACCATCCGGCATGTCTTCAGCGCGGTCAATCCGCAGGCGTGCGAGGTTACGAGCTTCAAGGTTCCGACGGATGCCGAGCGACATCACGATTTTCTTTGGCGAATTCACCAGCGCGTTCCGGCGCGCGGCGTCATCGGCATCTTCAATCGCTCGCACTACGAAGACGTGCTCGTGGACCGCGCGCACGGAACCATGTCCAAGCGCGTCTGCGCCGAACGCTACGATCAGATCAATGATTTCGAGCGCATGCTCTCCGACAATGGCGTGGTGATTCTCAAGTTCTTTCTGCACGTCTCGCGCGACGAGCAGCGCCGGCGTCTCGAGGACCGACTCACCGACGAGACCAAGAACTGGAAGTTCCGCGTCGGTGATCTGGACGATCGCTCACTGTGGAAGCCGTATACGTCGGCGTACCGCGACGCGCTCGAGGCGTGCTCCAAGCGTCATGCGCCATGGTACGTGGTGCCCGCCGACGACAAGGACGTGCGCAACTTACTCGTGGCGCGGACGATCGCCGACACGCTCGACGGCCTCGGTCTGCGCTATCCCGAGGCCAGCGCTGCGGTGCGGGCGCTCGAGATCAAGTGATGGCACGACGCGCGTCACGATGAACGGCCAACTCTCGTCCGAGATTCTCCGACAGCCGGCGAAGCGCGCGGCGCGCGTGATCGCGAGGGCGCGTCTCGATGCAGTCCGCGACGCCTACACGCGGTTCGACACCGCCGACGCCGACGCGCTGCACGATCTTCGCGTGGGGCTTCGTCGGCTCCGCAGTTGGCTGCGCGCATTTCGGCCGGAGCTCGACGATACCGTCCGCGGAAAGACGCGACGCCGGCTTCGCGATCTGACGCATGCGACGAATCTGGCGCGCGACGTCGAGGTGTGGAGCGAATGGATCGCGGCGCAGCCCCGGCTCTCTTCGCATGCCCGGTCGGGGTTGCGCTACGTCACGCGATGGCTTCGCGCCGACGGCGACGCCCAGCGTCGCAAGGCGATGAAGCGGATTCGCTCGCGTCTCCCACCGTTGCTCGACGCGCTGGAGAGCGAGCTCTCGAGCTACAATGCACCGGTTCCGGTCGAGGACGAAGTTGCGGACGAGCCAACGATGGCAGCGGCAATGGCCGAGCTGATTCGCGCCCATGTTCAACGGTTCACGAAGCGAATCGAGCGTATCCAATCGGGACGTGACGTAGCGGCGATTCATCGGTGCCGAATCGCCGCGAAGCGACTGCGCTATATCCTCGAGGCCCTCGACGAGTTCCCCTCGGTCAGCACGGCGACGACGCGTCTCGTCGAGCTGCAAGATGCACTCGGAACCGTGCGCGATTTGCGGCTGTTCGTCGAACGCATGGTCGAACGCATTGGCGTGATCGCGATGATGGAGGAGCGGCGCCGCGCCGCGCGGTCGCTCGCTATCGAAGCGTGCGACGCACCGTCGCCGGCGTTGGCGCGCGTGCGTCCGGGGATGATGCTGTTGGCGAAACGCGCGCGGCAGGAGGCGGACGATGCGTTCGAAACCTTTCACGCCGCGTGGAGCGGAGATCGGGTCGCCGAAATGTCGCGGAGCCTGGACGCGTTGATCGGCACGTTCGAACGGGAATAACGAATAACGTGGAACAGCCCCCGATGCGCGGACACGCACCGGGGGCTGTTCTGCGAAGTGCTCAGTTCGTCGGTGGCTTTGGCGGAGTCGGCGGAGTCTTCTTCGCCGCCGATGCACTATCGGCTAGCGGCTTGGTCGCGTTATTCGCGTTCGCATCGACCGGCGGCTTCGCGCCGGGCATTGCGGCGCCACTCGGGGGGGCCGAGAGCTGCGCCGCGACAGCCTTTGCGCGGGCAAGGTGACGGTCGAGCACCGGGAGCGTCGCGTCGATGTCCCTCTGCAGAGCATCGTCCTTGGCGGCGGCTCTCAGTGTCTTGAGCGCGGCGATCTCGCGCGTGTGATTCTGAATCTGCGCGTCGACGAATGCCTTGTCGAAACCGGCATCGGCGCCCATGGACTGCAGTTGGCCGAGCGTGGCGGCTTGGGCGACGGCGCTCGAGTCGGCCGAGTTGGCCTCGCGTCCGATGTCGCTCTTGCCGGCGAGCTTGCGCAAATTGTCGAGATGCGCCTTGTGATCGGTGACGAGCATGTTGGCGAAGTCTTTCACCGCGGCGTTCTGCGAGCGCGTCATGGCAAGCTGCGCTTCTTCCACTTCGAGCGAATCGCCGACGATCATGTGATCGACGACGTTCTTCTGATTCAGGGTGGCAACGTCGCCCCCCGACGTCGTGACTTTGACCTGTGCGTGTCCGGCGGTTGCCGAGACGCAGAGTGCGGCGGCGGCCGCACCGAGCAGGGAGAGTCGATGTGCCTTCATGATGTGTCCTCCAATCGTGGGAATGCTCGACGGCAAAATGCCTCGACGGCGCGCCGTTGTGAGATGCGCCGGCGCGTTCGGCGAACGGGCCGCAAAGCGCGCGCCACGTGCGGCACATCATCGCGAACGTTCGTGATTGTGATGCAGCGCACAGCGGCGCCGCCAGAGGAGAAAATTGAAGATGTCATATCAAAAAACCGTCGACCGTTGTATATTACTTTCGTCGCCGTCGATCGTCCTGCCTCGCGTGATGAATCTGTGCCACACTGAGGACACATCGTGTCACGGGTTCGCGTCGCCATCGCGGATGCATGCGCCGACGCGGTGACGATCGGTGTGATGCGCGACACCGGTTGCTGGATCACGACATCACAACGTCGGCCGTGTTGTGCGACCTGCTACCCAACCCGGGTGATCATGGTCACGGATGTGATGCTGTGCGCGCTTCTTGCAATACCGTTCCCCCGACCACTCTCGGCTCACTCATGACAGGAGAACTCAAATGCGGTTTCCCAGCGGATCGCTGATCGCGTGCGCAGCGACCATCTCGCTCCTCAGCGGTTGCGCGACCACGGGCGCGCTTCGTCGCGCCACGGAACAGGAAAACGCGGCCATCGCCGCACAACAGACGGCGCTCGCCTCAGAGCGAGCTGAACGGGCAGCGAGCGACAGCGCGCTTCGGCAGGAAGTCGGCGCGGTTCGCGGTGATGTCACGGCGCTTCGGACGGAGCTCCAGTCGCTGCGTACCGAGTTCGGTGCAAAGATCGCTTCCATGGAAGACGGGCTGCACTTCGCGATGCCAGTGAACTTCGACTTCAACCAGTCCACGATCCGCGACGCCGACACCCCGGTCCTCGCTCGGTTCGCCCACATCGTCCAGCAGTACTATCCGCAGTCGAAGGTCACGATCGAAGGGTTCGCCGACCCCAAGGGAACGGCGCGCTACAACCTCGGTCTGTCCGCCAAGCGCGCGACGACCGTCCGCGACTACCTCGTGACGCAGGGTCTCGCCGCCGATCAGCTGAACGCGGTCGGTTATGGAAAGACTCGTCTCGTTACGCCGAAGGCGTGGGGTGACCAGCCGGGTGCCGATCTCAATCGGCGCGTCGTGTTCGTCATCGAGTCCAAGGGCCAGCAGGCGGTTGCCCTCGCGGCGCCAGACGCGAAGTAATTTCGCGACAACGGCCGAGGGCTGGGCCCAGTAGAGTCGTCGTCAGCTGAACGAAGTAACTGAAAGAACGCCGGGAGCGAAATCGCTCCCGGCGTTCTTTTATGTTCTCCCGAATATCAATCAGTCGGCGCGCCCGCGCGGACCCTCGGGAAAGAGCTGCGTCGCGGCGGCGACGTCCTGGCTTCGCGTCAACAGCACGCGCGCGCTCGCCGGCGCATGCTGCTGTGCCGCGGTCGCCAGCTGTGCCAGGTACTGCATGAGATCGTGCGCCGACAATCCGTGTACGCCGTCGCGCCAGAGCGTAACCGCACGCCAGACGCCGCGCCACGTGCGGTGCGACAGAATCTTGACCTGCTCGTGCTCATCGAGCACCAACAACCCGTGCAGCTTTCGAATCGGCGGCGTGGCGAGATCTGACAGATCGCCGCCGGTGAGTGCCCAGTGCCCGATACGTTGCTGGCGCATCGGCAACTTTTCCGGCGCGATCGGTTTGAGATCGAGCACCATGCGCATCGTCAGAATCCCCGACGCGAGCGCGGCGACGCGGTTCTCTTCGGCCGCAGTGAGTTGCGTCGCGTAGCGATTGATCTGATTGCAGCGCGCGACGAGATCGGCGAGTGCCTGCGGGGTGGGTGCTTCAACGAGTGGCTGCATGCATCAATCTGCTGCGAGAAGTCGGCCAGGCGTAACACCGGCGGGAAAGTGGTGAAACTCAGAACGCGCAAGGCACGAGCGCGTGATGCACGTCACAACGAACGCGATCATCGCGGAGGCGATCATCCAAAAGCTCCGGCCGTTCGTTCGCCCGGAGCTTCACGAGTCGCCTCGAGTACGCAGCCCAAAAGCTCGCGCGCCCTACGGGCGAATCCAAGGCATGTCGCGAAAGACTTGGGCTTCAGTCTTGTAGACACGCCCTTGGCTCGCTGGCGCAGGCACTGGGCGCGCGACCGGAGCCGGCGAAGGCTGGACACGCGGTTCAGCGACGGGTGCGGTCTCGGTCACCGCGGGCGACGCCGATGGAGTAGGCGCCGGCCGCTGCTTGGCAGCGACCCGCGTCGTTGGACGTGGGGAAGGGCTCGGCACGCGTTTCGGCGCCGCACGCTTAGGCGCCGAGGTCGGCCCGGCTTCGATGGGCGAGACGACGACTTGTGGCCGGGCGGCCGTCGGCGCGAGCTCGAGTCCGCCCGCACCGGCCTCGGCGAGATCTCGTACGAGGCCGTCATCGACGACCGGCGCGGTTCTATTACATGCAGCCGCGCCGATCAGAGCGGCTGCTGCCGCGATCAGGCCGACTCGTCCTTGAGTACTGCGCATGAGTCTCCTCCGTGTGCCGCTGATGCCAACATCGTACAAGAATGAAACCCCGCGGCCGGGCGAACGGTCCCGGCGACAGTGTCGCTCCTGTTGTGTTCCGACAGAAGCAGTCATATCTTCTGTCGGAATTCGACAGAGGGTGCCATGGGCTCCGACCAATCCGACGTGCTCCGCGGCACGCTCGATCTGCTCATCCTCAAGACGCTCACCCTCGAGCCGATGCACGGTTGGGGGATCAGCGCGCGAATCCAGCAGTTCTCGCGCGGGTTGCTGGACGTCAACCAAGGTTCGCTCTATCCGGCGCTCCAACGGCTGGAGCAGCGCGGCTGGGTCGCTAGCGACTGGCGCACGACCGAGAACAATCGACGGGCCAAGTATTACGCGCTCACCGCCTCTGGCCGGCGCGCCGTCGGCGCGGAGACGGCGAACTGGCGTCGTTACGCCGAAGCCGTCGAGCTGATCCTCGACATCGCATGAGGAGACGCTCATGACGCTCCTCCAGGGACTTCGCGCCCGCATGCGCGCGCTGCTTCGCCCACGCGTCGTCGACCACGAGTTGAACGAAGAGATCCGCTTCCACATCGAGCTCGAGACTGAGAAGAACCTGCGCCTGGGCATGAACGCCGACGATGCTCGCCGATTGGCCGTCGCGCACTTCGGCGGCGTGCAGCGCGTGCGCGAAGAGCATCGCGACGTGCGCCGGTTGCAGTGGATCGAGGATTTCGTCGGCGACGCGCGCTTTGCTTTCCGCACGATACGTCGAACGCCGGCGCTCGCCGGCGCCGCGATCATCACACTGGCGCTCGGCATCGGCGCGAACGTGGCAATCTTCTCAGCGGTGAACGCGGTCGTGCTCCGGCCGCTGCCGTTTCCGGCGCAAGACCGGCTCATGGTCATCACCGAGGAGAATCCGGAGAAACACTGGCATTTGAACGTGGCCGCGCCGGCGAATCTTCTCGACTGGCGAGCGAGCGTCGCGGACTTTCAGGACGTGACCGGATACGTCAACGGACTGGGGCGATCGACGCTCACGGGACGCGGTGATCCGCAGCTTCTCGCGAGCGGATACGTGATGGGCAATTTCTTCTCGACGTTCGGGGTCCACGCCGCGCTCGGGCGCGCGTTTAACGACAACGATACCTGGAAGAACGGCGCGCATGTCATCGTGTTGAGTGACCGAGGGTGGCGCGACCACTTCGGTGCGGACCCGGCGATCGTCGGCAAGTCAGCGACGATCGACGGAAAGACCTTCGAGATCGTCGGCGTAATGCCGCCGACGTTTGCCTATCCGCGTGAGGAGGTCGATTGCTGGCAGTCGATCGAGTGGGATAGATCGAAGATGGGCGACGTGAGCTTCCGTCGCGCGCACTATATCCGTGCCGTGGCGCGACTGAAGCCTGGCGCTACGCAACAACATGCCGCGGCGGAGCTGCAAGCCGTCGTCGATCGGCTCAAACGCGAATATCCCGCGACAAACAAGGTCATGGGCGCAGCGATGATGCCGCTGCACGATTTCCTCGTCGGCGACACGCGGCTGCCGCTCCTCATTCTGCTGACGTCGGTCGCATTTCTGCTGCTCATCGCGTGCGCCAACGTCGGCAACCTGCTGCTCGTGCAGGCAGCCGGTCGGGAGCGTGAGGCGGCACTCCGCCTCGCACTCGGCGCCGGCCGCGCGCGATTGATTCGGCAGGGACTTACGGAAAGTCTCATGCTTTCATCCGTCGGCGGTCTGTGCGGGCTCGCGGTCGGCTGGGCCGGGACGCGTGCGCTGGTGCGACTGCAGCCGCGCGGGATGCTGCGCGTACATGACTTTGGCGTGGACGGCTCCGTGCTCGTCTACCTCGTCGCGATCACGGTGATCAGCGCCCTGATCTTCGGAATCGCGCCGGCGCTGTGGGCGCGGCATCGCAGCCCGGCCGACTCGCTCAAGGAGGGTGGACGCGGCGCGGCGCACGGCGGTCGAGCCAAGCGCTGGGGCGATCTGCTCGTCGTGAGCGAGGTCGCGCTCGCGCTGCTGATGACGGTGGGCGCCGGCCTCCTCGTGCGGAGCTTCCTCCAGATTCGTCGCGTCGACGCGGGCTTCGATCCGCACGGCGTGCTTGCGGCAGCGGTCGAGCTCAACGCGCGCTACGACACATCGACCAAGGTGGATGCGTTCATGGGCGCGCTCGAGGCGCGCGCCCGCGCGATTCCCGGCGTGACCGGCGTGGCGCTCGCGTCGAACGTGCCGTTCAAGGGCACAGGATACACCACCGATTTCATCGCCTACGGACGGCCGGAAGGTGGATACGGCACGGAGATCGGCAACCGCACGGTGACGCCGAGCTACTTCGAGACGATGAAGGTGCCGGTGCTTCGCGGCCGCACATTCGGCCCGGAGGATCGCGACGGCTCGGCGCCCGTGCTCGTGATCAACGAGGCGCTGGCGAGCTCGTATTTCAAAGGCCAGGACCCAGTCGGGCAGCGCATCACGTTTGGAAAGGTGCCGACGCCGAAATCGACCTGGTACACGATCATCGGTGTCGTCGGCAACGAGCACGTCGACGCACTCGACGTCGCGCCGCGAATCGAGGCGTTTCACGCCGAGGCGCAAGAGCCGTCGGGTTACATGGTGGTGTTGCTGCGTACGAACGGCGATCCGGCGGCGTTGACGCCGACGCTTCGGGGCGTCGTGCGCGAGCTCGATCCAACGCTCACCCTGCTGGATGTGAGCACGATGGAGCGGCTCCGCGACGAGTCGCTCGCCCGGGCACGGTTCCTCACGTTGCTGCTACTCGCCTTTGCGGCGATCGGACTCGTGCTGTCGGTCGTCGGAGTCTACGGCGTCCTCGCGCACGTGTCGCGCAATCGCACGCGCGAGATGGGAATCCGCATCGCCCTCGGCGCGCAGGCGGCGCAGGTGCGGTGGTTGGTCGTTCGTCAGGGCCTCGGTCTCACCGCTGCAGGTCTCGTCGTCGGTGGCGGCGTGGCGCTCTTCGCGACCCGCGCGATGACGAAGCTGCTGTTCAATGTGGCGCCGAACGATCCATTGACGCTGACAGGTGTTGCATTCTTGCTCGCCGCGACGAGCGTGGTGGCGGCCTGGATTCCGGCGCTCAAGGCGAGTCGTGCCGATCCGTCGGTTGCGCTGCGCGCCGACTAAACCCTGTCGGTTTTCGAACGCCAGTCACCGGATCCGCGTGACGCCCACGGGCATCTCAACCCTCAACCCTCAACCCTCAACCCTGTCGTTCAGGTTGGAGGAACTCGATCGTCCGGCGGAACGAAGTTCGATAGGAACGCGCGCTCCTGCGGCGTCAGGCTGCCGAGTCCTTTGTCGTTGATCTTGTCGAGGATGCGATTGACCTCGTCGCGGTTGACCTCGTGTACCGATTTTGGATCGACGCGTTTCCAGTGCAGCAGATTTTCCTTGGCGACCGTGGGCGTCGCTTTGGCGCGAAATTTCCGCGCTCCCTGGTGTCGCTCGAGCCAGACGAGATAGAGCCAGCCGCCGACGAAACCGCCAAGGTGCGCGAAGTCCGCGACGCCGGTCCGCGAGCCTTGGAGTCCGCTCCACAACGAGATCGCCGCCATGAGCAGAACGGCCGCGCGCGCCTGGATCGGCAGAATCCCCATGATGTAGATCTGCGCGTCCGGCCAGAAGCGCGCGAACGCGAGCATCACGCCGAAGATCGCGCCCGATGCGCCGATGATCGGCGAAAATGGCGCGAAGATGAGCGACATGAGCGCGCCGGTGATTCCGCTCAGCGTGTAGAGCGTGATGAATTTGTTCGATCCCACGCGCTCCTCCACGCGCGGCCCGAAGAAGTACAGCGCGAGCATGTTGAAGAGGATGTGCGTGATCGATCCGTGGACGAACATGTACGTCAGAATGGTCCACGGTTGGACCAGGACGTAGCGCGGAATGAACGCCAACGAGCCGGTGACGCCAGGCGCGGTTTGCTGGAGGAAGAACACGATCACGTTCGCGACGATCAGTCGCCTGACCCATGGGGTCACCGGGGGCACTCCTTCGGGGTGCGAGGAACCATTAAATTAGCTGGTGTGTCCGAGGGCCTGATCCTGCGGGGTCGGGCCCTCGCGTCGTATCCAATCCCCACTGAATCTAGGCAGTCCGTTGTCACCGCTCGACCTCGAAACCCGCCTCCAAGACGCCGTCCATACCAGGCGAACCTTTGCCATCATCAGCCATCCGGATGCGGGGAAGACCACCCTCACCGAGAAGCTGCTGTTGTACGGAGGTGCCATTCACTTGGCCGGCTCGGTGAAATCGCGCCGCGCCGCGCGACACGCCACGTCGGACTGGATGAAGCTCGAGCAGGAGCGCGGCATTTCGGTCACCTCGAGTGTCATGCAGTTCCAGTACGACGGATACCATATCAATCTGCTCGACACGCCGGGTCACGAAGACTTCTCGGAAGACACATACCGAACGCTCGTCGCCGCCGACAGCGCCGTCATGCTGCTGGACAACCGCAAGGGGGTCGAAGACCGAACCCGCCAGCTGTTCAGCGTCTGTAAACGCCGGCGCATTCCGATCTTCACCTTCGTCAACAAGTGCGATCGGGTTGGCGAAGATCCGCTCAAGCTGTTGAGCGACGTCGAGGCAGATCTCGACATCGCCTGCCATCCGATCACGTGGCCGATTCACAAGGACGGTGCGTTCGTAGGTGTCTACGATCGGCGCCGCCAGCTCGTTTCACTCTTCGAACGTGCGGACGATCACGGCGCCAGCCGCGCGGCGGTCCACGTCTCGTCGCTCACCGATCCGACGCTCGCCGAGCTGCTCGGACCGGAATCGCACCATCGGCTGGTGCAGGACATCCATCTGCTCGATGAAGCCGGTCATCCGTTCGATGAAGAGCGGGTGCGGTCGGGCGAGCTGTCGCCCGTCTTCTTCGGGAGCGCCCTGACCAACTTCGGCGTCGAGCCGTTTCTGCGCGAATTTCTCGAGCTCGCGCCCGAGCCCGCGCCGCGCGAATCGACGCTGGGTACGGTGCAGCCGACCGACGAGCAGTTCACCGGCTTCGTGTTCAAGATTCAGGCGAACATGGACGCCCGCCATCGCGACCGCGCGGCGTTCGTGCGAATCTGCTCCGGGCGGTTCGAGGCCGGGATGCAGGTGAGGCATGTGAGAACTGGAAAGCCGATCCGCCTCGCGTCGCCGCAGCAATTTCTCGCGCGCGAACGCACCGCCGTCGACGAAGCGTGGCCGGGGGACGTGATCGGCGTGATGGATCGCGGAACGCTGCGCATCGGCGATACGATCTCCGAGTCGTCCGACCTCGAGTTCAGCGGGATTCCGCGATTCGCGCCGGAACACTTTGCCCGCGTCGTGATCGCCGATCCGATGAAGCGCAAGCAGCTCGATAGCGGACTCCGTCAGTTGACGGAAGAGGGTGCGGCGCAGGTGTTCTTCACGTCGGGCACCGAAACGTCGGGGCCGACACCGATCGTCGGCGCCGTCGGCATGCTGCAGTTCGACGTCATGCTCCATCGTCTCGAGCACGAGTACGGCGCCATGTGTCGGCTCGAGCGAATCACGGCCCGCTACCCGCGCTGGGTCACGGGACCGGCCGCAGAAATCGAACGGATTGCCCGCGATCGCGGCCGGATGCTGCTCTACGACGCCAAGGGAAACCCATTGATTCTCTTTGAAGATTCCTGGGGGCTTCGCTGGGCGCTGGAACGCGAGACGAGCGTCACGTTCCACGAAGTCGCGCCGTAAGGCCGGCGCAACCTTATTGGTTCACCGCACCGTCGCCGTCGCCGTAGTAGGAGCGAATGCTCCACGCGATCACGTCGCGATACACCGAGGATGCGTCGCCGAGCGGACCGTCCATCTCCGGCGACGAGTACGTCGGTCGCATCCCGGCCTCGGCCAGGATCTCCTTGATGTGCAGGAGCATCTGCTCAGGCGGCTGGTTCGCTTGGCGCAACTCGGTGACCAACTCGTGCGCTGCGTCCTCGAGCTCGCGATGTGAGCCTCTCCCGCTGGCGACAGCGGCCAACGCGCGTCGCATTCGAACTGCGGCATCCGATTGATTCAGATGATATCCTCCGTCTCGTGGCCATCCCGTCGAGTTCATATCGCTCCGTTCCATGGCGACGCAGCCCGAATGATTTGCCTCGAACGCCAACGCGCATGAGGAATTCGCATTCGACCCTCGAGCGCCGCTGAACTTTCGATGCTCAAAAAAGCAAGCGCCGGACCACTGTTTTGTGACGCTCGCGTTGGCGGAACGGGAACCTGAATCACACGGTGCGCTCGTCTCGAGGCGCTCCCGCCCGCTTGCTGATTCGAACCTGCCGATACGTCGCGGGACGCTATCTTCTTGCATGGTTGGCGCACTCGCCATCGCTCTCTTGACCGGTCGCCTCGTCGCGCTCGACAGCCAGCCGATTGCCGGTGTCGAAGTGATCGTGCGGTGGAACGAGCGCTCGGTGCTCGGCGCCGTCGACACGCTTCGCGTCGACTCGACGGGACGATTCGGAGCGCTGATTCGAGACGTCACCGGCGATTCGGTCACGTTCGTGATCGAATCGACGCCATCGTCGCGTTACCGGGGCGCTCGACTCACGGTTCCGAAGGCGCGCCTGGCGGAGGAGGTGCGACTGCTCCTCGTTCCGAGACGCTGGCCCATCCGTCGTGGTCGGTTCATGGGCGCCGAGGTGCCCATCGACCCGGACGCGGCGCTCCGTCGCACACCGGACTTTGGCAGCTTCGGACGAGTGAGCTCGATGCGCATCGTAGGCTGGATGCCGGGGAGCTATCCCGTCCCGGTGATTCTGCGCCATGACGACGGCTCGCGAATCAGCGCCGCCGATTCAACCGCCTTCTGGGATGCCGCACGCGACGTGGAGCAATCGCTCGGCGATCGCTTCTTCATACCCTGGAACGACACGACCATGCACGGGCGAATCTTTCCCGTCGACGTGCGCGTCGATCGCTCGGTTCCGGGCGCGGGAATGACGTTCATTACCTGGGATTCCGACGGCAACATCTTCGAAGGGAGCGTTCGGTTTCACGGATCGCCAGAGATCCAGACTCGGGGAGTGGTCGAGCACGAGCTCATGCACGTCCTCGGGTTCGGTCATACGACGGCGTGGCCGTCGGCAATGGAGACGCGAGCGCTTCGGGCGCGCACGGTGACCGAGGAGGACGTCGCCTACGCTCAACTGTTGATGGTGGTCCATGCGGCGCAGCAGGACCCGTTGGTCGTCGGAGGGCTGATCGAGGCGGGTCGACGAGCGGAAACCCTTCCACCGCGAGGGTTTTCGTCGCACTTTCCATGACATGACTTCACCGCGCTTATCGCGTCTCGCGAACGACATCCACGGCTCGGCGATTCTCCAGATCGCCGCTGACGTTCGTGCCCTGAAGAGTCAGGGACACGAGATCGTCGACCTCACCGTCGGCGACTTCAGCTCGAAACAGTTCCGCATTCCACGGGAGCTCGAAGATGGCATCGTCGACGCGCTTCGAGCCGGCGAATCGACGTATCCGCCGTCGAACGGGCTCGAAGCGTTGCGGCGAAGTGTCGGCGAGTTCTATTCGCGACGACTGGCGCTGCAATTCCCGCTCGAGTCGATTCTCATTACCGCCGGCGCGCGGCCGGCGATCTATGCGACGTTTCGTG
Source organism: Gemmatimonadaceae bacterium (assembly GCA_036392315.1). Taxonomy (GTDB): domain Bacteria; phylum Gemmatimonadota; class Gemmatimonadetes; order Gemmatimonadales; family Gemmatimonadaceae; genus JAQBQB01. The sequence goes on from DASVYG010000233.1 coordinate 23,910, forward strand.
CACTCGTCGACCCCGGCGATCGCGTGGTGTTCGCCGTTCCGTCGTGGAACAACGATTCCTACTGCGATCTCGTCGCCGCCCAGTCGGTGATCGTCGAGTGCGACGCCGCGACCGGATTTCTTCCTAGCGCCGACGTGCTTCGTCCGGTGATCCGCGACGCGCGCCTGCTCGCCCTCAACTCGCCGCTCAATCCGACCGGCACGGTGTTCGACGCCGAGCAGCTGGGCGCGATCTGCGACCTGGTGCTCGAGGAGAACGCGCGGCGGGGACCGAACGAGCGACCGCTGTACGTGATGTACGATCAGGTCTACTGGATGATCACGGCGGGCGGCGCGACACATGTCGATCCGGTCTCGTTGCGTCCGGCCATCGCCCCGTACGTCGTCTTCGTCGACGCCATCTCGAAAGCGTTCGCGGCGACCGGCCTGCGTGTGGGTTGGGTCGTTGGACCGGCCGACCTGATCAAGCCCATGGGCGACATCATCGGTCACGTGGGCGCGTGGGCGCCGCGCGCCGAGCAGGTCGCAACGGCTCGCCTACTCGCGGACCATGCGGTGGTCGATCGCTACATCGAGAACATGCGCCGCGAGGCGGGCGCGCGTCTCGACGCCGTGCACGAAGGATTGTCCGCGATGCAGCGCGAGGGATTCCCGGTCGAGTGCATTCGCCCGCAGGGCGCGATCTATGTGAGCGGACGGTTCGCACTGCACGGCATGCGAACGGCAGCGGGCGATCTGCTCGAGACCGACGAAGACGTGCGCCGCTATCTACTGCGCGCAGCGGGTCTCGCGGTCGTGCCGTTCGGAGCGTTCGGCATGCAGCACGATCGCGGATGGTTCCGTCTCTCGATCGGCGTCGTTTCGGTGGCGCAGATCGAAGCGATCTTCCCGGCCTTGCGGCGCGCGCTCGATACGCTCGTAGGCGAGGTTGCGGCGCGCGCTTAGAAAGTGGTGCCCCAACCCATCGACGCTCCGGTCGGATTCGCACTGATCCGCAAATGCTCGACGGATCCCAGGAAGATCCGATCGATGCGCGTCGTGGGATGTTGGTGCGAGTAATTCACGACGCGCCATCCGTAGAACGATCCGACGAACGCGCCCGCGACGATGTCGCTCGCCCAGTGCTGGCCGAGATACATGCGGGACAGCCCCGGCGTCATCGCCACGAGGTAGGCGGGCACGGCGACGTACCACGTCGCGCTTGGATCGCGCCGCTTGACCTCCGCGACGAGCGCCGATGCGGCGGCGAACCCAGACGCCGAGTGAATCGACGGAAAGGCGCGCTGCTGAAAGTGCGTGAAGCCTTTGAAGAAGTGGAATTCGTATTGATCGTCGTACGGTCTATCGGCGTTTTGAGGCCGCGTACGTCCGAGCGGGCCGCGAATCACCTGGCTCGTGAGGCTGGCGGCGGCGACCGCCTCGGCGGCGTGAAAGGTCACGTCGGCGATCGTCTCGTGCTTCGTGAGGCGGGCGACGCCATACACCGCCAACCCGCCCACCGTGAGGGTCGTTTCGTTGACCTTCGTGAAGATGTCGTCGAGCTTCCGGCCCTCGCGCACGTGATACAGCGTCGTGTCCTGAAAGTAGCGTGCAATCCGTGGATCGAAGACGGTGAGTCCGGCGCTGACCGCGAGCGCTGCCACCGCGAACGCAGCGTCGCGGGGGATGAAGAACGTCTTGTGGGTCGCCGAGTCCGGGGTCTGGCCGCCCAAGATTCTCGCCATCGCCAAGCACAACGCCAGCAGCCCGCTCCAAGGTCGTTTCACGCCGTGAGTCCGGTTGGTGTTGGGCGGTACCCGTTGCACCCACCGTGCCGCGGGCGGTCGAGCCTCACCGGAAGTTGTTGGCGAACGATCGGTTACCATCGCTCGTAAACACCTCATGGATCTCAAAGACCTCACCACGTACCTCGGCTTGGCGGCGATCTATCTCCTCAGCATCAATGTGTTACTCGGTCTGTTGATGTCGGCGCGCTACAATCCGTGGAAGCGCTGGCCGCATCGACGCATCAATCTTCTCAAGCTGCACAACTGGACGGCATACGTGGCGCTCGGCCTCTCCGCGCTGCATCCCATCCCGTTGCTCTTCATCGACAAGCCGCGATTCGGCATTGCGGACGTGCTCTATCCGGTGTCTTCTCCGGAGCAACCGTTGGTGAACTCACTCGGCGCCATCGCGTTGTATCTGCTCGCGTTCACGGTGGTCACGTCGATTTACCGCGCGGAGATCGGCCGGCAGCGATGGAAGCCGCTGCACTATCTCACGTACGCCGTGGCGGCGCTGCTCATTGTGCATGGCTCGCTCACCGATCAGCACCTCGACGACTCGTCCGTCGATCTTCTGGACGCCGAAAAAGTGGGCATCATGGCGTGTGGTCTCGTCATCCTTTTGGCCACGCTTGTTCGCTTTCGATGGACGGCGAAACACCCGAAATTCCGGCCTCGAACCTGAGCGGCAGCGCTCGCTTCAACGCCTGTTTTCTGGCACCAAGTCTGCGAAAGTATGGCGTCGACAGCGTGATTCGATGGGCTCGGTGGGGCATTGCGAGCGAACTATGACTGTCAGGAGACGACGATGGCGCTTCGCACCTTCTTGGATTCGGCCGGGAACGAATGGCTGGCGTTCGACGTCGTGCCGCGGGCAGATGAACGGCGCCGCTTCAACCGCCGTACGCTCGGTGACGCGCGATTGGAGAATCAGGATCGGCGGGACGAGGATCGCAGGCTCACCGTCGGCGGCCGTTCGCTACTGGCAAGCGCGGTGGCCGATGGGTGGCTGTGTTTCGAGCGCGGCGTCGACCGCCGGCGCCTCTGTCCCATTCCGGCGAGCTGGCCGCGCTGCTCCGATGCTGAACTCGAGGCCTACTGCCAGTCCGCCAGGCCCATACGTCGGGAGTTAGCGATGTTGGGCGAGGGGTCCCACGACCGGGCGGTCAACCTGTAACGCGGGTCGGCTTCAATCTGGCCGCGTTTTGCACGGTGGTTCGCAAAAAACAAAAGCGCCGCGGTCAGCCCGCGGCGCTCAACAACATCCAAACCCGTTCGCGAACATCCTGAACCGCCCGGCCCACTGGGCGTCCAACGCGATCGGTCAACTCTCTCACTCGACTGCGGCGTGCAGCGTCAGCCGCCGAGAGCAAAAGGGCCCGCAGCTGGCGACGCCGGCCGGCCGCGACGTCGATCTGATTCGTGATGTCCTGCCCGAAAATGTCTTCCGACATACCGCCTCTCCGCCCGGCATCGGGCAGTTGAATTGAGGACCGCATTCCCACTATTGGCAAAGGGAGTGCCGCTCCTGAGTATCGGCGGAAATCCTCGCGGCGTTAACTTGTGCAAATGATTAACGCCCCCGCCAAAACGACGCCCTCGTCCGCCCCTTCGCGCGCGTACCCGCCGGAAACACTTGAGGGCTGGTACGCACTCCATCAGATCTTCGCCGTCGACCGCCCGACACCGAGTGACGGCGCCAGCTCGCAAGCGGCAGCGCGATCGGGTCGCTCCGAACCGACGCCGCCGGCTGCGCCGACGGCCGGCGGTTGGAGCGCTTACGTCCAGTTGATCGGATCCGGCGCGGACCTCATGGCCATGCATTTTCGTCCAACGCTGGACGACATCGCTGCCGCCCAGCAGTCAGTCGCACGTCTCTCGATCGCACCCAGGTTGCGACTGCGATACTCCTTCCTGAGCGTCACCGAAGCCGGCCTCTATCACCTCACCGCCCAGCTCGCGCGCGAGGCCGCGGAACGAGGCGGCGCCGTCGGCGACAAAGCATATACGGGCGAATTATCGAAGCGGATTGCCGACGAACGAGACAATCCGCATGTGATGAAACGGCTTTATCCCGCACTTCCGGACAACATGCCGTACGTGAGCTTCTATCCGATGTCCAAGCGGCGGGCCCCCGGACAGAACTGGTATGCGTTGGGTCTCGAGGAGCGGAGTCGGCTCATGCACGCGCACGGCGCGACGGGACGGCGCTACGCCGGACGTGTCCTCCAAATCATTACCGGCGCGATCGGGTTCGACGCCTGGGAGTGGGGGGTGACCTTGTTCGCGAAAGATCCGCTCGACTTCAAGAAGCTGGTCACCGAGATGCGGTTCGACGAAGCGAGCGCACATTACGCCGATTTCGGCGACTTCTACGTCGGCAAGCTCGTCCCGGAAAGCGACCTCGAACGCACATTCGAAACCATCTGAGACCCGCTGCCGTACGTCTCGTCGTCACGATCAACTAAGGCGGGCGACATGTGGTCGGCAATCCGGTGGTTGGTGCTGCGGTTGGTCGCGGCGCGATGGCTCTTCAAGCTGAGCGGACTCGCGTTGCTCATTCCGATCGCCATGTTGCTCAAGACGATCGGCTTGCCGCTGCTCGGCGTGCTCTCGGTGCTCGCCTTGCCGGTGCTCATTTTGCTCTTCGTGTTTGGTCTGCCGATCTTCCTGGTGCTTGTTGTTGGCGGGCTGTTCATGGGTCTGGTCGGTGTCGTGCTGACGATCGGCCTCGCGGCGATCAAGATCGGGTTGTTCATCGTGCTGCCCGTGTGGCTCGTGTGGATGTTGTTCTCGAAACTGTTCGGTCGTGGCGGCGGAACGAACGGCGCGTCCACGAAAGGTGATTCGTCGCCGGAGGAGGGACACTGACCATGTTCGCGCTGTTGCGTGGGCTGTTCTTCGGAGCGCTGGCGCTGATGGCGTTGATTCCGATCGCGATCCTGCTCGCGGTCGTGGGACTTCCAATCATCGCCGTCATCGGCGTGCTCGCGTTGCCGGTGTTGCTCGTGCTGTTTCTCGTCGGCCTGCCGTTTCTCATCATCTTTGCCGTCGTGGCCGGACTGCTCGGCGCGGTATTCGGCGTCGTGATGGCCTTCTTGTCGCTCGGCGTCGTCGTGCTCAAGATCGCCTTCGTGGTGCTCATTCCGCTGCTGATCATCGGATGGGTGGCGCGACGGGTATTCGCGCCTGAGCACGGCGTGCGAGTGTGAGCTTTACTCGTAGCGCAGCGCGGTAATCGGATCGAGGACCGCCGCGCGGCGCGCGGGCCAAACGCCGAAGAGAATCCCGACGCCGGCCGCAAACGCGAAGGCGATCAACACGGCCGACGAGTCCATCGACGCTTCCCAGCCGAATGATTGGCGGAGGACTGCCGACGCACCGATGCCGACCGCGACGCCGATCGCGCCTCCGGCGAGACAGAGCACGACCGCCTCGACGAGAAATTGGAGCAGGATGTTGCTCTTGGTCGCGCCGAGCGCTTTCCGAATGCCGATCTCGCGTGTGCGCTCGGTGACGGAGACGAGCATGATGTTCATGATGCCGATTCCGCCCACGAGCAGGGAGACCGCGGCGATGCCGGCGAGCAGCGCGGTGAACGTGGCCGTCGTCTCGCTCAAGACGTTGAGAAAGTCAGCCTGATTGCGGATCGAGAAGTCGTTCGGCTGCTCCTGGCGCAATCGATGCGATCGCCGGATCGCGCTCTGAATCTCTCCCATGGCCACGGGAAGGGAATCGACCGAGCTGACGAGCGTCCAGATGTCGTTGATGCGGTCGTTGCCGAACACCTGGAATCGCCCGGTTTGGAACGGAATGAGTATTTGCTCATCGGCGTCGCCGAAGCCGGTCGTTCCCTTGCGCGCGAGCACGCCGATCACCCTGAATTGCCGCCCGGCAATGCGGATCGACTCGCCGATCATTGTCTCGCCGTCAATCACGCCGAGCTGAGGCAACACGTCGGCGCCGAGGACGGCGACGCGCTGCCGGCCCACGTCCTCGGCGACGGTGAACATGCGGCCGTTCGCCATCGCAAAGCCGCGAACGCCAAGGAAGTTGGGTGCCGTGCCCGTGACCTGCACGTTCGTGTTGCGATTCCTCCACACGACTTGCAGCGGCCGATCCTGCTGTTGGTTCACCGCCATGACGTTGGGACATCGCTCGAGGATCGACTGCACGTCTTGCATGGAGAGCTTGGCGATCGTCGACGTGCCGATGCCGCCCTGCTGCACGCGCTGCGGATTGATTTGCAGCACGGTTGTCCCGAGCCGCGCGATGCGGTCCTTGACCGCGCTCTCCGCGCCATTGCCGAGCGCGACCATCGCGATCACCGCCGCGACGCCGATCACGATGCCGAGCATCGTCAGCAGCGAGCGGAGCTTGTTGGCGCGCAGTGAGGCGAGTGCGACGCGGAAGGTTTCGTCGAGGAGCACGCGATGCGGTGGGTGGGCGGTCGATGAAAGATGTGATGCCGCCGACGGAATCGCGACCGCCGTCGCCCATGACGGATGAGAAGCCTACATCGGCTTGCGCTTCAGAGCGTCCAAGATGTTGCGCGCCTGTGGATCGTTCGGATTGATTCCCAGCGCTCGCTCGAGACTGGCGACGGCCGACGCGGTGTCGCCGGCCGCGAGTTGCGCGTTCGCCGCCTGTCGGAGCGCAAAGCTGGACCGTGGCGAGAACTCGACATTGAGCGCGTGAAGCCGAAGCGCGTCCGGAAGTTTGCCGCGGGCGCGAACGGCCGAGGCGACGTCGGCCAGCGGGACTTCGCCGAAGTCGTACGCCGCACTGCCGTAGTACCGTTGGCGCAACGCCCGGTATACCGCCTCGGTCGAGTCCACGCCGCCGGCATCGTAAGCCATGAGCAGGACCTGCTGCAACGGTCGGGGCTGCGCGATGCCGCGGTGGCACGTCGCACACGTGACGACGATGGCCGGCGTTCGGCGGTCGACGAGCTTCGACAAGTGGTCGCCATTGATCGCGAGCACCATGCGGAGCATCTCGCGGGCCTTGGCTTTGGTCGGCATCGAATCCGACGCGAAATCCCGCTTTTCGATCGGCGTGGTTTCGCCGCCGACGTGACAGTACGCGCACCGCACGCCGAGCGCCCGCGTGAAGCCGCCCATCGTGTCGAGGAGTGCGCGGACGGGGATGTCAGACGGAAATACCTTGAGGTTCTTGAGGCGCTCCGGCGGCCACTGCGCGAGCGCTGACGACGTGGCCACCAGTCCTAACAAGATCGCGTTCCGGACGATCCGTAACATGAAGGGCTCCATGGGTGAGCGCGGGGGAACCATCGGCCGCCAAAGTGTAGCACCGGGCGTCGTCGGGAGTGCGCACGTCTCGGGTGTCCTGTACAATATCCGGTCGACATGACGTCGTCGACTAGGGGTCGCCGGTGTTCCTGGTGCCGACGGACGCAAAGGAGGCGCGAAGGGTGATTAGGGAATCTTCCGCAGAATTGAGTCGCCCCATTCTGAGGCTCGCGTTGCCGTCGCTTCTCGTCGTGATTGCCGTGTCACCCGCGCCGGCTCAACGGGGGCGTGGCGGCGGAGGGTTCGGCGCGTACTTCGGGTGCGCCGACCCGCCCACGCACAACATCCCGTACGACGGCCGATTCACCTTCGCGCGCCTCATGTACAGCGGCGGGCCGGGCAACTGCTACTATCGCGGCGAGCCGTCGTGGGCGCACGGATACGGCTACACGTCCAACGGCACCGCCGAATCGAACCTGATGAAGATCACGGCTGAGGTCAGCGCGCTTCGTCCGCATCTCGACGCAACGAACGTCGTCGCGATCGACGACCCGGCATTGTTCAAGTATCCCGTCGCCTTTCTCGTCGAGGCGGGGTACCTCACGCTGAACCCAAAAGAAACGGCCGCGCTCCGGAAATACCTGCTCAAGGGCGGATTCCTCATCATCGACGATTCGCGCGAAGATTTTCAGCGGGGCAGGAGCGGCTGGAGCAACCTCGAGACGATGTTCGCCCAGGTGCTGCCGGGGCTGCATCCGATCGACATGAAGCCGGATCATCCGATCTTCCACACCTTCTTCGACATTCCCTCGTTCGACATCGTCCGTCAGTACTATGACTTTGGGCCACCGGTGTTTCGCGGCATCTTTGTCGACAACGATCCGAAGAAGCGGCTCCTCGTCATGATCAACTTCAACACCGACGTATCGAACTATTGGGAATACTCGGCGACGGGGTTTGTGCCGGTGGGGGAATCGAACGAGGCGTATAAGCTCGGGGTGAACTACCTGATCTATGCCCTGACGCATTGATTGAAGGATGCGTCGACCCCTCGCTGCCGTTACCGTCGCACTTATCGTCGTTGGCTGTCATCGAGCCCCGGCGTCGACTGGGCCCCTGACGAACGGCGCCTCCGATCGAAGCGCCCTGTTCAATCCTGACGACGACTTCTGGAAGCAACGCGCGCCGGATCGGTTTCGCGTTCGAGTGGAGACGACACGGGGACCGTTTACACTCGAGTTGATCCGCGAGCTCGCTCCGATCGGCGTCGATCACTTCTACAATCTCGTGCGCGCGGGCTACTACGACGATTCGCGGTTTTCGCGAGTGGTAGCTGGATGGATCGTGCAGTTCGGGATTGCCGGCGATCCGCGCGTCACCGCGATCTGGAGCAATCGACCCATTCTCGACGACTCGGTGCGCGCGCACAACGATCGCGGCACCTTCACCTTTGCGATGCGGCGGCCGAACGATCGGACGACTCAAATCTCCATCAGCCGGCGCGACAACCGCGTGCAGGATGCACAAGGGTTCGCCCCACTCGGCCACGTCGTGCAGGGCATGGAGATAGTCGACAGCCTGTACTCGGGCTACGGCGAGACCTCAGGCGGCGGCCTCAGAGCCGGGAAACAGCAGGCGGTGATGGCCGGGGGAAACGCGTATCTGGATCGCGAATTCCCCCGGCTCGATCACCTGATTCGGGCGACGATCGTTCCGTCGCCCGAACGTTGATCATTTGCCTTGGAAATTCGGATTGTTCTGAGTCTCCACATCGGGCAGCGGCACGCACGTCGTCGGACCGTATGTCTGCCCCTTGGTGTTCACGCCCGTCGGAAACGGGATGCCCTTTCGCAGCATGTCGCCGAGGCGAGTGCCTTCGCTGAAGAGTTGGCGACGGCGCTCTTCGAGAACGATGGCGGTGATGTCCGTGCCCTCGCTGCCATCGAGTGGCGCAACGCCGGCAGCCGCACGAACGCGGTTGATTGCGTCCTTTGCGGCCTGTCCGCCCACCGCCTCGGCGTAAATGAGCTGTGCCTCGATCCACGATGCCAGTGGAATCGGTGCGGCGCCGCTTCCTGTGTACTTCTGCTGCGCCCATTGACGTGTCACGCCGTCCTGTCCGTTGCGGCCGGTATCGATGGCTTTCACCCGGGGGTCTGGCTTGCCGCCGACGGTCAGGTTGCGATACGTGGGACCCACGGACAGAAAGTCGTTGCGGATCGTCATGTTGAAGATGCGATTCTCGCGTGCCGGCGTCGATTCAGAGAACTCGGCAACCCGCACGTAGCCGGTCGGAACGAGGAGCGCGTCCGCCGCCGCGTTCGTGAGATCGCCGAGATCGAGATAGGCTCGAGCTCGGCCGACGTGCGCCATGTTCGTGATGTCGACATACCCCGACGTGGCGGCGTAGCCGAGGGCATCGGTGAACTTCTGGACGGCGGCCTTGTACGTGTCCGCCCGGGTCATCTCCGGCCCGTTGTTGACCGTCATCGTGCACATGCCTTCACCGAGCAAGATGTACGAGTAGCCGGCGTACGCGCTGAGCTCCGCGAGCATCTTCACGCGTCCGGGAACCTGATCGTCGGTAAAGGCGCTGATGCGAGTCACGGCGTCCTCGGCCTGGAAGCGGGCTGCCTGCATCGGCGTGTAGAAGCCGAGCGACGTCGCGGTTCGGCTGGCCACGCAACTGCCTGGCGCTGTTTTCGTCTCCACGCCGCGCCATCCCCAGATGTTGGAATCGACAAAGAAATTCGACGTGATGTATTCCGTCGAGAGCACGCCGGCCGTGAGGATGTATTGCACGAACGCGCACTCGAAGGAGCCGAGCGCGGATGCATCGAGGGTCGGCGCAAGTGCCGGGTCGGAGAGCGCGCTCGTTGGCACGCGACCAGGATTGTCTACCGCGAGCAGACTGTTGCAGGCCGCCGTGGCGGCGAGCAGAAGCGCCGCGAACGCTCGCGGAAGCGCGCGGCTCGGCGCGAGCTGCGTCGCGCGATTGCTGCTGTGCTGTCGCATCGTGAGATCTCGTGGCATTAGAAGGTGAGGCGGAGCGAGGTGACGAAGCTTGCCGTAGGCGGAAGAATCGTCTGATAACCCTGCGAGAGCTGGCCGGCGGCGCGGACTTCTGGATCCCACGCGTGCATGCCTGCAATGGGAACCATGACCATGCCGTCGCGTGCCGTGTTCCAGCCGTTCGCTCCCGTCCAGAGCATCATGACGTTGCGCATGGCGATGTTGACGGAGCCGTTCCGGAAGTGAAAGCGGTTGGCGAGCTGCGCCGGGAACGAGTACGACGCCGACAGTTCGCGCAAACGCAGGAAGCTCGCGTCGAACGTTCCGGTGGCGTCGTTTTCGATCGCTCGGTACTCCTGCAGTAGCGGGTCGTTGCGGAGGATTACCGCTCTCGAGATGCCGAGGTTGTGGTCGGCTCGAATCTCGGTGTCGGACTGCCAGTCGCCGCCGTTGCCGTCGACACGTGCATAGAAGCGCAGATTCGTCCACAGCGTGACGCTCGTGTTGAAGCCGAGCTGCCACGTGGGTTGCGAGGCGCCCCAACGAACGCGCGGCGCCGTCGCGCAGGGCACTGGGGCACCGCCTTGCTCGAGTCCTTGCTTACCGGTGCCGCCGTCGCACGTCGCCGACGTCACGAACCCGCCGCTGTCCAGTGTCGCCGACAGAACCTTGTACATGAAGATGTCGCCGATGCCGAAGCCCACGCGATTCTGTGCCTGGCCACCGGCCACGGTGATGAACGGAATGCCGCCCATGTCTTCGATGCGATTGCCGTTCTTCGAAAGCTGCGTTCCGAAGTCCCACGCGAACGCCTTCCGCTGAATCAGCCGCGTGTCGACCGACAGCTCGTTGCCCCAGCCGCTCACTCGCCCGATGTTGACGACGGTCGAGCCAGGGAATCCTGTCGACGGCGGAAGCGGGTCGTTGACGATGGCGTCAGTGATCCGCCGCTGGTAATGCGAGTACGACACGTCCGTCGTTCCGCCGAGAATCGTCGTCTCGAAGCCGAGCTCGAGCTCCTTGCTGCGCTCCGGCCGGAGCTCGGGATTGCCATACGAGCCCGGAACGAGGCCGGGGGCGTCCTTGTAGCCGACCGACGGGTTGTACAGTTGCGACGCGTCGAACGTGCCTGGTTGCGTGCCGGCAACGCCCAACGCGCCGCGCAGGCGAAGGCTGTTGACCCCGGGCACATGGAACCACGGCTCTTCGCTCATGACCCACGCGCCGCTGAACTTCGGGTAGTAGGCGGCCTTGAACTTCGTTCCGAACGAGCTGTTGTCGTCGCCGCGCAGCGCGGCGGTGAAGAACACGCGATTCGACCAGGCAAATTCCTGCTGTCCGAACACACCGACCGTGGCGTTCGCCGTGTAATCCTCCGTGCCGCTCCGCGTCGCGCCGCCGGTGATCGTCGTGATCGGAATAGCGGGGAAATTCGATGCCGTCGCGCCGATCGTGCTGAGGTCCTGATGGTAGTACTGCAACCCCACCGACGAAGTGAAATCCCAGTCAGTGCCGCGATGCGCTTTGGCGGAACCCGCGTAGTCGAGCGTGATGTAGTTGTGCAACGCGCGTTGCACGCTCTTGGAACCGAGGCCGTTGCTGCCCAGCGGATCGAGATTGCCCAGCGGTTGTCGCGGATACAGGAGCCAATTGCTCTCCGAGCTCGCGTCGATGCCTGTCACGACGCGATTCGTGAACCACGACCAGGGCGTGTACGCCGTGGTGAGCGTCGCCGTGGTGCGATCGGCGTCGGCGTGATTTTCGACGGACGACCATTCTTCCGGCGGTGAGACGTCCATGCCGCGTTGCGGCGCCGCCAACGTGAGGGGTGTGCTCCACACGATGTTGCTGAAGGGATCGATGTCGATCGCGCCCTGCGCCAACCGTGTGCGGTTGCGGATGTACCCCAGATCGGCGGTGAGCTTGAGATTGTTGCCGACGAGCAGATCGAGATTGGCTCTGCCGCCGAGCTTCATGGCGGTGTTCCACGGAACGACGCCGACGTCATTGTCGTATGTGGCCGATGTGAAATACCGCGTGGCGTCGGTACCGCCGCTCAAGTTGAGGGCGTATCCCTGATTGGCGCCGTTGTGAAAGACGGGACCTTTGCCGATGTCGATCTCGTGTTGGTAGATGTTGACGCTGTCGAGCAGTCCCGTCGTCTTGTTTTTCGCATACACGAAACCCGTGCGGCCTTCGGGGTTCGCGAGCCAATTCGTGCCCTGACGCGTGGTGAAGTTCCATATCGGCGCACCGGTCTTGCCCCGCTTCGTTATGACTTGGATGACGCCGTTGGACGCCTCGGTGCCGTACAGCGTTCCCGCGGCCGGCCCCTTGATCACCTCGATGCTCTCGATGTCTTCCGGATTGAGATCGTCTAGTCGGCTCACGCCGATGCCGCCTCGCTGTGTGGTGCCGCGGCCCGTGCTCGCGTCCATTCGTACGCCGTCGATGTAGAGAATCGGGTCGTTGCTGAGCGACAAGCTGCTCACTCCGCGAACGCGCAGCTGCGAGCCCGTGCCGACCTGTCCCGAGCCGGGCAAGACGATGAGTCCAGACGTGCGTTGACCGATCATCTGATCCACGTTCGAAACCGGAGCAACTGCCAGGACGTCGGCCGCTTTGATGCTCTCGACGACGTTGCCCACCGCGCGCCGCTGGGTCGCGCCGGGGGTTCCCGTCACGACGACCTGATCGAGCAGCGCGGTCTGCGTGAGCAGCGAGAAGTTCGCGGTCGCCGTCTGACCGGAGGTCGTGGTCAGTCGAATCGACGCCGGCTGATAGCCGATCAGACGTGTGCGGACCACGACGTTGCCGGCCGGCACACCTGTGATGGTGTACCGCCCTCCGATCGCTGTGCGGGCTCCACGCGTTCCGAATCCCGCACCCGACCCCTCGAGACTGACGACGACCTGCACATCGGCGAGGCCGGCGTGGCTGGCCGAATCGCTCACGACGCCGGTGACCGTCGCGCTACCAGGTGTGCCCTGTGCTCCGGCAGCGGCCGCCCCCACGAGCACGGCGATCGCCAGCGAGCAATTACGGAATTGTCCGAACATCTGTCCCCCTGTTGGATTGAGCGAACCATCGATCGTACCACCCGAGACTTCTGTCGATCACATCGACGACATGCTTGGCCTCGCGCACGCCGTGTCCCTCGCGCGGGTAACGCACCATGACCGTGGGTACGCCCACATCCTTCAGTGCGATGTAGAACTGCTCCGCCTCGGCGATCGGCACGTCGTTGTCGTTCTCGCCGTGCACGAACATCACAGGCGTCTTCACGCGAGCCACGTAGCGCAACGCGCTCCGTGCCCACAGCGTGTCCATCAAATCCTTCTCATGCGGATAGGCGCCAAACTCCACGGCCAGATAGTCGTGGTAGTAGGCCATGTAGTTGAAGCTCACGAGGTTCGCGATGCCGGCCGCGGGCACGGCCGCCTTGAAACGGTTCGTCCGCGTGATCAGCCAGTCGGTGAGCTGTCCGCCGTAACTGCCACCCTCGATGCCGACCCGTGCGGAGTCGAGCCATGAATAGCGCGCCAGCGCGGCGTCGACACCAGACAACACGTCCTCCGCCTCGCGGCCATCCTGATCTTTGAAGATCGCGTCCGCGAAATGCTGGCCATATCCGGTCGAGCCGCGGTAATTCACCATGAGCGTCGCGAAGCCGTGCGTGGCGTACGCCTGCGCTTTGTCGTTGAACGCCGGACCCTGCGCGCCGTGGGGACCGCCGTGAATCGCGACGATCATCGGATACTTCGTCGACGGTTTGCGATCGAGCGGGAGCGTCAGGTATGCCTCTACTTCCAGCCCGTCGCGCGCCTTGAAGGTGAATGCTTCCACGGGAGCGATGCGACGCTTCGCCAATAGCGCCGCGTTCAACTTCACGATGTCTCGCGACGTGCCGTCCGCGGCCAGCTCACGGAGCGCCGCCGGTTCGGTTGGCGATGAGAATCCGTAGATGACGCCGCCGCTCGGCGTGAGCGACCAGGATTCGACTTGACCGCGATCGCCGATCACCACACTCGGCGCGCCGCCGCTCACTGGCACGCGATAGAGCTTCGTGTCGCCGCGCACCTGCGCGATCGTGTAGATGGCGGCGCCGTCGCGCGACCAGCGCGGCGCTCGCTGGCGATTGTCGATCGCCGCGCCGAGCTCGCGCCGGTTCGAGCCGTCGGCGTTCATGATCCAGACGTGCGTGTCCTCCATCGTCGTTTCCGACGACGTCAGCGGCCGCTTGGTTCCGAGGTACGCGATCGTCTTGCCATCGGGCGACCAGACCGGCTGATACTCGGCGTTCGGCGTGTGCGTGATCTGTCGGATGGCGCCGGTACCCGCGTCCACGACGAAGACGTCGTAGTTGAACACCCGGTCGGGGTCGTCGCCGTGATTGGAGACGAACAAAAGCTCCGTGCCCGACGGCGACCACTGAATGCTGTGCTCGTAGTATTTCCCCGACGTCAACTGCTTGACTTGGTGCGACGCCAGATCGGCAACGAAGACGTGTAGCCGGCGATTGTCGTCGAAGCGCGTGAGCCCTTCGCTGGCAGTCGGCTTGTACGAGTAGCGCGTGATGACCATCGGATCGCCGGTCGCGTCGGCTTCGGGACCCGGCGTGCTCGAGACGAACGCGAGTCGCTTGCCGTCCGGCGACCATCCGAGACGCTCGCCGGTCGACGGCAGAACGTGATTAGTGCCTTTCACCGGCGCAACGAACCGAAGCCCGCTGCCGTCGGCGTGGGCGATGGCCACGCCGCTGCTGTCGCCAATTCGTCCGATGAACGCGATCCATTGCCCATCCGGCGACCAACGCGGAGTCGACGCCCCTGTCGCGTCCGTGCCCAGACGAGATTCTGCCCCAGTCGAGAGATCTCTAATCCAGGTTTCCGAACGCGGCGAGCCGGGACCGTCGCGCCGCGTCAGCGCGTAGGCCACGCGCCTCCCGTCCGGCGACACCTGGACGTCGCCGAGCCCACGCAAAGCGTACACGTCGGCGCTCGTAATGCCGATGGTTTGCGCCGGGAGTGCCGCCGCGAATACTGATGAAGCGACGCAAGCCGCCTCCGCGCACATGTGAACGATCCGATTCATGTCGTCAGGCTCCGGCGAAGGATCAGAACGGTGGCCTGCTGGCGGCCGGGGCACGCGGCGCTCGCGGCGTCGGCGCCCATGCCGCCGTGTCGGCGTCGCTCGTGGGCCCGATCTTTCCTTCAGCTGACTTCATCAACTCGGCCGGATCGTACACGCGGCCGGCCTTGAT
>DASVYG010000234.1:0-5127 GCA_036392315.1 Gemmatimonadaceae bacterium
CAACAGCGCTCGACGTCCCCGGCACTACGACGCGGGCGACGCCCGGGTAGTTCAGGTACGCGTTCACCGCGGCGAAGTCCATGTCGTCGGTGCCCGACGCCGTGAAGACTGCACCGGCCGTGATGGAGGCGGGAATGGCGATACCGCCCGTCATCTGCGGAGCTGCCGTCTGGTCGAGATAGTAGTTCAGCGTGACCGGGGCCGACTGGTTACCTGCCTGGTCGGTCACGGTGTAGGTCAAAGCGTACTGACCCGGGCTCGCCGTGCCCGCCGTGAAGGTCAGCGGCACCGCGGTCGGACCCTTACAGCCCGTGTTCGGTGAAAGCGCCACGCCGAGTCCCGCGACACAGGTCGTTGCCTGGCCGGTAGCGCCACTCGGCGCCAGTTGCGTTTCCTGGACCAACACCGGGTTCGAGCCGAAGCCCGAGCCGGCCACAAGGTTCGCACCCTGCGGATCGCTTGCAGAAACCGAAACCGAGCCACCACCGGTCAAGGCCTGACCGATGCCGTCGATTTCATTCGTCTTCGGGCCAGAGGCCGTCGTCGCCGTGGGTGGCGTCAGATCGACACCGAACGTGGCGAGCGTCGGCGTTGTGGCGCAGTTGCCGAGCGCATCGCAGACCTGCAGACGCAGATCGTACGCGACCGAACCCGTCGCGGCCGGCGTTTCAGCCAGGCTCGTGACGCTGGTGAAGGTGGCCCATGCCGTGGAGCTGGCCGAGGTTCCCTGTGGTGCCCACTGCGTGTTGAGAACGACCTTGTCGACGCCACCGCCACCCGTGCTGTTGGGCGAAATCGCGGTGATCGCGACCTGGTTGTCGGCCGTTGCGCTACCACCCGTCAACGAGCCAGCCGCAACACTGAAGATGAAGTTCTTACCGACCCAGCCGTTCGCGGTGTTCTGCGTGCCGGCGACATACGTCGGCGCAACGGTCGTGATGTCCGGCGCGCGGTTGTCGAGGCGGATGAAGTTGAGGCTCGAAGCGTTCAACGTCGGGCCAGGGTTACCATTGCTGTCAACCGTGGTCACCTGCACACCGAGCGTGTCGACCACTGCGCCACCAACACCACCGGTGGCCGAGGTCGAAAGCGGGAAACTTGCTGTAACCACGCCGGCTGCCGGAGCAAGACCGGTGAGCGTGCCCACCGCACTGTTGCCTGCAACCACTGCGCCGTTCTTACCGAGCGCCGCGTCATTGCCGGCGTTCATGAGGCTGACCGACGCCGTCGCGATCGTCGTGTTCGCGGAGAAGATGACCGGAACCGCCGTAACGGTGACCGAACCCGCGCGCCACAGCAAGCCATTCGCGTCCGTGGCCGAAGCAACCTGGCCGGTACCCGGCGTGGTCGTCAACGTCGCGGAAACGATGTTGGTGTTGTTGAGCGTGATGGCCGTACCCGAAGACGCTACGATGACACCAGTCGTCGTCGTCGCGCGTCCCTTGAGCGTGCAGGCGCCGTTCTTGAACGCGACGCTACCATTGGTCGCATTGAAGGCACCCGTGTTGAAGCTGAGCGTGACCGGCGACGACGACGCTTCAGCCGCCAGCGGCGCTACGTCGCCGCTCGCGATGCTCTGCGTCGCGACAACCGTGTCCGCGCCACCGCAGTTCATGATCAGATCGACCTTCGAGAGCTTCTGCGTACCGGCATCGACATTGAGCGTCACGTCGAGCTGACCGGCGACGTTGCTCAGGGTCGCGGGAACCGAACCCGCAGCCGTGGTCTGGTTGATCGTGGAGATCGTGACCGTGGGCTGAACAACCGCACCCACCGTGATCGCCGCGGCACCCTTCACGTTGCTGTTCGCCGATGACGTCGCGACGATGCTCGTCGTGCCGCCACCAACTGCCGTCACATTACCATTCGCATCGACCGTTGCGACCGCGGCGTTGCCGGTCGTCCACACGACATTGCGGTTCGTCTGGCCCGGGCCGGCCGTAACCGTCGCGACCAGCAGAATCTTGTCGCCGACGTTCAGCGTGGCCGTCGGCGGCGACACCGTCACCGCCGTGACCGTGCTATCCTGCGTCGGTCCGACGACGTTCACCTTGTCGCCGCAAGCCGTGAGGCCTGCGAGAGCAAAGGCTCCCACTAGAAAAGTAGAACAAATTACGCGTTGCATCTTACCCCCTTGGTAAGGTATGCGGTGAAAACAGGACCTGCTGCGACTTGCCGTGCCACTACCGAACCGCTCTATCAACTCTCTAACACCACGCCATCCAATCGACGACTGCTCAACACCGCAGAGCGTTCGAGGGCCGTGGCATCCCTCGGATTTCGACACGAATCAACGTTCTTCCGCAAGCGACGCAACATATGCCGCACCGGCAATGGGGTCAAGGATGAGCCCCATCAACGTTTACGACATCGGGTCACTGCGAGGATCGAGTAGCGTTCTGTTATCTGGGCCCAACGACCAGCACCGGTCGTTTCGTCACCCGTCTCCACCTGCCACCTGCTGCTCCCAGATCGACGCGAACGTCGGCCGTGCAACGTAATGTCGATTCGAGAGTCCCACCGTGAGGGTTGTCACCCGCGTTCGTGCGACTATTCCTCACATTTCAAGACTGAAAGACCCCTACCCAGTCGGGCATCTTCACCAGAACTGGGACACGTAACCGAGAGAAGACGCGGCACACCGCGAGGGCGTAACAGAGGGGCCAAAGAACGACTCTCACCCCGAACGCTCCCCGAACCTATATTGCCCGCATGTCGGACCTTCGCTTCCCCACCCCGGCTCCGCGCATCTATCCGGCACGCGAGCGGGACGTTCATCCGCCCGCGCGCGACTTCGCCTCTGAGCTCAACGCCGAACAGGCGATGGCGGCCACCCATGGCGAGGGTCCACTCCTCATCATCGCAGGCGCCGGGACGGGAAAGACTCGAACGCTCGTCTACCGCGTCGCTCACCTCATCGACCGCGGCGTCGCACCCGAGCGCATCCTGCTCCTCACATTCACTCGTCGCGCCGCCCACGAGATGCTGAGCCGCGCCGAGCGGCTCGTGGGGTCGGCGTCGGCACGGGTGCAGGGCGGAACGTTTCACGCCACGGGCCATCGCCTCCTCCGACAGTTCGGTCCCGAAGCAGGTCTCCCCCGCGACTTCTCGATCATGGACCAAGGCGACGCCGAAGATCTCATGCAGCTGGCGCGCGCGAACCTCGGCTACGGCAAGCAGGAGAAGCGTTTCCCCAAGAAGGAATCGCTCCACTACATCTATTCGCGGCATCTCAACGCCGACCGTCCGATCGAGGAAATCCTCGACGAGGAGTTTCCGCACTTCCGCGAGTACACGGGCGACATCGTCCGGATCTTCGCCGAGTACACGAGCCGGAAGAGCGAGCGCAATCTGGTCGACTACGACGACCTGCTCTTGTTCTGGGCGCTCATGCTCGAGGCGTCGCCGTCGCTGGCCGACCGCATCGCGGGCTTGCACGACCACATCCTGGTCGATGAATACCAGGACACGAACCTGCTCCAGGCGCGCATCCTCCGCGGCACGTGCCGCACGCATCAGAACATCACCGTCGTCGGCGACGATGCGCAGAGCATCTATTCCTTCCGCGGCGCCAATTTCCGCAACATCCTCGACTTTCCGCAGCAATTCAGCGGCGCGCGGATCGTCGCGCTCGAGCAGAATTACCGCTCGACACAACCCATTCTCGACGTCACGAACACGCTGATCTCGCGCGCGCTCGAGCGGTTCACCAAGAACTTGTGGACGCAGCGCTCGGGCGGCGACGCGCCCTGGCTCGTCACCACGCGCGACGAACAGCAGCAGACGCGGTTCGTCGTCGATCGCATCCTCGAGCTCCACGAAGAAGGCACGCCGCTGCGCGAGATCGCCGTGCTCGTACGCGCCGGCTACATGTCGGCGGACCTCGAGATCGAGCTCACCAACCGGAAGATTCCCTTCGAGAAATGGGGTGGCCTCAAGTTTCTCGAGGCCTCGCACGTGAAGGACGTGCTGGCATTTCTTCGCGTATTGGAGAATCCTCGCGACGAGGTGAGCTGGTATCGCATTCTCATGCTGATGCCCGGCATCGGCGACGTCACGGCGCGGGCGATGATGGAGTCGATGGCCGAGCGGTCGTGGGATCCCGACGCGTTCTCCCACTTCGCGCCGCCACCACGCGCTCGCGATGCGCACAAGAACCTCGCCGCCCTGCTGCGACGCCTGCGCGGTGCGCGGACCGAGGACGCGAGCGTCGGCGAGGACATCGACGAGATCCGTTCCCTGTACGACTCGATCCTGGCCGAACGCTACGACCGCTCCGAGCCACGCCTCGCCGATCTCGACCAACTGCGCGTGATCGCCGCCGGCTACCCCAACCGCTCCACCTTCCTAGCCGCACTCGCCCTCGAGCCTCCGCAGAGCACCCAAGACCTGGGCACGGGGTCCGAGTCCGACGACGACGCGCTGGTGATCAGCACGGTCCACAGCGCGAAAGGAAAGGAGTGGGACGCGGTGTTCGTGATCTGGGCGGTGGACGGCTGGTTCCCGTCCTCGCGCTCGCTCGAGGATGAGTCGCAGCTCGAGGAGGAGCGACGATTGATGTATGTGGCGATGACCCGGGCGCGAAATCATCTCGCGGTCACGTATCCCCTCAACGTATACGCCACGCGACGTGGGTCGGACTACTCGATCGATCAGCTCTCGCGGTTCATCGATCGCGGATTGCGAGAACGGATGCAGCGCGTGGTGCCACAGGACGCAGGCGCCGTCGCGCCCGTGCCGGCGCCGCCGGTCGGGCCGGCAATTGATTTGAGGGCGTTATTGAGAGGAAGATTTGGGGCCTAGACGGCGCGAAATGCCTAAGGGCGCGGAATTCCTAACAGCGCGGAATTCCTAACAGCGCGAAATTCCTAACGGCGCAGAATTCCTGACGGCGCGAAATTCCTAACGGCGCAGAATTCCTAACCGCGCGAAATGCCTTAAGGCGCCGAACTGCGATACGGCGCCGAGTGCCATTGAGAGTAAGATGCCGCGTGGACGCGACTACCAGACGACGCGACCGTCGAGAAAGCGAGGAGCAACGAGCCCGAACGGCCCACATCCGAAAAGCGGAAGCGGTTGGTCGTCAGTCACGCCGTTCGTGGCTGCGCCTGTTGCGCCGTAAGGCAT
>DASVYG010000235.1:0-7731 GCA_036392315.1 Gemmatimonadaceae bacterium
TACAGTGCACGACCTGATTCATCTCGCACGACCGGAATACGCCCGCAGTCCGGCGAAGCGAGCGTACGCGCGACTCATGTTCGGCACGATCCGCCGGCGGGCGGCCGAGATCGTAACCGTGTCCGAGTTCACGAAGGGCGAATTTCTCCGGCTCGTTGGCCCTCCGCGCGCGCCGATCACCGTCGCGCACAATGGAGTGGATGAGCGTTGGCGGCAGCGCGTCGAGCCGACACGCAGTCCGACCGCGCCGTACGTCGTCTGCGTCGCGTCGCTCAAGCCGCACAAGAATCTCGTCACGCTGATCGAAGCATTCGCCACGATCCGCGACCGCGTTCCACACAACCTGCTCATTGTCGGCCGCGTCGACGGGCTGCGAACGGCAGACACGCGCGCACTCCAGCGAGCCGCGGAGCACGGCGACCGCATCCGGGTTACGGGCGAGCTGAGCGACGCCGCACTTCGATCGTTGATCGGGGAAGCCACGGCGCTCGTGCATCCGTCGCTGTATGAGGGCTTCGGACTCCCGCCCTTGGAGGCGATGGCTGCCGGATGTCCTTGTCTCGTGTCGCGGACGACCGCCATGCCGGAGGTCTGCGGCGAAGCCGCGTTGTATTGTAATCCGCTAGACCCAGCCGACATTGCGGCACGCCTGTATCGACTCCTGACGGATGAGCGACTGCGTCAAGATCTGTCAACCATCGGGCGTGCTCGGGCAGCGACGTTTCAGTGGAGCCGCACAGCGGAGGGCACACTGGCCGTCCTCGATCGTGCCGTCGCGCGAACATCGACGGTGTGAGTCGCGTTCGTGCGAAAGGTTGTCGTCAGCTGATTCAAACGCCGGGACCACGCTTCCCAACTGAGTAGAGTCTCGTACGCCTGCCGTGCGGATGCGCGCAGCGCGCGGTAGCGGTCGCCGTCGGCCAACACGCCGGCGATCGCCTCCGCGTAATCGTCTCCTGTCGCGTTCGGGGGAAGTAGCACGCCGCTCGCACCGCCCGCGACGGCTGTCGACACGCCGCCTGTATTCGCGACGACCGACGGCAATGCAAACGCCGCTGCCTCGACGAACACGCAGCCGTAGCATTCAGCGCGCGTCGGCGCGATGAGAAAATCCGAATCGCGAAACAACGATTCGAGTACGGTCTGCTGGCGCGGGTCAGTCTTGCTCAGAAATCCGAGCATCGAGACGTGCGGACTCCGAACGTGCGCGGGAGGCACACACCCGACGATGCTAAGCGTCGCGTCGACGCCCATTCGGCGAAGTGCCGACAGCGCATCGACCGCGACCGTCCCCCCCTTTCGCTCCCAGTCGACGCCGATGAAAAGCAGCCGAATCCGTTCAGCCGTGCGCTCGAACCGAAGTGACTCGAGCGGTGGCGGGGCGACGAAGTTGGCCGACATGGGGACGACGACGACTTTCTCCGCAGCCGCGCCGTAGTCACGAACAGCGGATGCCGCCGCCCAGTCGCTGGCGAAGCACGCGACTGTGGCACGTTCAATGGCTCGGCGTTCCAACTCGTCGCCGGCGCGGCGACTCCGTGGAGACAAGCCACTGAACGCGGGATAGTAGTCGCACATGATGCGGAATGTCGCGTCCGAGTAGTACACGATCGGCGCACTCGTCTCGAGGTGCGCGATCTCCGCGCTCGCGTATGGCGCGAACAGCCAGTCATCTGGCCTGGAGCTGGCGATTCGCTTGGCAAGCAATCGAGCGTAGGCGCGCGATAGTTGCTCGCTGTTCGAGTCGATGAATCGGTGTTGGCGCGGCAACCGTCGGGACACTCGGCTCGCGATCCGTAACGGACGAGCGATCCACGGCTGCAGCGGCCCGAGATGGTGAACCTCGCCGCAATGGCGTTCGAGCGCGGTTCGCATGAACCACGGAATTCCCGACTGCGCACGCACGTCGTCGGGCGCGGTCGCGGACACGAATCCAATTCGGACGTCCGGTCTCACACGACTCCCCGGTAGACCGACTCGTATTGCTCGGTGATCGCGTCGGCGCCGAAATCGCCTGCGCGCTCGAGGCAACGGGCTCGCATCTGACGCGCGCGCCACGGCTCGGCGACAAATGTGTCGAGTACTGCGGCGAGCGCGCTGTCCTCGGTTGGTTCGAACAACGCGCCGTTCACTCCGTCCGTCACGACTTCGGCGAGACCGCCCCGGCGCGACGCGACGACCGGAATGCCCATCGCGAAGGCTTCGACCGCGACGAGGCCGAATGTCTCGTGCGAGAGCGAGGGAACCACGAGGAGGTCGAGTGTTTGGAGAAATTCGTCGCGATCGACAAAGCCGTGAAAGCGAATGCGGGGATCGCGGAACCGCGAGTGAAGTCGCTGCTCGAACCCGATCGTGCCGCGCCCGGCGACGTGAAGCTCCCAGTTGTCGCACGTGAGCTGGCCCACCGCGGTCAGAAGCTGCTCGACGCCCTTCGCTGGCTCGAGGCGGCCGAGATAGCCGATTCGAAGCCGGCGTCGGTCGGAGTCGTGCGGCTTCGTCCCGGTCGCGCTGGCTGCGCATGGATTGCCGATCAAGAACGTTTCGGCACGGGGGAATGCTCCGTGCGCGAGATGGCGGTCGAGCACGAACCGACTCACGCCGACGACCGCGCGCACGTGCGACGAAAGCTTGACGCGCGGCCATGAATAGAGCGCGCAGGTCGCGTGCTGCCGCTCACAGTTCACGCCGTTCGCGAACATCGTCGAGCGAGGGCAGAGCAGGTAGTAGTCGTGAAGCGTGTGGACGATGGGGATCCCGCGATCGTGCGCCGCCGACCACGCCAAGGCGGAAAAGCCGGTCAAGTTGTGCGTGTGAACGACGTCCGGTCGCTCGTCATCGAGAATGCGGCCGAGGGCATTCGCCATCCCGACGTTCAGCGTGTCCATGGCGTGCCAGATCGGTTTCGCCACGGCATGCCGCGCGTCGATCGGCAGCAACGGATACACGTTCTGGAGGCCGACCCGGTACACGGAAACCCCGCGCATTCCTTCCCGACGAACGCCGCGCTGTGCCGCGGTACACACCACCAGGGGTTCATGGCCCCGTGCGAGCAGCGATTCGGCCAACGTTTGAACGACTCGCTCCGTTCCACCCACCGCGTTCGGCGCGTAGAGAGAGTTGAGCAGAGCGACTTTCATAAACAGTGATCAGCGGGGCGAGTTGAGGTCATCACCGAATTGCCGATGGCGAGAACCACAGTCGCAAGGTCACGTTGCGAAAATCGTTTGCGCGTCCGGCGCCATACCCGCCGTTAATATTCTGAAACATGAAGTTGAGTCGCGCGGCAACACTGTACTCGGCGTGCAACTCGCCGCCAATGGCGCGCAGCGTTCCTCGAACGCCGGCCAGCGCCGTGACATCGTGCCCAAAAGTCGCAAAGCCGGTTGGCTGGATGTAGTAGGTGTCTTCGTCCCACCGAATTCGTTGGGCGAAGACGCCGACGTCCCACGATGGAGGCATGTAGTCGAGCGCGAGGAATTCGCTCGAGCCGCCCGGTCCGATCGCCGCGCCGATGAGCTGTCCACGCTGCGTATAGCCCTGAGGCACGGTGCGACTCGTGTAGAACGAGAGCGTATCGCCGGCGCGCGATGGCGGCGTCTGGTCGAGAAAACTCACCTCACCCTGGAGTCGAATCAGCGCATCACGCTGAACGTTGCCTGCGAACTGCAGGCCCACCGTGTAACCGCCGGTGTATTGCGGATCGAGAAGGAATTGTCGTAGCGAGGACGGAGGCAGCATTCGCGCCCACTCGCCGTAGACCTCGAAGCCGCTTTCCGGAAATACCCATCGCCCGAAGAGCGAGAACAGCTGATCGAATGTGCTCGCGCCGGTATGTGTGGAATCGGGCCGCGTCGTGCTGCCGCGGAGCAGTGCGTCGAACGCGTGCGAGACGATATCTTGCGATCGCGGTGCAGGGCTATACACGGCGCGCGCGGCGCCGACCGACAGGTTCGGCTCAACGCTCGGCGCGAACGTGGCAACCGCGCCGCTGAACGAGCGTCGGTCGTTGCTCGGATCGTTGTCGAAATAGAGTGATTCCGTGAGTCCGCCGGCGATCAGCTTCGCCTCGAAATCGCCGACGCCGGTCCGCACCGGACGATTCGTACGTACGAATGCGTGAGGAATTCCCGGCGCGTTGTCGCTCATCACGAGCGCATTCTGAATCGCGGGGCCCCACCATTGGTTTTCGGTCGCAGCGCCGATGTCGGCCGCACCGAGCGACGCCCACACGGCGGATTGGCCGACATCCGCGACCGTGAACGGTTCCGCGCCGAAGCGGAACGGCAGGTCGATCGACATTGGGCCGCCGTGGTAGCGCAGCGCGTAGTCGCTGCGACCCGGAATCCCCGATGGGGGTAATGGGAACGGCCTGTTCTCCGAATACATGAACTCCGGTGCCACTTGAACGCGCAACGGTCCAAGGTTTGCCCGAACACCGGCCGTCAAGCGAGGACTGATGCCACGGCCTGCCCACAGGCTGCCGTCATCAATGGAGAAAGGAATTTGCGAGTTCCACGTTGCGTCGACGACGGGGCCGATGATCGCCCAGCGCAGCGCCGCCGTCGACGAGTCGAAGACGTTTGAAGCGGACGGAGAACGGATGAGACTGCCGGCGAGGCTTCGTCGGCCGCGGATTTGCTCGATGCGCAAGCGGTCCTCGTCGGGACTGCCAAGCAGAACCGTACGCGTGGGCCTCGAGGCCGATATCGCTGCGCTGTCCTGCGCATGGATCGGAAGCATGGCGGCGAGCAACAGCGCCAGTGCAGCACGGTGTGGGCAGAGCATGATGGACAGCGATTCCGTCGCGAGGGTTTTCTAGGCTTTAGGATTCAATGAACGAGCTACCGCGCGTACACGTCCTGCTGGTCAACTACAACGGATGGCAGGACACCCTCGAGTGTCTCGAGAGCATCTTCCGTCTCGACTACCCCGACGTTCGCGTCATCGTCTGCGACAACGGCTCGAGCGACGGTTCCGTGGAACGAATCCGAGCGTGGGCCGAAGGGACGCAGCCGGCGGCGCCTCCTCGCGTCGCCGCATTGCATGCCTTCGAGGGCACACCCATCCGCAAGCCGATTCGGTATGTGCTCGGTGACCGAGCTCAGGCCGAAGCCGGCACGCTGCCCGATGCCGATGCACAGCTCGTGCTCGTGCGTCTCCATGAGAACCGGGGATTCACAGGCGGCAACAACGTCGGCCTTCGGTATCTGCATGCACGCGGCGAACGCTCACTCGTCTGGATTCTCAACAACGACACGGTCGTCGAGCCAACCGCGTTGACCGAGATGGTGACGACGCTGTGTGAGCGCGACCAGCTGGCCGCCGTCGGGGCGACCGTCTTTTGGTACGATCGTCCCGACCGTGTTCAGGTCGCGGGGGGCGGGCGCCTGTCACTCTGGAGCGGCTTCACGAAGGTCGCGGTGCTGCACGACCGGCCGGAGTCGAGGCCGCCGCACTTCGATTTTGTTTCCGGCGCCTGCATGCTCCTTCGGCTCGACGTGCTGCACGACGTCGGGCTGCTCGACGAGCGCTATTTCATGTACTCGGAAGAAGTGGACTGGTGTTTGAGGATGCGACGGGCGGGCCGAGAGCTCGGCTACGCGCCCCGCGCGCGCGTCTGGCACAAGGGCGAGGGCTCGGTTCAGCGACACAGCGACCGTCGCGACTATCACACCGTCCGCAGCGCGCTGCTGTTGGTGCACAAGTTCGAACCGAGCCGGCTGCCGGTGGCCGTGGTGTGGTCGATTACGAGATGTCTCATACCG
This sequence comes from Gemmatimonadaceae bacterium, assembly GCA_036392315.1. Lineage (GTDB taxonomy): Bacteria > Gemmatimonadota > Gemmatimonadetes > Gemmatimonadales > Gemmatimonadaceae > JAQBQB01. The sequence continues at coordinate 5,766 of DASVYG010000235.1, forward strand.
AAGCTCATACGCCGCCAGTGGCGGCGCGCCCGTCCGGTAATGACGGCGTATCATGACGTCTTCAGCGCGGTCACGGCCGGGCGCACCGCCGAACCGGGTCGCAGCGCAGCGCCGTGACCGATTCGACGCTGCTCGCCCGAAACACGGCGCTGAATCTCGCCGGGCAGGCGGCGCCTCTGGCCGCCGCGCTCGTCGCCATTCCGTGGCTCATTCGCGGACTCGGCGCCGATCGGTTCGGGGTTCTCACGCTCGCGTGGGCGACGATCGGATACTTTGGATTCGTCGATTTCGGTCTCGGTCGGGCGCTCACGCACGCGGTCGCGACGCGACTCGGGTCGGATCGCGAAGGGGAGCTGGTGTCGCTCGGCTGGACGGCCCTGGCGCTCATGTTCGTTCTCGGCGTGGCGGGGGCCCTGGCGCTCGCGCTGGCCACTCCGTGGCTCGTGACGGATCTGCTCAAGATTCCGTCGGCGCTGAGGCCGGAGAGCGCGCGATCCTTCTATCTGCTTGCCTTGTCGCTTCCGATCGTGGTGTCGACCGCCGGATTTCGCGGCATCATCGAAGCGCACCAGCATTTTGGATTAGCGACGATGCTGCGCATTCCGCTCGCCGTCTTCTCCTACGCCGGCCCGCTCCTCGCGCTGCCGTTCACCAACCGGCTCGACATCGTCGTCGGCGTGCTCGTTGTCGGGCGTCTGATCTCCTGGGCGGCGCACTTCGCGTTGTGCTTGCAGCGTTATTCGTTCTTGCGTCACGGCCTCGCGGTTCGCGGCCACGTGGTGTGGCCGCTGCTGCGTGTTGGCGGTTGGATGACGGTGAGCAACGTCGTCAGTCCGCTCATGACGTATTTCGACCGCTTCTTCATCGGCGCGTTGTTGCCGCTCGCCGCCGTCGCGTACTACGTGACGCCGTTCGAAGCGGTGATGAAGTTGCTGCTGTTTCCGTCCGCCCTCATGGGCGTGTTGTTTCCGGCGTTCGCCGAATCATTCGCCCGGGATCGCGCGCGCACCGCGGCGTTGTTCGACAAGGGTGTGCGCGCCGTGGTGCTCGTCATCTTTCCGATCAGTCTCGTGCTCGTCACGTTGGCATCCGAGATCCTGCGTGTGTGGGTTGGACCCGAGTTCGCGCGTGCCGGCTCGACGGTTCTCCAATGGCTGGCGGTCGGGGCGTTGATCAACGGCGTCGGCTTCGTCGGCTTCGCCGTGCTGCAGGGAGTTGGCCGGGCCGATCTCACTGGTAAGTTGAATCTGGTCGAGCTGCCGCTCTACATCGCGACCATCGTGATGCTCGCGAAGACGATGGGGCTCGCCGGCGTCGCATTGGCGTGGACGCTTCGGGTGCTCGTCGACACAGTTGCACTGTCGATGATGGCGCGCCGCAGTCTCGTACCCGATCGACGCTTGGTGCGCACGCCCAAGGCGATGTGGATCACGATGGGATTGGCGTTGCTCGTGGGCGCGGTACTGCAGAGTTCCGCGGCGCGAATCGCGTACGTCTTCGCGGCGGCGGCCGTCTATCTGCCCGTCGCGTGGTTCGGGCTTGTTACGCAGGGCGAACGCCGAGCGGTGCGTGGCCTTCTGCGCCGATCGATGACACCGATCGACGATCCATCGCGGCAGGTCGCGTGAGTCGCTGCATCCACCTGCGCCGCATCGCATGGCTCGCGTTGGCAATCGCCGGTGGGGCGTCGGCGGTGCGCGCTCAAGTCACCGCCGGCTCGTCGACGCGCGATCTCGTCGCGGTCAACACCGAAGTCGAGCGTTACTTGCGCGTGCTCCAGGACAAAGGCGTTGTGCCGGCGCAATCATGGGTCCTTCGCGCCTTCGGACCGCGCGAAATCGACCAACTGCTACCGTCGACGACCAATCATCCGTGGGTGGCGCGCGTCGCTAGACCGGCGAAGAGCTCGGTCGATTTCTACCTGTTCTCTCCGGAAGCGGCGCTGATCTACAACTCAGCGTTTCCG